>JAEINQ010000086.1 GCA_016342285.1 Desulfobacterales bacterium
TTTCGGGTCGATCACCCCGATCAGGTCGGTGACGTGATGAAAGAAGCCATCGCCTCGGGCAAGCCCTGCGTCATCAACGCCATCGTTCAGGGGGGCGAGGAAGTTCTTGCCGAACCCTTCCGGCGGGATGCGCTGAACATGCCGGTGCGCTACCTGGACAAATACGCACACCTCAACGCCAAATAGATACTCCTTGGACGGGACCGGGCGGTGCCCGGTCCCGTCATCATCACAGGTATGAGTAAAGAATCCTGGCCCAGAGGACCAGGCTTTGGGTTGCCCCTAGAAGGGGCTGCGATCCTGCGCTTTCAGTTCGAAATGCCTAAATTGCCTAAAATGCCTAAAATTAAGGAATTCTGCCATATCTTAGCTTAAAAAACCGGAGCGAAGCGACTCCACAATTTTAGGCATTTCACACTTTAGTGCATTTTAGGCATTGCACGACAAATGAAACGGCATAGCCAATTGACTCTGACCATGCCTTGAGGGCATGGATTTCAATGGCAAATTAAAAAAGGAAACCCCATGAGCGCGTGGTTTAAGATACGAAACTACATTGATGGCGAATGGATCGAGGAATCGGGGGTAGAACATGCGCCCCTTTTCAACCCCTCCACCGGCGAGCAAATCGGTGAAGTGCCCTTGTCCAAGCCGGAAACATCCATCGCAGCGGTTGAATCCTGTCACAACGCCTATGAGGCCTGGAAAAGCCTGCCTCTCAGCAAAAGGATGGGCTATCTCTACGACCTTCGCCATGCCATGATCGAAAAGAAAGAAGAACTGGCCCAGGCCATCGCCGTGGATCAGGGAAAACACATCAGTGAAGCCCGAGGGGAAGTGCAGCGTGTCGTTGAGATCCTGGAAACCGCCTGTGGCATCCCAACGCTGATTCAAGGCGAGGCTCTGGATCATATTGCCGGCAACATCAACGGCCGGGTGATCAAGTCCCCCCTGGGCGTCTTTTGCGGCGTGGCGCCCTTCAATTTCCCGGCTCTTGTGTTCGGATGGTTCATCCCCTTTGCCATCGGTGTCGGCAACACCTTTGTATTTAAACCCTCCACCCAGTCACCCTACTTCATGCAGAAAATGGGTGCCATTTTCACCGATATCAAACTGCCCAAAGGCGTGATCAACATCGTTCACGGCAATCGCAACATGGTCTCGCCCTGGTATGAAGACCGGCGGGTCAGCGGCATCTGCCTGGTGGGCTCCACCCCGACGGCCAAAATTATGGCCGCGGGCTGCGGCCGCGGTGGCAAACGGTCCATGCTTCTGGGCGGCGCCAAGAATGTCCTGGTGGTCATGGAAGATGTGCACTGGGACGTGTTCATCGAAAACTTCATTCACTCCTGCTACGGGTCGGCGGGGCAACGATGCCTGGCCGGATCCATTGTCGCCGCCGTTCCTGAAATCTATGATGAACTGATCGATCGCGTCCTAGCGGCCTCAAAAACCGTCCGTGTCGGCGGCGCCATGGATCCGGATGTATTCATGGGACCGGTCGTCAGCGCAGCGGCCAAACAAAAGATCGCGCATTACATCGAAATTGGCGTCCAGGAAGGGTCCCGGCTGGTTCTCGACGGCCGCAATCCGAAGGTGTCAAAGGATTGCAAAAACGGCTACTACGTCGGGCCGACCATTTTTGCCGATGTCACCCCGTGCCGGACCATCGCCAAAGAGGAGATCTTCGGTCCCGTTGTTTCGCTGATGAAAATCAGCGGACTTGAGGACGCCCTGCAGTTGATTCGGGATCAGGCGTTCGGAAACGGGGCCTGCATCTTTACGCAAAGCCTTTATTATGCGGAACGATTCATCTCCGAGGCGGATGTGGGCATGGTGGGCGTCAATGTGGGGATTCCCGCGCCGCACCCCTACCTGCCTTTTGGCGGCATCAAGGACTCTCACCTGGGCACCGACAAGGTTCAAGGCAAAGACGGCATCGACTTTTTCACCCAGAACAAAATTGCCACCATCCGTTTCGCCCCACCAGCCAGTCAGGACAAAGAGGGGGCCGCACCCCGGCAGGATAGCGCATCCGTCCGCAGCTGTGTGGCTTCCTGACTCTTTTACAGTGGGCCGGCTTTAGTCATGCGTGGCCAGGGACATAAACAAAGGAGGTCGTGTGGAATCCGATTCCGGCAGAAGAACTAAAATCGAGGTTAAGAACCTGACCAAACAGTTCGGCGACCTGGTAGTCCTTGACCAAATCAGCTTCAATGTGGCCCAAGGCGAATTTTTGGCCATCGTCGGCCCCACCGGTTGCGGCAAAACGACCTTCCTCAATTGCCTCTCCAAGCTGATGCCGAGCAGTGACGGTGACATCTTCATCGACAAGGAAATCGCCGATCCGAGAAAGCACAACATCTCCTTTGTTTTTCAAGAACCGACCTGCCTGCCCTGGCGGACCGTCAGGCAAAACGTCGCCTACGGAATGGAAGTCAAAAAATTCCCCAAAGAAGAGCTGAACGAAAAGCTCGACAGCATCTTAAAGCTGGTGGGCCTGACCGACACCGCCCACCTCTACCCCAACCAGGTTTCGGCCAGCATGATGCAGCGTATCGCCGTTGCCCGGGCGTTTGCTGTAAGCCCCGACCTGCTGCTCATGGATGAACCCTACGGCCAGCTGGACGTCAAACTGCGCTTCTACCTCGAAGACGAACTGATCAAGCTCTGGAAGACATTGAAAAGCACCGTCGTTTTTGTGACCCACAACATCGAAGAGGCCGTTTATATGGCCGAACGGATCCTGGTCCTGAGCAACAAGCCGACCGGCATCAAGGCGGAGGTCCCGGTGAACCTGCCGCACCCTCGCAGCATGCTGGATCCTGAGTTTGTGGCAATCCGAAAACAGGTGACCGAACTGATTCGATGGTGGTAGCCCAATGGCATGGATCCGGGATTCTCTCCCGCCGGAGGGCTTTCGCCGTAAAGAAAGGAGGGCAAAAGAAATCCATCTTGAAGCATTCGCAGACTGTGAAACACAGGCTATTTTTTCCTAAAAGTGAAAACGGAGGAGGGCAAATGAAACGAAAACTTTTTATATTAGCATTGGCCGTAGCGCTTGCGTGCATGTTCACGGTAACTGGCCCCGCGTCCGCCAA
This sequence comes from Desulfobacterales bacterium, assembly GCA_016342285.1. Classification (GTDB taxonomy): domain Bacteria; phylum Desulfobacterota; class Desulfobacteria; order Desulfobacterales; family JAEINQ01; genus JAEINQ01. The sequence continues at coordinate 3,102 of JAEINQ010000086.1, forward strand.
GGATCTGGTCAAACTATCCACCTGCTGGATGCCCGAACACGAGCTTTTCTTCGGATGGTATGCCAAGGAGAAAGGCTGGGACAAGGAAGAAGGCCTGGACTTTGAATTGCTCTATTTTGAAAGCGGCATGTCACAATTGGAAGCCCTGCCGGCCAAGCAGTGGGTTCTCGGTGCCACGGGCGGCGTCCCCCATGTGATGGGATCGTTACGCTTCGGTGCTCAAATGATCGGTCTTGGCAACAACGAGTCCTTTCTCAACACGGTCTTTGCCCGCCCGGACGCTGCGGTGGTCAAAACAAAAGGATGGAACAAGAACCATCCGAAAGTCCTGGGAAAACCCGTTGATGTCAAAGGCAAAACCTTTCTGGTGACCACCGCCTCCTCGGCCCACTTTGCCATGACCACCTATCTGAAGACCATGGGTCTGAAAGACAGCGACGTCATCGTCAAGCAAATGGACCAGTCGTCCATCATGGCGGCTTTCGACTCCGGGGTCGGTGATTTTGCCTGCCTGTGGGCACCCTATAGCTACAAAGCCGAAGCCAACGGGTGGATCGAAGTCTCCAATGTGGACAAGGCCGGCGCTGCGCTGCCGATCAATTTTGTCGGCGACAAAGATTTCTGCGAAAAGAATCCCGCCATCGTGGCCAAGTTCCTTCGCGTGATGTTCCGGGGCATCAACAAATTGGCCGATGAAGGCGCCACGGATGAAAACATCAAGCTGTTCCAGCGCATGTATCAGGAATGGGCCGGCATGGAATACAGCTACGCAGACGCCAAAAAAGACATCGAGATGCACCCGGTCTGGAAACTGGACCAACAGTTGAAAATCTTCAACGCATCCAATGGCGAGAGCCGGGCACAAACCATTGAGCGATTGATCGCTGAACTGCTCCTGCATGCCAATGGCCGTATCACCGACGCCGAACTGGCCAAAGTAACCAAGGGTGACTGGATCACGGACAAGTATCTGAAACTGGTAAAAACGCCCATTCCCCCTTACAAATAAAACGGTAGACCGCTACCGGGGATCGCAATTTTCAATCCCGGTCCCCGGTACCGGCAAAGCGATCATTTCGATTCAAGCCGAATTGGCTTTCAACACCCTGCCAAAGAGGATGGTTGCCCATGGCTTACGAGGAAGTAACAGTCCGAACCCCGCTTTACATGAAGATCCTTCCCTTGCTGAGCATTTGCGCATTCTTCGGATCCTGGGAGTTCATTGTAAAGACCGGCATCGTGCCTTCGACCATGCTGGCGGCCCCCTCCCAGGTGGTCAAGCTGTTCATTTACAAATTGACCCATGTCAACCCGGACGGGGCGCTGCTGCACCAGCATGCATGGATGAGCCTCAAAGAGGCCGGCATCGGATACCTGCTCGCCTTGCTTTTTGGACTGCCGCTCGGGCTGCTCATGGGCTGGTTTACCACGGTTCGGGGATTGTTCCGACCGATCTTTGAACTGATCCGTCCCATCCCCCCCATCGCCTGGATTCCCCTTTGCATTTTCTGGTTCGGCATCGGCCTCTGGGGCAAGGTGTTCATTATCTGGATTGCAGGCATCGTTCCCTGCGTCATCAATGCCTGGGTCGGCGTGAACATGACCAACCCGGTTTTAATCCAGATGGCCCGCACCTATGGGGCCAGTGACTGGCAGATATTTACAAAAATTTGCGTTCCTTCGGCCCTGCCCATGGTTTTCGGCGCCCTGCAGATCTCCCTGGCCTATTGCTGGACCAACCTCGTGGGCGCGGAACTGCTGGCCGCCGACCAGGGCCTCGGGTTTCTCATCAGCATGGGCCGCCGCCTGGCGCTCCCGGAGATGGTCGTTCTGGGCATGGTCACCGTCGGCATCGGCGGGGCCCTTATCGGCGTGGCGATCGACGTCGTCGAAAAACGCTTACTGGCCGGAATCAGGAGGTAATGCCCATGGCAACGGAATCGGTCGCCAATGAGATTATTTTGTCAGTTCGGGAAAAACAGAAATTTTCACTTATCCGCCTGATCCGCAACGAGTATTTTCTTTATGTCGTATCCAGCGTGTTATTTCTATTGATCTGGCACTGGGTGGCCAAGGAGCGGTTTCTCGGCAAATCCCTGGCCACCCCATACGAGGTGTTCAAAGAGCTCTATCGTCTGATGGGAATCAAGCTGGCGGGGAAAACCCTTCTGGGACACGCCTGGGCCAGCACCCAACGCATTTTTATCGGGTTTTCCCTGGCTGCCGTTGTCGCCATTCCACTGGGCCTGTTCATGGCATTGAATCGGACGGTCAATGCCATCGTCAAGCCGGTGTTCGACCTCTTCAAACCCATGCCGCCCATTGCCTGGATTTCCATTGCCATTTTGTGGTTCGGCATTGGAGAACCGTCAAAGGTCTTTATCATTGTCATCGGCACGTTTGTTCCCTGTCTGTTGAACTCTTACAACGGCATCCGATTGATCGAGCCGGAACTCTACGACGTCATCCGAGCCCTGGGCGGCAACCGCAAGGATGAAATCCTTCAGGTCAGTTTCCCGGCCGCTTTCCCGGCCATTTTTGCAGGCCTGCAAATCTCCCTGAGCATTGCCTGGACCTGCGTGCTGGCAGCGGAACTGGTCAGCGCCCGGTCCGGCCTGGGATGGATCATCGTTCAGGGGATGAAACAGACCAAGCCCGCGCTGGTGATCGGCGGCATGCTGGTCATCGCACTGGTGGCCTGGTTGACCACCCTGATGGTATCCGGGCTTGAACGGGTGCTCTGCCCCTGGAAGCGGCATATCGAAGGGCTATAATCGGCCGCACCACAAACCGACACGCCTGGACTTTGGGACCATCAGCCGATGCCGGGCCGCGCAAAGCCAACCCAAAGGGAGAAAAACAGGGCCATGGATAATCGAGAAAACGGCAGCGCAAAAATTGTCTGCGAAAATATTCAAAAAACATTCATCCAGAAAGGAACCCAGCAGGTCCGGGTTCTTAAAGACGTTTCCCTGAAGGTTCACGACAACGAATTTTTGGTGATCCTCGGACCCGGCCAGTGCGGCAAAAGCACCCTGCTCCGAATTATTGCCGGCCTGGAAGTGCCGACAGACGGCCAGGCGTTTCTCGATGGCAAAGCAATTACCCACCCGGGACCGGATCGTGGGCTCGTGTTCCAAAGCTACATGCTTTTTGCGTGGCGAACCGTGCTGGGCAATGTGGAAATGGGGCCGAAGTTGCAAGGCGTGCCGAAAAAAGAGCGGCTGGAAATCGCCCACCACTACATCGATCTGGTCGGACTCAAAGGCTTTGAAAAACACTACCCCCATCAACTCTCCGGCGGCATGAAACAGCGGGTCGGCATTGCCCGAGCCTATGCAAACAAACCCAATGTGATGCTGCTCGATGAACCCTTCGGCCAGCTCGATGCCCAAACCCGCCTGTTCATGGAAAAAGAAACCGAACGAATCTGGCAGGCGGAAAAACGGACCGTTGTGTTTGTGACGAACAATATCGACGAAGCACTGATTTTAGGCGACCGCATTGTCACCATGAGGAGCAAACTTCCGGGAACAATGGGACCCGAGTACACCGTTGGGCTGGAACGGCCCCGGGAGCCCACGGACATGGATTTTTTAAAGCTTCGCTATGACATCACCGAAGCTTCGGAACTGGTGCTGTAAGCAATTATGGCCCGGAAGACCGGGCTTTGGTTTGCCCCTGGAAGGGGCTGTCCCGGATGCTTGAAGTTTGAAGTGCCTAAAATGCCTAAAATTAAGGAATTCTGCCATATCTTAGCTTAAAAAGTGACGGAGCGAAGCGACTCCGCAATTTTAGGCATTTCAAACTTTAGCGCATTTTAGGCATTTGTCGGCGATTCTATCGGCATCGCCAATTGACAATGACCACGATTACAGGACGTGGATTCCTACTGACTATTAAAAGGAGGTCACATGATGACGGCTAACAATGAAGGTCTCCAATACGACATCGAAGAAATGGTTAAGGGTGACCGGGAATTTCTCTGGCATCACATTAAGCCGCACAGCGTGTTTAAAAAAGGCGAGCAGATGATTGTCGCCCAGGCCGATGGGCTCATCATCAAGGATATCCGCGGACGGGAATACCTCGATGCCACGTCCGGGGGGGTGTGGGGGGTCATCGTCGGCTTCGGACGGGAAAGCATTGCCCGGGCCGTCTATGATCAATTAAACATTTTGCCCTACTATGCCGGTACCGTCGGTACGATTCCCGCCATTAAATACGCGAAAAAGCTCATCGGACTTCTCCCCGGCTTTGGAAAGATCTTTTTTTCCAACAGTGGCTCTGAGGCCAATGAAAAGGCCTTTAAGATGATTCGGCAACTGTCGAATATCGACCTCACACGCAAGGGCAAATTTAAAATTCTCTACCGGGATCGAGACTACCACGGCACCACCATCGGCGCCCTGAGCGCCACCGGTCAGGACGAACGAAAACAGGATTTTGGCCCATTTCTGGAAGGCTTCGCCGGTTTTCCCCATGCGCTTTGCTATCGATGCGCCTTTGGCAAATCCTATCCGGATTGTAACATCGAATGTGCCCGCTGCGTCGAGGATACAATTCTCAAAGAGGGACCCGATACTGTGGGCGCCTGCATCGTGGAACCCATTACGGCAGGGGGCGGGATCATCGTGCCCGTGCCGGAGTACTACCCTATCCTTCGTCAGATCTGTGACAAATACGGCGTCTACCTGATCATGGACGAGGTGGTTTGCGGATTCGGTCGCACCGGTACGTTCTGGGGCTTTCAGCACTACGACATGCGGCCGGACATGGTCACCATGGCCAAAGGCGTGGCAGCATCCTATATGCCGCTGTCGGTAACCGCCGTAACCAACGAGATCTATGATAAATTCCTCAGCGATCCGAGCGTTGAGAAAGAACGAATGAACTACTTCCGGGATATCAGCACCTACGGGGGATGTGCCGCTGCCATGTCGGCTGCGCTGGAAACCTTGAGAATTGTGGAAGAAGAAAAGCTGTTGAGAAACAGTCGGGTCATGGGGGCTTACCTTCTCGAGGGTCTACAGACCCTTTCCGATATGCCCATTGTCGGAAACGTTCGCGGCAGGGGTCTCTTCTGCGGTCTGGAATTCGTAAAAGACAAGACGACAAAGCAGCCGATCAGCGAAGCGGATATGGCCCGCATCATGTCCAACGTGGCGGCCGAGGGTGTCCTGGTGGGCAGAACCAACACCAGCCTGCCGGGGAACAACACCATCATGAACTTTGCACCGGCCTTGATCGCCACAAAGGACGAAATCGATCGCATCCTGGCCGCCGTAAAGGCAGGCCTCGAAAAATTCTGATCAGACAGGGATCAGATTAAGGCGTTGCCCCGGTGTAAAAAACCGGCGAACGCGTCGTCCGGCACCAGGCGCCCACCAGTGGTCCAGACCAGATGGGTCGCCTGGTCCAGTCGATCGTTGAGCTGGTGCCGCTGGAGATAAGATTTCCCCCGAGAGCTATTCAGCAGAAAGTCCGGTCCGGCAAAGCCGGCAGCGGCCGAAGGTTCGATCCGGATTTGCTCCTCCCGGTACAGGAAGGTGAGGTATCGGAACAGATCGTCGTCATCGACGGTGAAGATGCCGGAGACCAGGTGCCGCATCAGACCGGTGACCAGCTTTGACGCCTGGCCCACCGCCAGCCCGTCGGCTTCGGTGTCAACGGTCAGGCCCATGTCGTAAACGGACAGGTCCGGGCCGGCGGTCATGGCCAGCAGCACACAAGGGGCTTGGACCGGCTCGGCAAAAAAGCAGTGGACGTCATCGCCGAAAACGTGCTTGAGCCCAAAGGCGATCCCCCCGGGCGCACCGCCCACCCCGCAGGGGAGATAGACAAAGAGGGGATGGTCCCCGTCCACCTCCCTGTTCTGTTCTGCCAGTTGCGTTTGCAGTCTCAAGGCGGCCACGCTATAGCCGAGAAAGAGCGCCTCGGAATCCTCGTCATCCACGAAATAGGTATTCGGGTCGCCTGCAGCCTGGTCCCGGCCAGCCCGGACAGCGCTGCCGTAATCGGCATCGTGTTCCACCACGGTCACCCCGCGGTCCCGCAGCCGGCGCTTTTTCCAGGCCTTGGCATCGGCCGACATATGCACCACGGCTTTAAATCCCAGGGCCGCGGCCATGGTCCCGATGGCAAGCCCCAGGTTCCCGGTGCTCCCCACAGCCACGATATATCCCGCAAAGACATCCCGGACATCGGGCTCACCGAGCCGAATCGCAGTCTGGCCGGAATTGAGCAGTCCCTTTTCCCGGGCCAGGGTTTCGGCAAAAAGGAGCACTTCGTAAATCCCGCCCCGGGCCTTGACCGATCCGGCCACGGGCAGGTCGCAATCGGCCTTGATCCAGAGACGGCCCGACCGGGCTTCTTTCCCGTAGCGTTCCATGGCCGCCTGCATGGCCGGCACCGGCACCAGGGCGGACTCGATGATCCCGCCGGAAGATTTCAGCTCGGGGAACAGATGGCTCAGCAGCGGCGCAAACCACCGAAGGCGCGCCTCGGCCGCCTTGATATGCCGGCCGCCGAGGGGGAGCCCGGTGAGGACTTTCTGACTGGGCGCCAGTTCCGGGTTGATCCAGAGCAACGGTTCTCTTCTTTTCAATGCCGCAATTGCGAATCCCTTTTCGCCCATCTCGGCCATACCTTTCGCCCTCTTACCGGATCGATAACTGCGATAAATGCCCAAAGCGGGTATCATCAATGTTGGAAATACAAATCCTCTTTGATTATAGGTTTAAGAAGGCCATATTGGAAAAGGCAAGGCCTGCATTTCAATCCATCAGGCATCGGAGCAAAGTCATTACGACCAAAATATTATAGCGTTTGGAACCGTCGATTTTGGAAGTGTTGCCTTGGCTGGTAAAACCTACCGACCCACCGGCATCGTATCGTTTTTCTGCCAAACGCTATAGACCGGAAAAGCCCGGCACAGATCGCAGACATCACTCTCCACTGCCGAGAGCATCTTACCCTGGCCGCGATTTTCAATGGTCCGGCAAATCAGGTCGGCAATCCGATCCATTTCCGGTCGCTCCATTTTGCGCGCCGCCACCGCCGAAGTGCCCAGCCGAAGACCGCTGACTTGCCCGGCCCGGCCGGCATCGCCTGGAATAACATTGCGGTTGGCGACAATGCCCACCGACTCCAGTACGGTTTCAGCCGTAGCCCCTGAAACACCCTGCCCGGACAGGTCCATCAGTACCTGGTGGTTATCGGTCCCTCCGGTGACAATCCGGTATCTTTTTTCTTCCAGAGCGGCGGCCAGATTCACAGCGTTTTCCAGGGTGAGCCGCTGAATGCGTCGGAATTCCTCGGTCTGAGCCAGTTTGAAGGCCACCGCCTTGGCAGCGATGAAATTGACGGCGGCCGTTCCCTGGCAGCCCGGAAAGATGGCGCTGTCCACCTTTCGGGCAAATGGGTCACGGCACAGGATCACGCCGCCACGGCCGCCCATGAGGGTCTTGTAGCAGCTAAAGGAAACAAAGTCGCTGTGAGGCACGGGGCTGGGAATGACTCCGGCAGCCACCAGGCCGGCCAGATGCGCCATGTCCACGAAAAAATAGGCCGAGACCTCTTTGGCGATTTTCGCCATCTTTCCATAATCGATAAGTCGGGGATAGGAACTGGCGCCGGCGACGATCATTTTGGGGCCAAAGGCCTTGGCTCGGCGGCGTACATCTTCGTAATCGATGCATTCACTCTTCGCATCGACCCCGTAGTGTTCGAAGCGGAAGCATCGGCTGGTGACCGAAGCCCGGTGTCCGTGGGAAAGATGACCACCTGCCGAAAGATCCATGGAAAGGATTTTATCGCCGACATCCAGGACCGAAAAATAGACGGCCAGGTTGGCCGAAGTGCCGCTGTGGGGCTGGACGTTGGCGTGTTCGGCCCCGAACAGCGCTTTGCAGCGTTCCACGGCCAGGGTCTCCACCGTGTCGGCGTGAACACACCCGGCATGAAACCGCCGGCCGGGATACCCCTCAGTGGTTTTCGTGGTAAAAACCGAGCCCAGGGCCTCCATGACCGCCGGGTGGGCATGGCTTTCAGCCGCAATGAGATCCAGGGTGGTTTCGATCCGGTCGGCCTCCATGAGCGCCAGGTCGAACAGTTCCGAATCCACCGCCATCAGGTGCTTCATGCCCCCCTCCCATGGTTTTCCGACTGCCGGGACCGTTCGGCCCCTTCGGCCCTGCGGCGAAGAAAATCGCCCATGCCGATGCGTTTCATAAGAAAGTTTTCGAACCCGGGAAAGAGTTCACGGATCGCCAGCAGGGGGCGCATGGGGCCGGCGGTCACCAGAATTTCCGACACGTTTTTCTCCAGGGCCCGAAGCACCGCTTTGGCCACCGCTTCGGGCGTGACCTCGCCGGCAAGTTTGGGGGCGGCCACCCCGTAGGCGGCATGCATCCCCTCGCCGGCCACGTAGGTCGGACAAACCACCGACATCCGAACACCGGTTCCCGCCAGTTCATCGCCCATGGCCTTGTTCCATGCGATCAGGCCCGCCTTGGTGGCCGAATAGACCGCGCTATAAGCGACGGGCACCTTTCCCGAGAGCGAAGAGACATTGACGATAGACCCTCGCCGGCGTTCCAGCATACCGGAAAGGACCTCGCGGGCCAGGGCCAGGGGGGAATTGAGATTGATTTCAATAATCCGGGCCAGGTTCTCTTCCGTGAGAAGATGAAAGGCCATGACCTCTTCGATGCCGGCATTGTTGATCAGAATGTCCACGGGGCCAAACCGGTCTTCGGCCTGCCGGATCATTTCGCTCCGCTGGGCGGCATCGGTGATGTCCGCGGTCACAACCATGCTTTGGGCGCCGGCCGACGCGACTTCTTTTGCCAGCGCCGTTAATTTCTCCTCGGACCGGGCCGTGGCCGCCAGGGCCAGATTGACGCCCCTTTCGGCGAAAAGCCGGGCGATATGGCGCCCGATTCCCCCCGAGGCCCCGGTCAGCAAAACGGTTTTGCCATTGAAATCCTTCATCGCACCCCTTTCCCGGCACACGATCTGAAGTGCCGCCAGTCCCAAAAACCTGAGCATCAATTATTTTGAAAATCGCCACATCACGTCATGCCCCTGCCTCCGCAGGGGCAGGCTCTGCGCAGGCAGGCATCCAGATACTTTTTTGAATCACTGGATTCCCACCTCCGCGGGAATGACGAACAGTTCCTTTGGGATGTATGGCCGTTCGCAGCCTGAAAAAGCTTTTTGCGAGACGATCCATTCTGGTATCGAAAAGATCACGAATTGTACAGTTTCCTGTACTTGTCATACTGGTTCTTTAAAAGTTCCGCGCTTCGCTCCGAACCATGGGCCGGCAGAAAGGTGCTGCAACCCGTATCCAGGAGATTTTTCCAGCTTTTCACCATCAACGGGACGTCAACCGCAAAAGGAGGAAACACCAATCCCGGAAAGATGCCGAACATCGCATCGCCGACGATGCCGATTTCATCGTCGATGATGGCGCTAACCGACCCGGGCGTGTGACCCGGCGTGTGGAGAAGGTAGCCGGGAATCCCATACGGTTCCAATCGCAAGGCCTCGTCCACCGGCACGTCGTACTCGGCCGGCTCGTACCGCAACCGGGCGGCCAGCTTTGCATTGGACAAGATGGCGGTCAAAACCTTTGTGTAGAATATCGTCCCTCTGATCTCGGGATTATCCCCGTTTTTCAAAAGGGTCCCTTCGCTTCGGTGGATTAGAATCGGAGCCTTATAGGTTTCCTTGAATCTTGCCGCGTTTTCAGCATGGTCGAAGTGGCAATGGGTCAAGGCCAGGGCAACGGACGAATCTTCTTTTACGCCAAACCGGTCAAGCCCCCTGACCAGCCTTTTCCAACTTGTCTTCGTCCCCGAATCCATCAGGAGAAACCGGTTTTCGTGCGTGACCAGGTAACAGTTGCACCTTCCCAGCAAAACCCTGTGAATTTGAAGGCCGTTTTTTGTAATCCAGCATTTCATGTCTTATATGCCTTTTTTGACAAGGCCGTCCCCCCGTCCTGGCTGTCTGCTACAGTAACAGGTTGGGGTCCAAAATATGTTGACAATTGGCCATCAGTATGTACAACATCCTGTACAGGAGGTGTCGAAATGGAAGCCATAACCTATACCGCTGCAAGGCAAAACCTTGCGAAAACAATGGAAAAAGTTTGCAGAGACCGTACTCCGGTGATTGTAACACGGAAATCCTCGGGATCAGTCGTTATCATGTCCCTTGAGGACTTTGAATCCCTCGAAGAAACGGCATACCTATTGCGGTCACCGAAAAACACAAGACGGCTGATTGAATCTATCGCCCAACTCGAAAATGGCAACGGAAATGAAGAGGCTCTCGTAGAGTGAAACTCATTTTCTCCGACCATGCCTGGGACGATTACATCTATTGGCAAAAAACGGACAAAAAAACGCTTCGCCGGGTCAACACCCTCATCAAGGAGACGAAACGCAACCCCTTTGAGGGTATCGGCAAGCCTGAACCTTTTAAACACGCCCTTTCCGGCTACTGGTCCAGACGAGTAACCGACGAGCATCGTTTCGTTTATAAGGTTTCAGAAGATGCAATTCTTATTGCTCAATTGAGATATCATTACTGATCCATCTTTATATTCCCACTATGCGGCAACGTGTTCAATACCTTCAAAAACAGATTCATCCAGTTGACTGATCGCCCAGTTATTTTGCAAGTTTAGCCAAAACTGTGGACTGCCCCCTAAAGCCTTTGAAAGTTTCATTGCCATTTCCGCACTAATGCCTCTCTTGCCACGACATATTTCATTAATCGTTTTCGGTAAAACGCCAATATGTTTTGCAAGCGCAGATTGGGTGAGACCTACCTCATCGAGCTCATCCTTCAACACTTCACCGGGATGTATAGGAGTATAATGTATTTGATTCATTTCTATAACTCCTTTATCTCTTTAATGATAGTCGACAATCTCAATATCCACCGCGTTTTCTTCTTCCCATTTAAAACAAACCCGGTATTGATCATCTATACGTAGACTATATTGACCTTGTCTTTTCCCTTTCAGTTTTTCAAAGCGATTCCCCCGTATTTCCTGCAAATCTTGCATTGACGTTACAGCCCCCAAACGAGCAAGTTTTATCTGGGCTTTCCGGTGCAACTCTTTTGGAAGTGTTCGGAGAGCCTCTTTGGTAATTCTACCATAATTTATATCCTCGGTTCCTTTGGTTTTGAAATTTCGAATAGCCATTTTGCACCCTAAAGGAATTCAGGATCACTATACCGGATGCCGGTATAGTGGTCAATGGGTATTTTATGGGAAATTGCAGGAAAAGAATAAAGCCTTTTTGCGGAATCGGGTCCTGTACTGGCCAAACCCCGGCCACTACAGGCTGCGATTCCGCAAAAGATGCAGTCCCTGAAGAGAGTAAAAAAGGGACTCGGGCGTCCCACACGGCACCAGGTCTGGTGAGGCCGAACACCTGCCCAAAGGGCATGGCACCATTTGTTCGGCCGAAGCGCCTGAAGGAAGTTTCTCTTCAGGTGATCGGCCGACCAAATAATCCTTGTAATCCGCGTCATCCGCGCCAAAAAAACGTTGCGATCTTTGCGGCTTTGCGGTGATACACATTTTGGTTGCGGCTATGCCGCGCTAAGCCCTTTGTGTGGTAATTTCAAATTTTTTACGGGGCCATCAAGTTTAGCTGAAATGGATATTCACCGCGATCATCAGAAAGAGAATACACAACCCCATGAGAACGACCTGGATCGGCAGGACAAAGCGGAACCAGCTCCGATAGTTGATGCCGGCCAGACCGATGGCGATGAGCAGCATGGGATTGGTGGGCCAGATGAGGTTGGAAAACCCGTCGCCGAATTGATAGGCCAGCACCACGGTCTGCCGGGTGATGCCGATCATGTCCCCCAGGGGGGCCAGGATCGGTATGGTCAGCACCGCCTGCCCCGTCCCTGACGGCACCAGCATGTTCATCAGCATCTGGAAGATGTAGATGAGCAGCACGGCCGCCTGCTTTCCCAGAGACTGGGTCAGGTTCGATATGGTAAACAGGATAGTATCCAGGACGTTGCCCACTTCGATGAGGTATCCCACCGCCGCGGCCATGAGAATCAACACGATGGCCGGGGCAAAATCCGCCAATCCCCGAAAAAAATGCCCGAACGCCCTTTTCACACCGCCGCCGGCCATGAGCCCGACGCCGATGCCCATGACGAGAAAGATCAGGGCGATGAGGGGAAAAGCGAGATCCTGGACCACCGGGACCACGGGACCGGAAAGGACCACCCCGGCAATGAGGAAAAAGCAGAGGCCCATCCAGAGCATGGCCCCCTTTGCACTCCCTTGAAAATCCGGTACGACGGCAGCCTTGATCTTCTTGCGGATCTTTTCGTCAAAGGCGTAGGAGGCGCTTTTACTCGGGTCTTTTTCTATTTTCCGCGTGTAATAAAGCAGGTACAGGGCCACAACGGTCGTGGTGATACAAAAGAAGGGGAGCCGCAATGCCAGGCCGGAAAACAACGGCACGTCAGCCAGTTTCTGGGCCGTGCCGACGGTAAAGGGGTTGAAGGTGGCCGCTGCAAACCCGAACCCGGCGGACAAAAAGGGGATGGCCATACCGGTGGTGGCGTCCCAGCCCATGCGGTAGGCCAGGGGGACAAAGATAAGAATCATGGGAACGATCTCTTCAAGGATTCCCAGGCACGATCCCAGAAGAGAAAAGATCAGGACGTTGATCACCAGAAAAAGACGCTTTTGATGGGCAAACCGGCCGACCAGATCGGAAAGCATTTTGGGCAGAATGCCGCTGTTGTTCATTACGGCAAAACTTCCGCCGATAATCAGGATAAACAGGATGAGAACAACGATCTTGGGACCGTTTTTTCCCGTCACGCACATCAGCGGTGACAGGGCGATCTTCCACACCGGAACCGGTGTCTGATCGATCCGTGCATAGGTATGGATTGTTTGGCCGTCAGAGATCGATTCGGTCAGGTTGCCTGCCGGAATCAGGTAACTGGCGGCTCCGGCGACAATGATCAGAATGCCGAGTAAAATAATGGTGGCCAGAAACACCCTGAGTTCAATCAGTGATTCGGAAGCATTCTCTCGTGCCATGGCACACGCCCTTTCTCATAACAGAGGATGAAAGTCGATGGGTACCGATCGCAGGCACTGTACCATTTCCCATTCGATTAGTGAATGCCAGCCAGGGTCTCATTCAAGCGACGCTGAAGCAACGTCGATATTTCGGTCAGCGGCAGACGCACCTCGGCCGAAGCGATGCGTCCCATGCGCGCCAGCAGGTACTTCAGCGGCGCCGGATTCGGTTCGGCAAAAAGCAGAGGAATCCATGGCTGTAACGTCTTCCATATTTCCAGCGCCCCCTGGTGATCGTTGACCGTCATAAGGCGATGTATGGCGACAAACCGGTCGGTTTGAAGATGGGCGGACGCCAGGATACCGCCGTCTCCGCCATGGGCCAGGGTGGTGAACAAAAGCAGGTCTTCGCCCGTCATCACGGAAAAACCTTCGGGCTTTTCGTTGAGAAGATCAAGGGACTGGCGAATATCGCCGCAGGCATCCTTGACCCCCACGACATTTTCCTGTTCACCCAGGCGAAACAGGGTTTCATTGGTCATGTTCACACCGGTTCGGTAGGGAATATTGTAAATCACGATATTCAGGTCCGTGGCTTCGGAAACGGCCATAAAATGACGGGTGAGCCCTTCCTGACCGGGACGGCTGTAGTAGGGACAGACCGACAAAATGCCGTCGATTCCGTATTTCTCCGCCACCTTGGCTTTCTTTAGAACGCTGTCCGTATGATTCCCCCCAAGCCCGGCATAGACCGGTACCCGCCCTGCCACGGCCGCTACCGTGGCATCGAGGATGCCCTCGTACTCATCATCGGTAATGACCGGGCTCTCTCCGGTGGTGCCCATGGGGATCAGCCCGGAAATGCCCTGATCGAGATAGTGTTGGATGAGTTTACCGTAGCTGTCGTAGTCGACTTCTCCATTTAAAAAAGGCGTGACAATGGGAAGCCAGATGCCGCCGAGGGTCATGGGGAACCTCCTTTCCAGGATTCAAGGATTCAAGGGGCCAAGGGTTCTGGTGAAAAAGCGGCGACGCCGCGTCACATGAAATTGCCCAAAGCAATTTCATAAAAAAACCTCCATGGGCGGAGCGCCCAGAGAGGTCTGATCAATTACGATTCCCTATGAATTGTTTAGAACCGCCGCCCTCGCCTGCCCGCACCACTGCCCTGCCCCGGTTTCTGCTTCCGGGGCTTGAGCTTCTTGTCGGCAAAGGGCTTGAGGTAGAGATTCACGATCTGAATACGTTTTCCAAAGTGTTTCGCATAAAGTTCACGGGAGCATGCCGCATTTGGAACTGAAAGTCAACCTTGATGGTCCCGTAACACTCCTTATTTATTACACACGAATCTGAATTTATTATCGAGTTTTACAACTCTTCGTGTCCTTCGTGGTAAAGATCAGGACTTGGCATCCATGGATGCCTGTACGAATTCAAGGGTGGCCCGCACATCTTCGCTGAAAAAAGCATGCAGGCTCTCTTTCCAGTCCGGCCGGTCGAGATTGGCCCGGATGGCCTTTGCGGCTTCCCCTTTCAGGAGCTGTTTCATGGAAAAATGTCATCCATCCCCAAGACCGTATTCAGGCGTCGCCAGCTTCAGCCGCACGAAGAGCCAGGGAGCACCGAATCCGGCCCACAGCCCCACCAGTGCGTATCGGACAAAGCGAAACAGGAGCGCCGGTTCGAGGCCGGCAAAGACAACCTTCAGGCCGGCCCAGAGCAGACCCAGGACAATGAGGCCGGAAAGCAATCGGAGGGCCCGTTGGCCCATCGATCCCTGGACGGAAAACCCGACCCACCGGCGTTCAAGAACAAACCCGCCGGCCATCCCGGCAAAGGCGGCGCCGGTCGTCACCACACCCTTGCCCGCCCCGGAAAAGACCAGGACCAGCATCAGCGGAGTAAAAACGGCAAACCCCAGCCTTCCTGAAAAGGGGAGGGATTCAAGCCATGATATGGCCCGGGGCTCGACCCACAGGTAAAGTCCCAAAATGGCGCCGCCGATGAGATATCCCCCCATCAGATCCAAGGGGAAATGCACCCCCAGGTACAGACGCGACAGGGGGATTGCCACCATCAGCACGGCGGCCAGTATCCACAGCCAGCGGCGTCGGTAGACCGCGGCCAGAAACCCCCACAGCACCACCGCCCCCTGGGTGTGTCCGCTGGGAAAACCATTGCCCGCGGCATGAACAATGGCCCGGACCCGGGGGTCGAACTGAAAGGGCCGGGGCAGATCGACCATCCACTTGGCCGCAAAATTGACATATGCGGAAAAGAGAAAAATCACGGACAAACGAGCGCCGACCCGACGATCGATGCACCAGTAGACCAGGGGCAAAAAGATCAGGAAAAATTCCATGTTGCCCAGGAAGGTGATCGCCGCAAACAGCCCGTCCAGTCCTGGGCTGAACTGCTGAAGCCAGAGGATGACCGGAATACCTTGATCAAGTAACGATTCCATATTTATTTTCCTAAGAATTTCGGTTCGCGCTTCTCCTTAAACGCCCGGGGGCCCTCCTGGGCATCCTGGCTCATGAAAATCGGCATGGCCAGTTCCATCTCTTTGGCCAGACCTTTTTTCAGATCCAGCCCGATGTTGGCCAGAACAGCCTTTTTGACCGCCTGAACCGCCAAAGGGCCGTTTTTTGCGATGATGCGGGCAAAGCGCTCGGCCTCGGCCATGACCTGTCCGGCCGGCACCACCCGGTTGACCAGGCCGTAATGAAGCGCCTCTTGGGCATCCATCAGCCCCCCGGTAAGAAGCATCTCCATGGCCCGGGCATAGGGAAGTTGCCGGGGGAGTTTGACCGATGACCCGCCCATGGGAAAAATGCCCCATTTGACTTCCTGGAGACCGAATCGCGCCCCTTCGGCCGCCACCCGCAGGTCGGTGGAATAAAGCAGTTCCATGCCGCCGGCGATGGCGTTGCCGTTGACGGCGGCCACCACCGGTTTGTTCAGTTCGAAGTCCCGCAAGATGGCCTGCATGGAAAGCATGGGGTCGTTTTGAATTCTTCGCTCCGCCTCGTTTTCCGGCTCTTTGGCCCGGGTAAAGAGCGGAATCAGGCGCCCCAGATCTGCTCCGGCGCAAAAGCTTTTGTCACCGGCGCCGGTAATAATGGCACAACGCATGGCATCGTCGTCCCGGTAGTCCGTCCAGGCGTCGAGCAGTTCCAGCATGGTCTCGGGCGCCAGGGCGTTGTGGGCTTCGGGCCGGTTCAGGGTCAGGTAGGCAATGCCGTCTTTTTTTTCATAGATCAATGACATGGAGAAATCTTTCCTTGAATTCGAGTGGTTTCAAAATATCTTTATGAGCGCAGCCGATTGCCGGCGCAGCGCAGAAGCGGTGCCTGTGTCATCCTCGAAGTCTAAAGGGACAGCCGCGAAAGGCTCCCGGCATCAATTCGACAATCCGTCAATCCGCCAATCTATTCTGCAGCCACCGAATAATGAACCGTGTACTGAGCCAGAATCGCCTTTATCTTTTCCTCCAGCAGCTCCGGGGTGCTCCCCTCGGCACAGGTAGCCCGGATATTCACCGAAGTCCCGTGAATCTTGTCCTCGCCAACCGTCACGTCGATGGCCGAAGCCATGGCCCCCAAGGATTCGAGCTCCTTGACAAACACCCGCTGGATGACCTGCCAGCGCAGGGCTGGCTTGAAAATCTTGCCCACCGGAGTCAGGGGGATGGTGTCAATGATATGGATCGCCTTAGGAACAGCGGCCCGCTCGCCGACATTCTCTTTGGCATAGGCCAGAAGATCGTCTGGGGTCATTTGACTTCCTTCCACCAGTTGAACAAAGGCCACCGGCACTTCACCGGCATGGGGGTCCGGCCGGCCCACGGCAGCGGCCACGGCCACATCGGGCAGCTTGTACAGGACCTCTTCGATCATGCCCGGGTCGATATTGTGACCGCCGCGGATAATCAATTCTTTTTTTCGACCGGTGAGCCAGAAAAAACCGTCTTCGTCCATGCGCCCCAGGTCTCCGGAGTTGAACCAGTCTCCCTGAACCCAGATCCCCTTGTTGTGGGCCTCTTCCACGTACCCTTTGAAGACATTGGGCCCCTGGATACAGACGGCGCCGATCTCGCCGATCTCGGCATCCCGTTCATAGCTGCCGCTTTCGTCCAAGATCACCACCTTCATTCGCTGATAGGGCATCCGGATGCCGATACTGCCGACTTTCCGCTCTCCGTCCTTGGGGTTGATGGAAGACGCACAGGCCCCCTCGGTCAGGCCGTAGCCTTCCAGGATCTTCATCCCGGTGTGAGCTTCGAACCGCTTGAACATCTCCACGCTTAGCGGGGCCGCACCGCAGATGGCGTACTGGAGGGAAGAGATGTCAGTCTCGCCGACCGGCATGTCCAGGAGGGTCGACAAGACCGTTGGAACCGATGAAAAGGCCTGGGCCTTGTAGTGCTCCACGATCTTGAAAAAATTTTTGATGACCGCCGGATCCCTGTACCCCATGGGTGAAAGCATCACCACGTGGCCGCCAACGGCAAAGGGGCCCAGTCCGGTCACCGTGGTGCCATTGACGTGAAACAGCGGCAGGCCGCACATAAAGATCGACTCCTGGCTCATGTTTCCCATGATCTGCAGATCCAGGGCCATGATGACCTCATTGAAATGGGTCCGCCGCGCCAGTTTGGGGGTGCCGGTGGTCCCGCCGGTGTGATACAGGGAGGAGATGTCGTCCGGGTCAATGACCCGTTCGAAATCGAGCTTGTCGCCTGAATATTTTTCCACGGTTTCGTCAAACCCAATGATCCCCTGTTCCGGATCCGACGGCCCGAAAACACGGACCACGTGCTCCAGGGTCGGAATCTCGCTTCTGACCGCCATGGCCTTTGCCCAAATTTCGCTTCCCGGCACCTCACCTAAGGCCACCAGCACCTTGGTCTTGGCAGCCCGGCAGATGTCGGCAATGGTGGCCGGCTCCAGCAGCGGATTGATGGGATTGACGATGCCTGCCGCCTCCGCCCCCCAGAGGATATAATGGGTCTGGGGTATGTTGGGTAGCAGGTAGGTCACCACATCCGTTGGCCCCACCCCCAGATCGTGAAAGAGGTTGGCACTCTGGCGGATTTTCCGGATCAGTTCCTTGTAGGGAATCACCATGGGCTGGTCGTAGGCATCGCCATTGAGCATAAAGCTGATCGCCGGCGCATCGGGATTCAGCGAGGCTCCGCAGGCGATGGCCGCATAGGTGTTGTCGGCCTTGAGCCGTTCCTGATAGGGCGTCTTCTCGATCTCCTCAATGTCGCGTACCGAACGGATGACAAATTGTTCACTCATGAGCCTCCTCCTTGCCTCTTGGATTGAAGACAATTATAATTTTGAACTTTCTTCAATATACCGTTGACATCTAATAGGTAATCCTCTATGTGAAGTCAAGGATATTTTGAAGCGTATTATAATTTCGAACCTTCTTCATTGGATGAACGCATTTGAAGCATCAGTGGTCCGACCGGGGTGCATCGGCGCGACCATACGACCCGTTGCGGCAGTGTATTGGGGAATTGTTAATTGACGGATCAGGCATTGCCTGGCAGCCACGCCCGGCAGGTCGGTGGATTGAAGCCGCTTGTAAAAAGTCGTTTGGAACCATAATGACACAAAGGGAAGAAAGTTTAAATCCAAACCGTTAACTTTGTGCCTTTTGTGTCTCGTATGTTGAAAGTTAATGAAAAGCCATGCAGGGAGGAGGAGGCGTTGCCCCCCCATCCCCCAATGACGCG
>JAEINQ010000009.1 GCA_016342285.1 Desulfobacterales bacterium
GATGAAAAAAGCAGATCCGTATCCTCGGCCACTGTCTGGGCCCCGGGCAGGGTCCATGCCGGGGCGTCATTGACCGCGCTGACGGTGATGCCGACGGTCTCGGTGTCGGACAAAGCACCGCCGGCACCGGTGTTCCCCTGGTCGTTGACGGTAATGGTAAGGGTCTCCGCCCCGCCCGAGGCCGTGTTGTAGTCGGCATCTCCCCGGTAGACCATTCCTTCTAAGGCCGCGTTGACGGCTGCCGCCGTACCGGTAAAGGTCATGGCCGCGTCGGCCGCGCCGTCACCGCCGGTAAAGGAAAGCCCGGTGGTCTGGCTCAGGGTCAGCGCTCCGTGAGCCGCCGACAGGGTCACCTGCAGGTTGCCCGGCGTCTCGGCCACGTCCACGTCGGCCACGGTAATGGCGTTGCCGTTACCCGATGAAAAAAGCAGATCCGTATCCTCGGCCACTGTCTGGGCCCCGGGCAGGGTCCATGCCGGGGCGTCATTGACCGCCGTCACCGTGATATTGATACTCTTGTCGGCCACCTGAGCGCCGTCGTCACCGGTGAATCCCTGGTCGTCGACATGGATATCCAGGGTGTCGGTACCGGCAAAATCCGCGTTCGGGGTGTAGGTCATGTTGTTGATGGCGGCGTTGATGGCGGCCAGGTTCCCGGTGAAGGTCATGGTGGCGTCGGCGCTGCCGTCGCCGGTGGCAAAACTCAGTCCCGTATTCTGGGAGAGGGTGAGCGTGCCGTTGGCTGCCTGAAGCGTCAATTGCACATCGCTGACGCCGGCATCCACGTCGGCAACGGAGAGGGTGTTGATGACGACGCCGTGGTCCTCGGTGGTTTCAATGGGCGTGGCGATCCACGTCGCGCCGGTTCCTACAACGGTCAAATCGTTGGCGCCGACCGAGTCCGTAATGGTGGCCCCGCTGCCGCCGTTCATCCGCCAGTAGGTGACCAGGCCGGTCTCGGAGCCGTTTAAGGCCGTGTTCATGCTGCCTTGGATGTCGGCCTGGGATCGCACGGTGTTCCAGAGCCGCACTTCGTCCAGGGCGCCGTTGAAGGACTGGTTGGCCTGAAAGCCCCCGCCGAGGGCGTCTTGTTCCTGGCCAAAAACCAACGTGCCGCTTGCCGCCAGCGTGTGGCCGGCCTTGATGCTGGCCGTCTGGACCGCTACGCCGTCCACGTAGAGGATCGACGTGCCGGCGGTGTTCTCCCAGGTCCAGGCCACGTGGTGCCACGCACCGTCGTTGATGGCCACGCCGGAACCACTTTCACCGCCGGCCTTGGTGGCGTCGATTTCCGGACTCAGGTTACGGTAGTTGAAGAGCAGAAATTCGTTGGGCTGGCCGGGCACCGCGTAGGAAAAGAGCGAGCCGTCGTTGACCGTATCGCTGGTCTTGACCCACATCTCGACGGTGATTTCGGTGGTCGGGAAGCTGTCGAAGTTGGATTTGATCAGGTAATCGGTGGCTGTGCCCGCCAATGACAGGGCGTAGCTGGAATCGTTGATCTCGGGCGCATCGTTGGGATCGGCCAGAAGACCATGATAGGATGCCGCTAAAGGATCGTAATCGATCGGCGTGTCGATATCACCGCGGGTGTACTCCAGGTCCCAGTTGCCGCCCAAATCGGCGCTTCCGGTGGGATCCATGGAAGCGGCCACATCCGCGCCGGTCAGGGCGGAAAAGCGTTCCAGGAACCCGGTGCCGGCCGGGGATGCCGCCACGTTGCAGCCGTAGAGAAGAATGTCGGCGTTTTCGGTCAAGCCGGCCTGCCAGCCGGTCAGTCGGTCGGCGGCCTGTTCGATATTGTCAGCGCTGAGCCGGGTATTTCCCAAACTGATGGCGCCGGGCTCACCGTGGGACAAAATATGGACGGTGGCAACCCCCTGATGTTCGGCCAAGTACTGGCCGATCAACGTCACCCCGTCCTGATCGGCACCGATGGTGACCACCTGGACCCCCTCGGGCAGGTCCTGGATCAAGTTTTGATAGTCATCGACCCGCGAATCGACGAAAACCACTTCGTCAGGGTTGTCGACCGCCAGGGGCGAGGGTGAAAAAAGGTCGATCGTGCCGCCGTCCGTCGCATCGCCGGAATCGACGACCTGGGCCTCGGGGCTGTCTCCGGCCGAGCCGGGCAGCGCCCCCAGAACGTCCAGGCCGGCCGTCAGCCCGGACGCGTCGTAAAGATAGCGAGACTCCAGGGCCAGCATCAATCGTCCGGGTCGGGTTGAATCGTCTTTGACCGATTGGGATGTGTCTGAGGCGAAAAAGGTTTTCAGTATCGGCTTCAGCCTGGAAAAACTAAGCATGAGATATCCTCGGGAATAAAATGTTTGCCGGCGCATCAGCGTTGGGGCGTCCACCGCCGCTGTGGTGCGCATCTGCCGGGTTCGATGGAGCCACATCAGGTTGTGGCCAATGGAAAAGATACCACATGATGTGGTGTAAACATTGAATGTTCGGCTTTTCCAAGTCCCCGAATTATTCGGCAACGTACTTATTTCACTGCTCTTGTTATCGACTCGACCGGCAGGGACTTGAGGTTTTATCTGTATTTCGTTTCGGTTGTGGAAATCAAAGCGGCCACGGCCCAGGTCATGGAAGCCCGGCAACGGGAGACCCGTTTACGGCCAACTGACGGATTCCCCGTCGACGTGGCAAACCCTAAGCCATGGAAAAACCTTTACAAAACGCCGGTCTTGTTTTATAACGTGCCGCGAGCTAAACTTATTGATAATAAAAGATATTTCCACAAATCCCAGAGAGATTGGAACGCCCGATGCCCTACCAGACCATCGTCCTGGCCACCCGGAATGCCGGCAAGGTGGCCGAAATCCGAGACCTGCTGGCCGGATTTCCCGTCATTATCAAAAATCTTAACGACTTCGGCCCGATTCCCGAAGTGGTTGAAGACGGTGCCACCTTTGATGAAAACGCCTATAAGAAAGCGAGCCATACGGCGCGTATTTTGGGCCTGCCGGCCCTGGCCGATGACTCGGGCCTGTTGGTTGAGGCCCTGGGGGGACGACCCGGGGTGCTGTCAGCCCGCTACGCCGGCGCTGGCGCCTCCGACCGGCAGCGATGCGACAAGCTGTTGGAAGAGATGCACGGCAGGGCAAACCGGAACGCCGCCTTTGAATGCGTGATTTCCATCGCCGTGCCCACGGGTCCGGCCTTGACCTATGAGGCGCAATGCCAAGGCCTGATTGCCGAATCGCCATCGGGAGAAAACGGATTCGGATACGATCCGGTTTTTTTCTATCCTTCCCTGGGAAAAACCTTTGCCCAGATCAGCCGCGAGGAAAAGGGGCGGATCAGTCACCGGGGCCGGGCCTTGCAGGAACTGCGCGATGAGTTTGACAAGGTGCTCAAATGGATCGAGAATCAAATGCCGATCCCGGAACGATTCTCCTGTGCCGGAGAGAGCCCTGCGGGCCAAAACTGATTCAAGGCAATCATCGTCGCCGTTAGCTATAAAACGCTTGCCCCCATGGCCATACAGAACGGCTTCCTGCCCATTTCCGGCTGGATTTTGAACGGCTTTGGTGCTAATAGCGAAAATGAATAACCGTTCATACTTGTTCCACTCATGGACATCCTGACATTCGGACCCGATCCTTGCGCGCCGGGTCCTTGTAAAGATTGTGGCGCGTCGCACTGACAATGGGGTTGCCGGAAAAGGCGGCAACGGCCGGTGTCGCAGTTCCAATCAAGGGGGATTTTGGTATGCTGGAGATAAGAAAAGGGATCGATATCGTTCAGGTCTTGGGCGGCGTCGCCACGGCAAAAGAGGCAATGGCGCTATTTGAAAGCCGGATGGATGCGACGGCACTGTCCCGCATCGGGGCCATCAAGAACTCAGAAGTGCTGCTTAAAATAGCCAACGCCATCGCCATGTGCGCCCCGAAAATCATCTTCGTCAACACCGGTTCCGAGGCGGATCGCGCGTTCATCCGTCAGCTGGCCATTGACAACGGCGAAGAGAAGCCCCTGCCCATGGACGGGCATACCATCCACTACGACCTCAAGGACGAACAGGGACGGATTGTCGATCGGACCTACTACATCGCCAACCCCGACGAAGGGGTCAGTTCCCTGGCCAACAAGATGCTCCGTGACGACGCCCTGGTCGATATCCGGGAAAAGATGGCCGGCATCATGGCGGAAAAGACCATGGTGATCGGTTTTTACATGCGCGGACCGGTGGGGGCACCGGTTTCCAATCCCGCCCTGGAGATTACCAGTTCGGCCTATGTCTCCCACAGCGCTGAAATTCTCTACCGCAACGCCTATGCCAATTTCGACCAGGAAGTCCAACGCCTGGGACATTTCTTCACCAATATTCACAGCGAAGGCCTTAACCGGGTCGAAGATCTGCCCAACGCCCGGGTCTTCATGGATCGCAGCCACTGGACCACTTACAGCATCAACTGCACCTATGCCGGCAACACACTGCTGTTGAAAAAGGGAAACCATCGGTTCGCCGTGGACAAGGCCGTCTACCAGAACAGTGGAAATGAGCTGGCCGAGCACATGTTCATCACCGGCATGGACGGCCCCGGCGGCCGGATCACCTGGTTCGCCGGTGCGGCCCCCAGCGGGTGCGGCAAGACCACCACGGCCATGGCCGGCAACCATTTCGTGGGCGACGACCTGGCCCAGATGTGGCGGAATGAAAAAGGGAGTATCCGGTCGGTCAACCCCGAATGCGGCATCTTCGGCATCTTAGAAGATGTCAACAGTGAGGGCGATCCCCACCTGATGAAACTCATCCGCCACCCCGGCATCGAAGTCATCTGGACCAATGTCCTCATCGATGCCAAAGGCATTCCCCACTGGACCGGCAACGGCGAGCCGCCGCCTGAAAAAGGGTTCAATTTCCAGGGCGAATGGTTTGCCGGCAAGACCGATGCCAATGGCAAACCGGTTCCGGTCAGCCACCCCAATGCCCGGTGCACCCTGGCGTCCGTCAACCTTGCCAACTACTCGGAAAAATCCGAGGCCCCTGACGGCGTGGAAACCCGGGTCATTACTTACAGCGGACGCGACAGCGATACCATGCCGCCGGTATGGGTGGCGAAAAACCCGGACCACGGCGTGGTCATCGGCGCCTGTATCGTCTCGGCCGCCACAGCCACCGAAGTCGGCGCCACCGGCATCAAACGGTCCCCCTGGGCCAATGCACCGTTCATTCCGGGATCCCTGGGCGAATACATGGAAGCCCAGTTCAAATTCTTTGGTCATGCGGATATCGACCCGGACAGCCAGCCCATCATGGCCGGCCTGAACTACTTCCTCACCCACCAGGCCCGCGGCGGTGACTCCAAGAAACTGTTGGGGGAAAAACGGGACGTCAAAGTTTGGCTCTCCTGGCTGGAACGACGCGCCCACAAGGAGGTCGAGACCATTGTGACCCCCATCGGCGAACTGCCCCGCTATGAAGACCTGCTGCGGCTTTTCACAGGACTCCTCGACAAGGAATACCCCAGGGAACTCTATGACAAACAGTTCTCCCTGTATGTGGACAACATCCTGGCTCGGGTGGACCTCCAGATCTCATCCTACCGCAACGAGATCAACCTTCCCGGCCGGCTCTTTGAAATCCTCTATGAGCAGCGCGGCGGTCTTCAGGCCTTAAAGCAGGTATTCGGCCCGGTGGTCACCCCGGACCAGCTCACGGGCGTGTGCTGATTCCGTTGTTTTTTGTCTCTTGTGTCCGCGTGTTTGGCGACAGGGCAATTCAGGATCGGGTCCAGCGGCCCGATCCAAACACGCAAGGCCGGATACCGAACACATGATGAATTCAGCACCCAAGGCACTCCGAGCACATAGCGAACCGCTTGATTTTAGGCAATTTAGGCATTTCGAACTGGAAGCGAAGTATCGCCGCCCCTTCCAGGGGCAAACCAAAGCCTGGTCCTCTGGGCCAGGCTTTTTTCCATCCTACAATTGAAGCCCTTGGCTGCTACCCGCAAAGAGATCATTCAGACACTTTTTTCCGGCCGCATGCTGGTGGCCCTGCTCATGGGGTTTGCCTGCGGCCTGCCCCTGCTCCTGACCATCACGGTTCTCCAGGCCTGGATGACCGAGGAAGGGGTTGATCTGGGGGCCATCGGCCTTATGAGCTTGGTGGGGCTGCCCTATACCGTCAAGTTTCTTTGGGCGCCGGTGCTCGACCGGTTTACCCTTCCGTTTCTGGGGCGACGGCGGGGGTGGCTGCTCATGGCCCAGCTCGCCCTGATGATGGCGGTGGCCGCACTGGGGCAGACGCGGCCGGCCCAGGCGCCCTGGCTGGTGGCCCTGGCTGCCTTTTTCGTCACTTTTTTCAGCGCCACCCAGGACGCCGTGGTGGACGCCTATCGCCGTGAAGACTTGGTTGACGAGGAGTTGGGCCTCGGGTCTTCCCTCTATGTCAACGGGTACCGTCTCGGCATGCTGCTGGCCTCGGGCGGCGGGTTGATCCTGGCCGACCATATCCCCTTTTCCCGGGTCTACCTCATCATGGCCATCTGTCTGCTGCCGGGGGTGATCACTACGGTGATGGCCCGGGAACCGCGGGTCACCGAGGCACCAACGACCCTTCAGGCCGCGGTGATCGACCCGTTGCGGGACTATTTTGCTCGGCCGGAAGCGGTTTGGATTCTGGCCTTTATCGTATTTTACAAAATTGGTGATACCATGGCCAGTGCTATGACCACGCCGTTTTACCTGGACATCGGTTTCACCAAGACCCAGATCGGGACGGTGGTCAAGCTCTTTGGTTTCTGGGCCACGGTGGTCGGCAGCCTGGTCGGTGGGGTCATGATGCTGCGCCTGGGCATCAATCGCAGCCTGTGGATCTTCGGCGCCCTTCAGGCTGTTTCCACCGCCGGGTTTGCCCTTTTGGCCCGGATCGGCGCCCACACCGGGGCACTGGCCGGGGTCATCGCTTTTGAAAACCTCGCCAGCGGCATGGGCACCGCCGCCTTTGTCGCCTTCATGGCCAGCATCACCAACAAAAAGTTCACCGCCACCCAGTATGCCCTGCTCTCCAGTTTCATGGGGGCGCCGCGGGTGCTGGCATCGGCGGCCACGGGATACCTGGCCGAGGCCGTGGGGTGGAGCATGTTTTTCATCTTCTGTACGGCCATGGCCGCTCCGGGGCTCGTCCTGCTGCACCGGTTTGCCCCCTGGCCGTGGGCCCAAGCCCAGGACAGGTAACCCCGATGACAGACAACGCCCAATTGCCGACAACAAGCATTGCCGAGCGCATCGCCCGTGTTAGAGCGCAGCGGTCGGCCATCATGGCCCTGCCGACGGAGGAAAAGCAGGCCGCGATTATGGCCTTTGACCAGCCGGTGGCCCTGGTGCATGCGTTTGCCGAACAGGACTTTCTTCTGCTGGTCGATGAGATCGGGCCGGACAACGCCCTGGAGATCATCGCCCTGGCCTCTGACCGGCAATGGGAGCACCTGGTGGATGCCCGGATCTGGCTTGATGACCGGCTCGACCTGGTGGAAACCACCCGCTGGATCGACCGACTTTGCCGGGCCGATGCTGAACGCACGGTGAGCTGGTTGGCCCGGGACAAACCCGAGCTTCTCGAACTCTACCTCTTTCGCAACATCAACATTATCGTTCGGGAACCGGACCTGGAAGCGGCCGCCATGCCCGACGAATACTTCACCTTTGACGATAGCTTTTACATGGAGATTCCGGAATTGCCCCCCCGGGTGGAGGGAGACGCCACAGACGACAGCCTTCGCCAGGAACTGCTCCGGGATCTGCTTAACCGCATGGTCGACCAGGACCACCATTTGCTTCAGCGGATTCTGCTGGAAACCATTCGAGTGCTCCCTGCCGAGGCTGAAGAAGGGGAATACCGGCTGCGAAACGTCCGAATGGCCGAAAAAGGGTTTCTTCCGTTTGAGGAGGCCGTGGGAATCTATCAGGCCGTCGATGCTGACAGCCTTGGGCAAACCCCGCCCAAACCGGCCATCAAAAATCCGGATACCCATGGCGCCCTGTCGGTCCCCCTCTACCCTGCCGGAAAGATCCCCGGAGACAACGGGTTTGCCCGGGCCCTGGCGCTCATTACCGATCCTGATGCGTACGCCGGACTTCAGACCGAGTTTGCCGCTCTGTGCAACCGGCTGATCGTGGCCGACCGCCGAAGCATCCGTGAGCCCCAAGACCTGGCCGATGCGGTTCGAAAAGCCTGCGGCTATCTTCACCTGGGCCTGGACGCGTTGACGGCTGAAAACGGGGCGGAAAACCCGGCCCGAAGCGCAGCCCTGATCGAGCGCCACAGCCTGGAGCAGATTTTCCGGATTGGTTACGGCCGATGTTTGAAAATCAAGTGGCGGGCGGAAAAATGGCGCAGGCAAAGCTGGTATGCCCGGGCCGGCCTATCACTGACCTTTTGGGACGAAGCCTGGACAGGCGTTCTGGGCGGCCTCTTTATCAAGCGGCCGCTTTTTTTCGACAATTACAAAACCGGCCAGACCCTCTACCGTGAATTCTCCCAGGCCTCGGACCTGCGGGACGCCGAGGCGGTGGTGGTCCAGGCCGAAGCCGTGGATGCGGTCCTGGCCTTGATTTCAGCGGACCTGGACATAGTCCAGGGAGGCAGTGCGCCGCTCACCTGGAAAAACCTTCTCCTCACGTGCTGGCTTCACCATGTGCTCGGGATCGACGAAACGCCGACGGCCCTTAGCGCAGACCAACTCCGAAACGCCTTTGATCGTCTCTGGCCCGATTCGAAAACCGCCGATTTTAAAGATGAGACGGTCAAGGCCGGGGTTATCAACTGGCTGTCCGAGCGAACCGGTCTGTCCCCTGAAGCCGTTTCCCAACGGGTCGGGCAGGCTCTCGAAGACCTCTTTGACGAGCTTTTGGAAGAATACGGCCCGGTGCGCAAGACGGGCCTGGATCCCCGGTTCATCCGGCACTTCCTGATTTTATAGCGTTTGTTAGAAATACGTTCCGATAATATGGGTGTCGCTGGCAGAAATCGATCAAAAAGCGAGAGAAGGCCGATCTGATCCGTCTCTCCCACTCATTGCGCATGGCGAAACAGACCGTCGAGACCGACCTCTTCGAGCCGCTTTGCGGTATATTCGTATCCAATCTGAACAATTTGGTCGAATGCCTTGAACTCCAGAACGTTAAAATCTTCCACCGGGGGCTGAAGGTAGAGGTCGGAATCGTTTTTTGCGGACTGGGATTCCTTTATGCTGCCCAGAAAGTTGGTCCGCATCATGATATCGGCAATGGTTGGCACCGAGACCTTTTTCATGAAAGGAACCAAATTCCCCATCAATATGCTCCACGGTGAGGGATAGGTGTCGCAGCCAACGGCAAATTTTCCCGATGCGCCCACGTCGATGGCAATGACCCGCCCTTCGCAGATCTCCCGCATCTGTTTGCCGGGCAGATTGTCGAAAACCGCCCCATCGACCAGCAGTTGGCCATTGTCGACCACCGGAGACGTTACTCCGGGTATGGAAATACTGGCCCGGACGGCCTTCCAGAGCAGCCCCTCCATGTGAACTTTTTTGCTGGCCGTGGAGAGGTTGCTCGATACGCAGAAAAAGTTGATCGGGAGATCTTCGATGCAGGTGTCGTCGAAGTAAGACTGAAGATGCGCGTCCAGCTTGCCACCTCGAACCAGGGACACCACGGGGATCGTGTAGTCGCTCAAGGGGTTCGTGTTGGCGAAAAGCGCCCTTGAATCGTTGAACACCGCATCCATGCTGACCTTGAAAGCATACTGGGCGGCGATGACCGCACCCATGCTCGTGCCACCGATCATGTCCACGGGAACCTCTGCCTCGGTGATGGCCCGCAGTGCCCCGATATGGGCAAGCCCCTTGGCCCCGCCGCCGCCCAGCACCACCCCCACGGCATTTCCAGAGATGAACCGGGCCAGGCGGGCAAAGTCGCCCATGTCATTTTCGCGAATGTGAAAATGTTTTTCAACCCGCCTGTGCCCGAGCCATTGGGCGGTGTTCGTCGGCTGTATTTCCGGTCCTGAATGGAGAATTATCAGGCATTTTTTTGCGGACGTGAGGCTGGTGTCCCTGGCCAGCAGGGTTGCCTCAACCTCCCCTGGTGTTGCCGAGGCACCGGCCCTTCCGGCGATGAGAATCATGTCCGCCTGGCGGATACACCGGCGGGTCCACCCCGTGGGTTCGAGGTCGGCCTCGTAGATGACAAAATCGGTTTTTGCCTCCATTTCAGCCAGCCATGTCCTGAGGCGGATGTCCTTTGGGCTTCCTTTTGGCGCTTCGGTAATTTGCTGAATACCGAGCCGTTGTTCCAGGAGGAGGCTGGAAAGGTGAAGGGCTGAACCGAACTTTCCAAGTGCGGTGCAAAGCGCTCGGGCCGCGCTTTGTACCGCCACATCCGGCCCGGCTGTAACAATGGCGATATTGGTTACCGACGCCCGCTTGGCCCGTTGGTGAAAGGTGTCGCGAAGGCGTTTGATGGTGACCTGAATGATGTTCATCACGACCTGGGGGTTGTCGCGGAGAATCGTTTCGAAAACCGGCCGGGGAAATTGCAGCAACTCACTGTCCCGAACAGCGAGAATCGAAGCGCTTCGCGGTTCCGAAGTGAAAAAGGCCATCTCCCCCACCGTCTCTCCCGGCGAGATTTCACCCACGACCCGGTCGATTGCCTCTCCTTCGACAACGGCCTGCATGCGCCCGGAGACCAAAATGTAGAGGCTGTCGCTGTCATCATCCTGCCGGAACAGGTAGTCGCCGCCCCTAAGGTGAATCCAGATCCCTTGGGACTCGATCTTTTGGAATTTTGCCTCATCCATGGGGCCGAACAGGCCCGGCAGCGCCTTGGCCATGTGGTTGCGGCGCAGCCGCCGGCGGACGATCCGCATCAAAAGTTCGGGTACCTCCGGGTGTTTGTCGGAGATTTCTTCAATGAAATGCCGCGAAAAGCGCAACAGTTCGACGTCGCAGAGCGCGCAAACCGTAGCGGTGCGATCCTCGCCGGTGAGGATCTGAATTTCGCCGATGGGCTGTCCCGGGCCGATGATACCGACCGGGCGGGCCACACCGCCGGCGTCAGCGATGCGCGCTTCGAGTTCCCCGCTCAGCAACAGGTACATGGCATCGCAGGGATCTCCCTGCCGGCAGAGGCATTCGCCTTTTTCCATGTGCAGTCGGGTGGCATTTGCGGTCAGTTCTTTGACCACGGTTTCCCCCAACCGGTTAAAAATATCGGTTTTTTTCAGGAGTAAAAGGATGTCTGGATCTGGCACGGCATGGCTGCAAGGGGAGGAATCCATGGTTTTCGACTTTCAGGCGGTTTTTGCCGCACTTGCATTGGCCTTAGGCGCCCGAAGACACCGGTAGATGAAAATACGAGCCTCGGAAGGTCGGCCTTCACGAGACAGAAGGTGAGACCCGTTTGATTTTCCAAAGAAAATCTTGGGCCTAAACAACTGCGTGTAACGGCATTCTTTATTTTTAGAACTGTGAGGGATTGCCCAAGGCGTGACGTTCGTACGTTATTTTATCATTATTTTATCGTCAATACCTTTTTACCGTGAAGCGGGTGGACGGTATCCGTGGGCTGGCGGGTGCCGGCGCAGGCTTTCATAAAGGACGATGCCGGCGGCGGTGGAGAGGTTCAGGCTGCGGATCTCTTCGGAGATGGGGATGTGATAGGTGGCCCCGGGGTATCGGGCCAGCAAGGTATCGGGAAGTCCTTGGGTCTCGGAGCCGAAGACCAGAAACATTCGACTTGAATGGGGCATTTGCCAGAAAGGCGTGGCGCCGTTTTTAGTCAGCAGGACCGTTTCCTCGGCATGGGGGTTCAGCGCTTGGGCAAAGGCATTAAAATCGTCCCAGGTGCGAAGATCCACTTTGTGCCAGTAGTCGAGGCCGGCCCGTTTGAGGTGTTTGTCGTCCAGGGAAAAGCCCAGGGGGTGGATCAGGTGCAGGGTCGCGCCGGCCCCCAGGCAGGTGCGGCCGATGTTGCCGGTGTTCCAGTGGACATCCGGTGCGACCAGCACCACGTGTCTTTCCATTCGCGGCATGTCAAAGCCTTTAATTTAGCAGGGATTCACAGAATGCTCAGGATTGTTCCGTCTTTTTGAGCCGTTGCGTGAGAAGCCGTTATTGTTTTCGACCGCAGTGGGGGCAGAACTTGAACGATTCATCCAGGGCCCGGCCGCATTGGCTGCAAATGTCGGGAGGCACCCCGCTCCTTGAACTCGGCGCCACCGCCCGGTCGCACCGGTCGCAGACCAGCGCCTCTTCTCCCTTTTTGACCCGAAGAAGCGGAATGAAAAAAACGCTGAAATAGTGGTCCACCCGCTTGAGGCTGGCTTGGTGAAGCCCGCAGGCCGGGCAGCGCTTCAATGCGGGGTCCACGGTGACGGTTCTGGGCTGTACGCCGGCAATCAGGATCATAAGGGCAATGTCGATTGGTTTGATCGGTTCGATTGGTCCCATTGGTTCGATTGGTTATCGCAAGACGGTTTTTCCAACCGATATAACCAATGAAACCAATGGGACCAATATAACCAATGAAACCGATATAACCAATCCAACCGTTTTCAAAACTCCCTGGGTTTACAGATAATCTCCCTGATCCGCATGTCAAACAGGGTGGTCTGATGGGCCGGCTTGAGGACCAGGGCCGTGTCCGCTCCGCTCGACGACCCGCCGATGGCGATGATGTCGTTGCCGGTCAGAGCTCCGCCGTCGGCGGCCATGATGGCCACTTCCACGGCCACCTTGGTTCCCTGGCCGAAGAGCTTCAAGGTATCGGCGATGAGAAGGGCCGGGTAGACGCCGCCGTGTTTTTTGGCCACGGACCGTTCGATCCCGGAAAGCGCGTGGGTGGCGGAGATCACGCGAACCCCCTCCACCGACAGGTCTTTCCAGACCGTGTTGGACATGACGTTCTGGAACGGTTCCTTGAAGCCGCAATGGTAGGTGACGCAGATGATGGAAAGTCCTTTGCAGAGTTCTAGTGCCCGGTAAGCGGTGTCTCCGGTGGTCGTGGCAACGACCAGTTCCTTGATGCCCAGTTCCCCGGCCCTTTCAGCGGCTGCCGCCAAGGTCCGATCGGTGTTCTCCTTTCCCGGTTTGTCAAAATACATTCCCATTCCTCCCTTGGATAAGATCAATGGTTGCCCCGGCCAAACCGGCCAAACTGGCCAACTGGATGCATATCATGTATGATACCGACGAAATCGTCAACACCACACCGGTCATCGGATCAACGGCCGCTTGACGGGTTTTCCCACTGGAAACAGAGAGCAGAGGAGTCACTCATGGAAGATGCGGCGATCGTTCAGACGGAAATACTCAGGGACCTGGTCAAGCTCAACGCAATTATTGCCACTGAGCTGATCCAGTTGGTGGAAAACGCCAGCCGTCAGCTTCGCGGCGATATTCCCGATGCCTGCCGGGTTCAGCATGGGGAGCTGCGGCAGCAGGTGGTTGAAATTGCCGAGCGGTGGAGCGACAACTGTGACATGCTGCGGGCGCATAACCTGTCCCACGAATAGTTTCCATCCATAAAGGGCCTTTTTGCCCAATCTCGGCGTCAATCGTTGCGATTGTCTTGTGCGGCGTACGCGAGTACACCTCCGCGCAATCGCTCGATTTCCTTGACCTTGGACAAAAATTCACATTTATGAATTGGAAACAGGCCAAAAAGTACCCACCGTCATGGGTCCGGGAGAAAAAACTATGGTTATCGATTTTCATGTGCATACTTTTCCAAGGGAGATCCGGGAAAACCGGGAAAAATTTTTACCGGGAGAGCCGGCCTTTGCACTGCTCTACGAATCACACAACGCCAAACTGGTCAGCGCCGATGAGATCGTGGCGACCATGGATGAGCAGGGCGTGGACAAATCCGTGGTCTTCGGGTTTCCCTGGCGCAACCCGGACACCGTAAAGCTCAACAACGACCATGTGCTGGAGGCCGTGACCCGGTTTCCCGATCGGCTCATGGGCTTTTGCTGCCTCGACCCGTTCATCCCTTTTGCGGTCAAAGAGGTGGAGCGGTGCCTGGATGCCGGGCTTTGCGGAGTGGGAGAACTGGCTTTTTACCGTTCCGGCATTGATGCCGACTGTCTCGATGCCCTGGACCCCATCATGGCCATCTGCCTGGAGCGCCATCTGCCGGTGATGATCCATACCAATGAGCCGGTCGGTCACGTCTATCCGGGAAAGACCCCCAACACCCTGGCCCAGATCTATGCCATGGTCCGGCGTTTTGCTGAAAACAAGCTCGTGCTGGCCCACTGGGGCGGCGGGATTTTTCTATATAGCCTGCTGAAAAAAGAGGTGCGGGAAAGCCTTGCCAATGTCTGGTACGACACGGCCGCCTCCCCCTTTCTCTACGACCCGAAAATCTACCGTCAGGCCCTGGAACTGGCCGGGCCGGACAAGGTTCTCTTCGGTACGGATTTTCCCCTGCTCAAACCGGCACGCTATTTCAAGGAGATGGACACGGCCGGTCTTTCAGAATCGGAAAAGGCCGCGGTCTGCGGCGGGAATGCGCTGGCGCTGATCAACGGTTGATGGGGTCGAAAACGAGACCATCGCCTTGAAGCGTCTCTTTTTGTAGGGGCTGTTTCAGGGGGCCATTGATTGTTGAATTTGAGACCGTTTTTGCGTCGGACGCCTATCCGATAAAAACTGACTTAATTCGAGGATGTCTGTTATCCTGAGACACAGGCCCGAAGCTTTTCCACCAGGGGCATGGCCTGATCCTGGTACTCGGGGGGAATCATGAGTACGGGGATGGGCCGGTTGGGAATCAGGCCCGTGGTCCGGCAGATCAGCTTTGCTGCCTCAAATTCGGCCCTTTTTTCCGGGTCGCTGAGAACAGCCAGCACATCGGCCAGGTTCCCGGAGCAGCCGTTGCCGTCGAGATGTTCGATGAATTGCATAAACAAATGGTTGACCGTGATGACCCATTCGTCCATGTCGGCCATGCCGGTCTCGGCGCAGTTTCTGGAAGAGACCATGCTCCGGCATCCAAAGGGCCGGACCGCGTAAACCGGACAGATCTGGTCCGTCAACAGTGGACAGGGGCCCGGGGCCGGATCCATGGATTCCTCGGGCAACTCTTTTCCGTCCTTGCACAGGGCTGCCATGTGATTGGTGGTGATTGTGGGGCGAAAGCCGCGGTTGTCCGCCGTGGCCAGACGATCGGTTTGTCCGCAGGCCTCGATTTGAGGGCGCATCAGAAACCCTTCCAGGGTGGTCACGGTCACATTGGCCGTACAGCAGATGGCACACCCCTTGCGGCAGGCCGCGTCCAGCCCGGCGGCAAATTCGTCGTGAAGAGCGTAAATTTTTTCCAGTGCGGCCCGTTTTGTTTCAAAATTCATCGGTTGATCCCCATTGCGCTTTCAGCGCGTGAGCTGCTCGTTTATTAGCCAGTCTAAATACGCGATGCCATAAATTCGGATTGAGAATTGTCAGGTTGAAGGCGTTCCCGTTTCATGGGGACAGTCGGCCTTTTTTAATTCGGCAATCCATAATGCGGTATCATACCTGATCGGTATGAACGCCCAATGCAATTAACACCGGAGACAAGCCGGCGCAATCCCTTTTGCCGGAAGACCCGGGGGCAAATGTCTTGACGCCGGCAGGTCCCGGCCGGTATTCTATCCCCATTCCAAGGGACCGCTCGCCCTCTGGACCCCTGGACCCCTTGAACCCTCGACCCCTTGAACCCTTTTCAAAGGAGACCCCATGCCCAGCAAAGTCTATTTTACCGACCTGTCGGCCAGTTTCAAGATCAATCTGGTGGCCAAATTGGGAAACCTCATGGAAGCGGCCGGCATATCACCGGCCGTGACAAAGCGGGACCTGGTGGCCGTCAAACTCCATTTTGGGGAGATGGGCAACACCGCCTTCATCCGGCCGGTCTTCCTTCGCAAGGTGGTGGAGGTGATCCGCGCCCAGGGGGCCAGCCCCTTTCTCACTGACGCCAATACCCTTTACGCCGGCACCCGAAGCGATGCCCCGAGCCATCTGAACACGGCCATTGCCAACGGATTTGCTTTTTCCGTGGTGGGTGCGCCCCTGGTTATCGCCGACGGTCTGCGGGGCAAGTCCGAAACCGCCGTGACGGTGAACCTGAAGAATTTCGAGCAGGTCTACATCGGCTCGGAGATTGTCGAGGCCGACGCCCTGGTCTCCGTGGCCCATTTCAAGGGGCACGAACTGTCCGGATTTGGTGGCACGTTGAAAAATCTCGGCATGGGGTGTGCGTCGCGGCGGGGGAAACTGGCCCAGCACTCCTCCCTAAGCCCCAAGGTGAAGAAGAAAAAATGCATCGGCTGCGGGGAGTGCGTGGACCACTGCTCCCAGCAGGCCCTGGCCCTGCTGGAGGGGGAGGACGGCGACAAGGCCGAGATCAACCCCGAGCGCTGCATCGGTTGCGGGGAGTGCATTCTCGCCTGCGCCCAGGGGGCCATTCAGATCCAGTGGAACCAGAGTGTGCCGACTTTTCTGGAAAACATGATGGAATATACTGCCGGCGTAATTCAGAACAAAAAAGACAAGGCCCTTTATATTAATTTTATCACAGACGTATCACCCGGATGCGACTGCCTTCCCTATAACGACAGTCCCATCGTCCGGGACATCGGCATTCTGGCCTCCACCGACCCGGTGGCCATTGACCGGGCGTCCATCGATCTGGTCAACGGCGAGCACGCCCTGCCCGGTACCTGCCTGAAAAAAAACATGGCGCCGGGGGAGGACAAGTTCGGCGGGGTCTACGACTATATCGACTGGGCCTATCAATTCGAATACGCCGAAAAGATCGGGCTGGGCAGCAGCGAATACGAACTGGTGAAGGTATAGCCACGGACCCACGCTTCTCCGAACAAAAGCACGAAGCGGCATAGCCGCAACCAAAATGTGGTTCACCGCAAAGTCGCAAAGGCCGCCAAGTTTTTTTGACAGGATACCAGGATATCCAGGATTTATTTGTTCGGCCGATCCCCTACGAAAAACCGCCGTAGGCGCTCCGGCCGAACAAATGTTGCAATGCCCTTCGGGCAGGTGGTCGGCTGTACCAGACTTGGTGCCGTGTCGGAAGCCCCGAATCCTGTGTGCCACCCGTCAGGGATAGCAGCGATTGCGGTATCGCAGCCTGTGGTGGCAGGCGTTCGGCCAGTACAGGACCCGATTCCGCAAACAGGCTTTCTTTGTGGTTTCAAACGAGGTTTTTTGAACGCATCAAACGTGGGCTTTTAATTTCTGATAATAGGAATGAACGGTGTAGACGGCGGCCAGGGGATTGTGGCCGGTCACCCGGTCTTTTGCGGCCAGCACCGTTGAAAAGGCTTTGGCGCGTTTTAGAAACAGGGAATCGTGACCCACGCAGAGCCCGAGGACAATGTTCAGGTCGGTCTCTTCGCGATTGAGGATCTCTGCCTGGAGCAGTGGGTTACACATGGTTTCATAGCTTCCCATGCACACCTTTTCCCTGTCTTGAATACCGATTGCCTCTTTGGGTACCCCGCCACAGTTGCAGGCCACAGAGGCCAGAGCGAACCCCTGGGACTCGAAAATATCGGCCACCAGACCCGCTTCCCGCTGAAGCCCACCGCAAAAGGCCAGGCCGAGTTTTTTGCATCCCAGCTTTCGGGCGAATTCCACGGTTTCTTGAATCCGGGTTTTTTCCGGTTGAAGCACATAGGGGCCGGGCGCGCGGTTGGCGTAACATTCGGCCTCTTGAATGGAGGCGAGTCGGGCGAATTCGGCAAATTCGGGTTGGGCGTAGAGTTCGGTGACTTCCTGGGCGAGTTGGGAATAATTCAGGGTGGGGCAGAACGCCGGGCCCCGACCCCCGGATTCGATCTGACAGACGCGTTCCGGCTTGGGAATACGACATCTTGCGCAGTGGGCCTTGTTTTCCATGTTTTCTCCTGATGCGCTCGTGAAACGTCAAAAAGGATGAATCCATCCAGTTTAAGTGTTATGATGTTGACAATGGATATAATATCATGAAGTTATCTCCCATCTCCCATCTCCCATCTCCCATCTCCCATCTCCCATCTCCCATCTCCTATCTCCTATCGCTCCGGTGCTTTTTCCCGGAACAGGCCGATGCACAACAGCATGAAAAGACTGGTGATCAGGTACAACAACAAGACATGGGCATAGGCCTCCGGCGGGTAACGGCCGCCGGAGGCACCGGTCCGGTCCATCAAAAACCCGGTCAGGGGCTGGTAAAGCGCCGCGCTGAGAAACGCAAAGAAATTGGCCGCGCCCACGGCCGTGCCGGCGATTTCCGTCGGAAAAAGTTCCTTGGCCGCGGCAAACCCCACCACCGCGATGCCGTTTCCGAAAACCCCGAAACAAAAAAAGATGAGGAAAAACAATTCCCGTGACAAGCGGCCTTGAAAGGCGAAAAGCACCAGCCATAAAACGACCGCAAACAGGGAGGCACCGAAGATCACCGTCTTGCGGCCGTTAAAGACCCTGTCAGAGACAACGCCCAGGGCCGGACCGCCGACCATGGTGCCCAGTGCCACCATGGCCAGGGTGTTGCCGACTTCGGTTTTGGAAAGGCCGTAAACGTCCATCAGGTAGGGGCCGGCCCACAGTCCGAAAAAACCGAAGAGGATGCCGCCGAAGAAAAAAAACCATCCGGCCAGGGGCCAGAACCGGGGCGATGTGATCACTCGGCCCAGGCCGTCCCAGATGCCGGGCCGGTCTTTGGCCATCACCACCGTGGCTTTTCCCGGAGGATGATCCACCACCAGGAGCCAGGTCAGCAGGGAAAGAAAAAGGGTCAACGTGCCGATACCGGCAAAGGTGACCCGCCAACCGAATCCGGCCGTCATCCAGGCCAGGGGTGTGGAGGCGACGAACCAGCCGACCCCGCCCATGGCCAGCAGGATGCCGGAGACTCCTGCATATTCCCGGGCATCAAACCAGCCGGCACAAACCCGCATGGCAGGGACAAAAACCGCGGACAACCCAAAGCCGACCAGGACCCTGGCCGCCGTCGCCACCGCAAAATTCGGTGCCATGCCGAAAAGGATGGCACCAACGGCACCGATGGCCGAAAAAAGGGTGATGGTTTTTCGTGCCCCCCACGCGTCGGCCAGTACGCCTACGGGGAGCTGCATGAGGGCATAGGGGTAAAAATAGCCGGAAGAGAGTATGCCCAGGGACGTACCGCTGATGGAAAACGCCAAAACCAGGTCCCGGCTCATCAGGGCCGGTGAGACCCGGTGGAAATAGACCAGCAGGTACTGCAGGGCGAGGATGGCAAAGATCACCCAGCGGTAGCCGGGTCGAGGCGGTTTTGTCGAAACCGGGCCGGCAGGGCTCATGATGACCTCCCAATCCGTTTTGCCATACGGGGAAAGTGCATGGACATGGCAAAGGTGCGTTGAAACCGTGGATGGGTTGTCAATTCCAAAAAGGCCATTTTCCGGGCCAACCGGGATGCGTCCCGGCGCTTGCCCCGGTTTAACAGGGCCAGGCGGGCGCCATCTCCGGCGGCGTTGCCCACCGCGGATATGTTTGCCCCGCCAAGATCCGGAAAGAGACCGATGATCACGGCGGAAACCGGATCGATGACGCTGCCGAAGGCGCCGGCCAGGAGTACCCGGTCCACGGCATGCACACCGGTTTCAGCCATTAAAAGCGTTACGGCCGCCTGAATCGCCCCCTTGGCCATCTGAATCGCCCGAATATCCTCCTGGTTGATCACGATATTCCTGCCTGTGGCGCTCTCTTTGTCCGGCACCAACACAAAGGCGGTTTCCCCACCTTGGTCGATGATCCGTGGGGTGTCCAGGGAGCGGTCTATTCGGCCGCTGGGGTTGATGATGCCGGCGGAAAACATCTGGGCCGCCGCATCAATGACCCCAGAGCCGCAGA
This sequence comes from Desulfobacterales bacterium, assembly GCA_016342285.1. Taxonomy (GTDB): domain Bacteria; phylum Desulfobacterota; class Desulfobacteria; order Desulfobacterales; family JAEINQ01; genus JAEINQ01. Next base: position 19,884 of record JAEINQ010000009.1, read on the forward strand.
TACCGGCGGCCGGAACGGATCGATCCGGTGAATCCCCGATGACCCGATACCGGACTTCCAGGCTATCCGGATCGATCCACACCCGTTCCACGGCGCCCACGGCGGCCCTCATGCCATGACAAAGGGTGGCCCCCTCCAGGGCTGGGCCGGTGGCACACGAGGTGCAGACCAGTCGATCTCCGCAGGCCAGAACGATCTCTCCATTGGTCCCGACATCAACCAGCAGCACCGTCTCGTTTCCCGGTTCGGGGTGGGTGGCCAGCAGTGCCCCCACCGTATCGGCGCCCACAAAACCTGCGACCACCGGCAGCATATGAACCGAGGCCCCCGGCGCCATGGCAATCCCCAGGTCCCTGGCGCAAAGGTCCAGGGGCCGGCTGACGGCCGGCACAAAAGGCGCCCGGCCCAGGCCCGTGGGGTCGATGCCGAGCAACAGATGGTGCATGCAGGTGTTGCCCACGCAGACCATGTCGGCCATGGCGGACGGGGAGATGCCGGATTCTTCCGCCAACTGGTCAATGAGGCGGTTGATTCCGCCGATGACCGCATCCTGGAGTTGGGCGCGCTTTTCACCGCTTTGGCCGGCATAAGCGATACGGGAGATGACATCTTCGCCGCAGGTGACCTGCGGGTTGATGGCCGAGGCGGTGGCCATCACCTCGCCGGTCTCCAGGTTGCAGAGGGCTGCGGCAAGGGACGTGGTGCCGATGTCCAGGGCGATGCCGGTCAGCGGCATGGCGGCATCCTCAAAAATGCCCGTGCACCGGCCCGAATTGTCCAGAATTACACAGACCTCTCCGCCGTTTTGCCGAAGCGCCTCAGGCAGATTTCGAAGCAGGGCCAGGTCCGGATCGAAGACGATGGTTTTTTCATTGCGGCCGAGACCGACCCCAAGCCGCTCCCAGTCGGCCACGGGGTTTTCCAGGTCGGCGGGTGGCACTTTGAGCGATAGGCGGGTCACCGCCGGATCCGGAAAAACACGCTGGCTTCCCGGGGCCTTGGCAATGACCTGTATGCCGGTGCGGCTCTCTTCGGGTATATCGATGGTGACATCGGCTTGCACCCGAGCCTGGCAGGCCAGGCGCCATCCGGCCGCAATCGCTTCCGGCGACAAGGCGCGCAGCTCTTCTTCGGTTGGCAAAGAGAGGGCGGTTTTCGACGCATGGGCCGGCACCGCACGCACCCGGCATTTTCCGCATTTTCCCCGGCCGCCGCAGACACACTGCAAATCAGCCCCCGAATCCCGGGCCGCCTGATCGAGGCTGATGCCCGGTTGCACCCGGCTCCGCATCCCCCCCGGCAAAAACACGACCTCCGGCTTCCCGGTGCTATCGACCATTCTTTTCTATCCCTTTAACCAAATTCAAACCTCATAATCGGTTACCCAAGGTTGATGTCGTTGTAAAAAGCTGTTCCAGGTTGCGAAGGCCATATTTTCCAGCAAAGAAAACAGGGAAGCCGTTCCTACGAAAAACCGAACCGGTTGACGCCTGCTTCCTTAGAAGTCATTGAAATAAAAATTTATTTTCAAGAAAATTCTCTGTGTGCTCAGAGACCTCTGTGGTTAAAAAAACAACTCTTCCCATGGCCATCAACATTGAGGCCTTTTTTGATTTACCCCGTTGTCAAGGCGGGGTTTCCGGTGAAATAAAACGGATGCGCACCCCGGCGGGCCGAGCCAGGCCGACCGCGGTCTCCACGGCCCGCAAGGTGCCGATCAGAACCGGACAGGACCGATGGGGCAGGATCTCGATGGCTGTTTGCCACAGCCGCGATGTCAGGGGCTGATCGCCGAGACAGGCCCGCCAGTCGATTTCCCCGATGGCTTTTCCCCAGCGGACCACCGCTTCGCAGTCGCTCTCAATGACGATTGCCACCGAATACCGATCTTTCCGGACGACGGTAATTTGTGTGCGGAACCCGCAGGCCTCGTTTTCGACGATCACCGTTGTCACATAAGCCCCCTCCCCCAACCGGCATCACCCCTTTTATGAACCGCAGACGGACGCGGACCACCGCAGACCTATCTTCGCCTGAAGGCTATGACGGGCAGGCAAGAAAAGCTTGTTGGCGGTCGACCTGACCGCCAACAAATTCGCATCGCTTCGCGAATAGATGCGTATGCCATGGGTGGAAAAGCATGTCATTTTAGAAACCTTTGCCCCAAAAGTGGCCCCTTGGGACCGGCCAGGTCGGTCGGTCCAAAAAAGTCTGCGGGTGTCGGCGTGTGTCTGCGGTTAAAGAAATCATCTGTCGTTGTGTTTTCGTGCGCTTAGTGGCTGTAAGCGCCGAAATCCGCAATCGCCTTTTGCACCGTGTGGACATGATATCCGGGGGTCTCCGGGGAGACCTCGCACCCGGAGCTGAACATGAATCCCCGGGGGGCCTTTTTCCCGGCTTCGATGACCTCGCCGCAGCGCTGGTAGATGGTTTCCGTCGGTCCGGTGAGCAGGAGGCTCGGATCAACGTTGCCGATGATCACGGCCTTTTTGCCCAGGTCCCCGATGGCCTTTTCGATTTCGATTTCCTCGCCGAAACTGACCAGCCCGGGCTCGCCCATGGGGACCTCGGCCCAGAACGGAAGATTGGCGTTCTGGTCGCCGCAGATATGAAAGAGGATGTGGCGCACCCCCATGGCCAGAATTTTTTCCCCGGTCTCTACCAGATAGGGCAGGATCATCTGTTTGAAGGCCCGCGGCGAGATGATCAGGTTGGAGGTCAGCGGTTCCCAGAATTGGGGGATCACCTTTTCCGGCCCGAAAGTATCGGTCCAGAGACCGACAACGTCGAGAATATGATCCGTGGCCAGGCGCAGGATACGATGGGCCGCATCGGGTTTTTTCAGCATCCACCGGCAGAGTTTTTCCGCAGCGCAGACGTTGCCGGCAATAGTGAAATTGCCCCCCATGACCACGGAGATCGGAGACCCTTGTTTTTCCTGAAGCCGGGAAAATTCCATGGCCAGGGGGAGGCATCCGGCGGTTTTGGCGTCCGGCAGGACCAGTCCGTCGATATCGGCTTCGGATTTGACCGGAAACATTTTGTGGGCCGGGGCCTGCTGGTAGTTGCCCGACGGCATTTCGACGGTTCCGCCGAATTCCCAGGTGCCGTAGGAGGCGTAGCCATAGATGGGCCCCCAGTCGATGCCATACTGCCCAAAGGTCTTGGACTGGGCATCGAAGCTGAGCTGCGGGTCGCTATAGATGGTCGAAATGGGGCGGCCGGTATTTTTGGCACAAAAACCGAGAATGAAAGGAAAATGGGGTACCCGGTCCACCGGTTTTTCGGCTAGGATTGCTGCAATCCGTTCTTTGGGGGTCATCGTTTCCATGGTTGTCTTCCTTCTGGTGTTGTCGTGTTCGATTTCTTGTTTTTTTGGCACGCTGATTCATGAATCAGCGTTTTTTGTTGCACACATCCAGACAACTTGTTTTTATCTCACCGCCCGCTTCGCTCAAGTCGCCAAGAATGCTAAGAAATCCTGGACATCCTGTAAAAAACTTTGCGATCTTTGCGCCTTCGCGGTGATACTCATTTTGGTTGCGGCTATTCCGCACGAAGATCTCTGTGGTTAAAAATCGACTGTTTCCGAGACTGTAAGCCTTGGTCCAATACCGCAAAGGCCTACGCGTCGTACCAGCCGAAATCGTTTACGGCACGGGTCATGGCATAGACATTCACCGGCGGGGCGGCCACCGGAAGGCCGCATCCGGGTCCCAGGATAAATCCGCCCGGCGCCTTTTTCCCTTTGGCGATGACTTCCCGGGACAGGTCATAGATCTGCCGGGGGGTGCCGGTCTGAATGATTGCCGGTTCGACGTTGCCGAAAATAATGTCTCGGGGAAAATGGGCGGCGGCGGTTTCGATGTCGACCTCATGGCCGAAGCTGAGCACACTGGGGTGGGGCCATGGCGCGGATTCGGCCAAAAGCGGCAGGTTCAGGTTCTGGTCCCCGCAGATATGCAAGCCGAACCGCCCGACGCCCAGATCCCGCAGACGGCGGTGGTAAGCTTCGTGAAAGGGGATGGCAAAGGTTTTGACGGTGCGCGGCGAGACGAGTTGGTTGGACTCGCTGGGGCTGCTCATCCAGGCAAAGACGCGATCGGCACCGAAGGTTTCCACCCAAAGGGAGAGCGTGTTGATGATGTGGTCCAAAGAGAATTGAAGCAGCCGTTGGCATAGGGCCGGCTTTTTCATGGTCCATCGGAGGAACAGGTCGATGCCGACGATGTTGGCTGCCATGGTAAAGGGGCTTCGGGAGAAAAAGTAAACCGGCAACCCCTGGTCGGCCTGGAGCCGGGAAAAATTCAGGGCCTTTTCTATGCGGCCGGCTGTTTTCGGGTCGGGCAGTTGGAGCTCTTCCACCTCGGCCTCGGTGTTGGCCGGATGGTCGGTGACCACCAGGGCCCCTTCGTATTCGCCTTTGGGCATGCGGACCTGGCCGCCGAAATCCCAGGCGCCAAGAACCGTGTGTCCGGCATACTGGGGAATCGGGTCCCAGCCGTACTGCTCGGTGGTCCATTGCATGTCGGAAAAACTTTTTTCCGGGTCCTCGTAGGCATCGGCCACGGTGTGACCGGCATTGCGGGTATTGAACCCGGTGCTCATGGCGCCCAGGGGCACCCGGTCCGGTTTCTGGTAGGCAAAGAGCGCAGCCATCCGCTCCGATGGGGTCATTCGATCCGTTCTAAACTGCATGGGGCCTCCCGGTGTTTCAATTCGAATTAGGAATCCACGTCTTTTGGGCCAAGTCAGAGTAAACTGGCTATGCCGAGACACCGATGCGGCAAGTCACTTTAGCTCACTTTAGTCCCTCCACACTGACATGGGGTCGGCACCCAGCCCACTTCAAGGGCAAACCAAAGCCAGGTCCTCGGTGCCTTGTTCCTTTTGAACGATTTAAAAGGCCATCAACCATCGGCCTGAACGAACGATGGGTCAGGCCACCTTTTGAACCAAACGCCCGGCGGCGGCAACCGCGGAAACAGCGTCTTCGGCATAGCCGTCGGCCCCGTACTGGCGGGCGATGTCTGCGGTCAGCGGCGCGCCACCGACCAGGATGCCCACATCCGCCTTTTCATCCCGAAGCATTTGGATAACTTTGGGCATGGCCATCATGCTGGTGGTCATCAGGGCTGACAGGGCCACCACATCGGCCCCGGTCCGGCGCAGCTCTTCGACGAAACGCTCCAGCTTCACATCCTTGCCCAGATCAAAAATCTCCCAGCCGGCCGCCTCGAACATGGTCTTGACCAGGGTCTTTCCAATGTCATGAATGTCCCCTTCCACGACCCCCATGATGATTTTGCCCGCAGCCTGGTGTTCATCGGCTTTCACATGGGGCCGAAGCACTTCCAGGCCGGCATACATGGCATCGGAGCAAAGGAGGAGTTCCGGAACGAAGTATTCCTTTTTTTCATACAGATCACCCACGGTATCCATTCCCGCGGCAAGGCCATCCATGATGGCTGAATAGGGATCCAGGCCGACCGCCAGGGCTTTTTGGCAAAGCTCCGGGCTCTTTTCCTCGTCATATTCGACGACTGCATCATGGATTTGATTGAGCAGGGTCTGTTTTTCGTCTTCACTGGCCATAAAGAAACTCCTTTTGTTTTATGTTCCCGACGGTTCGTATGAGGCTGGATTCAGGTTTTCCGGATCTAATCAACCGCCAGGCATCGATGTAAAATTTCCCCCATGTCCCAGACCCGGATTCCCAGATCTTTTTCGTGCTTCATCAGGTTGATGAGGCAGATGGGGCAGGTCACCAGGACGTCCTTGCACGATCCGGCCAGTTCCCGTGCCCGGATGCCGGAAATCGACCGGCTCAGGTCCGCATAGGCGTATTCAACGGGGCCACCACAGCAGGCCGTGTTTTTTCCGGTGTTTTCCGGCTCGGCCACTTCGATGCCCAGAGACGTCAGCACCTGGCGGGCCGGCGCGATGATGTCCAGATCCCGGGTCATCACGCAGGAGTCGTGGATGACGATCTTTCGGGGTATATCGGCACCCATATCGGCAGGGACGTTTAAATCCGAGACGGCAAGGATCTGGAGGTAGTGGCGCACGGTCAGGTTGAAATTGGTCAGGAAGCGGGGGTAGACCTCCCGTAGCATGAAGGTTGTATGGGGATCGACGGTGATGATGGTCCGGGCCCGGGACGATTTCAACCGGGCAAAGACCTCTCTGGCGATGGGGGCCACCGCATCTTCCATCCCCAGGTCGTAAAGCAGAACGCCGCTGTAAGGCTCGTCTTCGTAAAGGTAGGCGGGGTGAATGCCCACCCGGTCCAGGGCCGCGGCAATCCCTTTTAAGGCGTTTTCGGTTCGGCGGCGAAGCGCTTGTGCCCGCCGAGCCCCCAGGCGCAACAGGGGCTCGGTGGCCACGGCACCGGCGATCTGTGCCATTTTGGCAAAGGCCCGGACTGACAGGGCCGGAACCAACGGCATGGCCCCGGCCGCCATTTCCGTGGCCTGGACGACAAAGGGAAGCATCTGGTACATTCGGGCCGTATACAGCAGTTCGTTGCCCTGTGAGGGAAACCCAAGGCCATGGGCCCATTTCGTCCAATAGGGCAATTTCAGACCCAGGGGGTCCCCGGTGCGCTCCATGTTGCCGCAGATCGTGTTCAGCGCCTGGGAAATCAGGACTTTAGAGTTTTGCATGCTTTCCTCCCCGGGCCAGCCGGCCCGAAAGCAGGCGGCGGCCACGCTGAATCATTTCACAGATATCCAGGTGCTGTCCCTTGCTCTTGCACATCACCTCACAGCGGCCGCATTGAAGGCAACTGTAAAGGCAGTAGGTCAGGGAATCGTCGAATTCGAGTGTGCCGGTCAGCAGGTATTTGATGATCTGCAGGCGTCCGAAGGACGAAGCGCTCTCCACGCCGCCCGAAGCCTGGTAGGTCGGGCAGACATCGACGCAGAACCGGCAGGATCGGCACTTGGCGATCTCGTCAAGCAGTCTTTCTCGGTCCGATGCGTCACGGTTCACAGCCATCCCTCCAGATTTCCTCGATTGAGAATGTTTTCCGGATCAAAGGTTTTTTTCAATCGAACCAGAAAGTCGGTGTAAGCGGGCCCGTACTTTTTTCCCAGGAACCCGGCCCGCTGGGCCGTCAGCCCCCATTCCCCGCCGCATCCGCCATATTTGACGTTGAGGGCCTCGGTCTTGTCCCGCACTTCGAGGGTCACGGCCTTTTTGACCTCGTTTGAGATATCCTTGGAGGGGATAAAGGCATAGGCGTGAATGGTCGGCGCGCCAATGTGCCCAAAGGAGATAAATTCGTTTCCCTGGACACTGTCCAGATTCAGGATGATCTCTTTGGCTTCAAGAAAGGCATCCTTTAGCTTGTCCACCCTCACCGTGACTTCGCTGCCGAAGGTGGAGCCGAGCCGGTAGACGTAGTTGCCGGCTTCGGCCCGGCTGCTCCAGATTTTCCCCCATTCGTCATCATCGGTGATGATGCGGGCCTCGATGGGACCGGTCTTTTTTAAGAATTCGAGAAAAATTCGCGCTTTTTCTTCACATCCGACCCGGGTGGCCGAATGCATGCGAATCATGGCGACAGCCCCGGTCGGTGGGGCCAGTCCAACGGCTTCAAACCCGATTTTAGAGGACTTTTCATCGAGATATTCGAAAAACATGGGGGTCGGCAACCCATCCCGGTACATGGCCATCACCGTATCAATGATTTCTTCTGTGCTTCGGTAGTAGGCGACGATATTGGTCGTATGGGGCAGGGGAACCAGGCGCATGCGGATGCGTGTGATCACGCAAAGCAGGCCCTCGGAGCCGACGAGAAACTTGGTTGCCTCAATGCCTGCCGGCTTGCGGGTCGATTCGGTTCCGGTATTGAGGATCTCCCCCGTGGGGAGCACCACCTCCATGCCGAGCACGTAGTCGCCCGGTTTGCCAATGCTGGCATCGACGGCATGGGCGCTGGTGTTGACCGCAATGGAGCCGCCGATGGTGGCCACCGGTTCGCTGCCGGGAAAGACCGGCAAAAGGGCGTTGTATGGCGCCAGGGCCTTGCGGAGCTTGCCGATATGCATGCCCGGACCGACCTCGAAATATGCGCGGTCAGGAAATACGGCCAGGTCCTGCATGCGGGCCGTGTCCAGGACAATGGCATTGGTCTTGGGCCGGCCGAGGCCCACCAGGGAGGTTCCGCTGCCGTGGGTATGCACCGGGATCTTTCGCCCGGTGGCGTATTTCAAGATCGCTGAAACCTGCTGGGCATCGGCCGGTCGGACCACGGCATAGGGCATGTGGTGAGCTTCGACGTCCCAGGGCATGGTGTCTTTGGCATAGGCCAGGGCAGTGGGCCGGTCGCTAAAAGCATTTTCCTTGCCGACCATGGCTGCCAGGTCCTTGGTGAGTTGTTTTAAATCGATGTCCATCGCCTTTTTTACCTCCGCGTCGGAAAACGAGCTGCCGGCTGAACCTTGCTTCGGGCCAGCCGCCAAAGGGTCAGGCCGCTTCCGGTTTTATTCCCGCATAGACGGAAAAGTTGTAGTGTTTGAAGTAACAGTCCACATGGGCAAATCCGGCCTCGCGCATCCAGGCGAGCTGGTCGTCCAGGGCCGCGGGCCGGTCACAGGCCATTCTTTCGGCAATGCGAGCCAGTTCGTCTTTGCCGATATCCGTTTTTAACAGATGGTCGCGCCAGTGGCGCTGGTAACGCGCTTCGGTCTTTGCCGTTGCGCCCAGCACCAGTTCGGCGTGAACGAATGAGCCGCCGGGGACCAGGGCATCGAAAATCTTTGCGGTCAGGCGCTGTTTGCCCCCATCGGAAAGGTGGTGGATGCTCATGGCCGAAACCACCAGTTGATGGCGACCCGGAAGGGCCTGGTTGTCATAATCGCCAACATAGAAATGAACATTGGTCCGGTCGGCAAAGCGCTCCCGGGCCTTTTCCAGCATCTTTTCGGAAACATCAAACAGATGGGCCTCGGCGTTTGGAAACCGCGCCAGCACCAGGGCGGAAACCAGTCCGGTGCCAGCGCCCAGATCCAGAAAGGAGAATCGCTCCGGGGGGCCGAACGGAACCAGATCCAGCAAGGTGCCGTAAAAGTCATCGAAGCAAAAAATCACCTGACGCCGATTGGTATCGTATCGGAGAGCCCCGGCATCGAAAAGCGCCTTTACCGTCATGGTTGGGTGTCCTTTTTCAGGAAGGTGGAATCCATGTCCTGTAGGTGTGTATTAGATGCCTGTGTCTGCGCAGACCATGCACCGCACCAGTTCGCCAATATCGGATAATTCCTCCAGGTTCTCAATCATCTGGATCAGTTCCCCGGAAGTGGCACCGGTCATGGATAGCCCACTTTGCTCCAGGCAGCGGTTGAATTTTTCGCGAACCTGTTGGTCGCTCATGGGGTTTTTCGGATTGCCCAGCGGAACCCGCGCATAATGGGTCAAGACCTGTCCGTCGGCCAGGGTCACGGTCATGGCGGCCGGAAGGATGTCTTTGGGCGCCAGGTTGGCATCGGCGGTGACCCGGACCCGGTCTGCCAGGCGTTTGATGGTATTGTCACCGATGGCGCCCCCTTCAAAGTCTCCCAAAAAGACGCTGCCGCGCACCAGGGCGCAGGCCGTGGTATAGGGGATGCTGAACTGGGCATCGACCTGGGGATTGGGTCCGATCTTAAATGGCTTTCCGACCATTTCCGCCACCATGGACGACACCGACACCTCGATCCGTTCAATGGTTTCGGGGTCGCTGATGCGATCCCCAAGCGCCAGGGCAGCATCGATGGACGCATGGGTCATGCGGCAGCTCGGGTAGGGCTTAATACTCAGGTCGCAAATGGTCTGGTGCTCACCCAGGGCAGCAACCACCGGTGCCGGGTCGAAGGCGCCGACTTCATAAAGGGGGTAGAACCCATAGGGTCCGGTGAGAAACTGCCGGCTTCCGGTGATGCCGCGCTGGGCGAGAAAAGCGGCGGTCACCCCGGCCGAGGCAGCAAAGCCCGGCTGCATCCGTTTGACCAGGCGACCCTCGACCAGGCCCTGGGCGTTTCCCGATGTCTGGCTGTAGGCAATGCCCAGGGCGTCGAACAGCCCTTCCCGGTTCAGTCCCAGAATCTTGCCGGCTGCAGCCGCCGCGCCGAAGCTGCCGCAGGTGGCGGTCCGAATCCAGGAAAGGGGGCGACTGATGGCCAGGCTGATGCGGCAGACCATGTCTACGCCCAACACCAGGGCGGCAATCAGGTCCCGGCCGGTGCAGGTGCCGCCGGTGCCGGCTTGTCCGGCGGCCAGGGCCGCCGGCAGCACGCTGACAAAGGTGTGCAGGGCCGAAGCGTCCAGGGTGTCGTCAAAATCCAGCGCATGCATCATGGTGCTGTTGGCCAGGGCCGCCAGGGGCGGCGGCGCGGTGAATCCGTGAATCAGAACAGAGGCACCGGTAACGCTTTGCCACTCTTTCATCAGGGTGGCGGTTTCCCGGCTGCCGGGAGCCCGGCTGCCGGGAAAGGTCACGCCCAGGGTATCCATGAGAAGCTTTTTGCAGCAGCGGATTGTTTCGGTGTCCAGATTTTCGTAGCCGGTGTCGACCAGATGGTCGACAAGGCGATCTTCCAGCGTTAAAGGGGTTTTCGTCATGCCCGCTCCGATTTCTTTGGCTCAGTCAGGGCCAGCTTTCTAAATTCCTGTAAAAAATCTTTTGTATATTCGACAATCCGATTGATGATCGACTCTCCCTTGGCGGCAGATGCCGCCCCCGGGTCTCCCATGGTGCCGAAATCGGTCACATCCCGAATGTCCTGGTAGACGGTCTGGACGGACCCCTTGAATTCGGTTTCCCCCAGGGAGTTTTTGACCTTGAAAGTGCTGTTGGGCGGCGATTTCACCTTTTCGGACCCCATGCGGTCCGAAACGACGGTGTGCGGGGCCAACGCCATGATCGTCGAGGTCATGATCTCGCCGGCATGGGTGAACCGGCCCTCTTCAATAGACCGGTCGGCAACGGCCGAAAGGTCGTTGGCCAGTTTCCAGACGCTGAGCATGGCCACCCGGACCGAATGGTCGGCCACCAGCGTTCGGGCCACCGATTCGACGCAGGCGTTGTTTCCCCGGTGGGAATTGAGAAAAACGAACCGGCGGATACCGTGGTCGATCAGGCTCCGGGTATATTCCGTGAGGACCCGGACCAGGGTTTCGGTCTCCAGGGTAATGGTGCCGGGAAAGGGCATGAACCATTTGGAGTAGCCGATGGGCAGGGTCGGACCGATGATGATCCCTGCCGCACCGTCCAATCGTCGGGCCACGCCGTCTGCCACGATGGTGTCGACGCCCAGGGGCAGATGAGGCCCTTCCAGCTCCGTTGACCCCATGGGAATCACCGCGACCGGATCTGCTTCAACCGCCTTGCCAAAGGCTTCCCAGGTCATTTCAGCCATGAACGAACCGCCCATTGCAGCCTCCTTTTTTTGGCTCACACCGATGCTTTCCTGCGAAACAGGCCGATGGTGTAGCGGTGCAAGGTATCGGGGATGCGTATCGCAAACATCACGCTGACAATGGCCAGGCCGATCAGGTCCGTCTTCCACCCCGGAAAGATCAGGCACCCTGCGCCGACGAACATGATCAGCCGTGTAAGCAGCGTCAGGGGGCCGCCAAGGTAGTTCTGGGCCGCACAGGCCAGGGCAAGTACCCCGAAAAAGGCCGTCACGCAGACCTGGAGAATCTGGTCGAGGCTCCCCACCAGCAGCAGGGCATTGTTGTAGACGAACATGTAAGGAATGATGAAGATCACCAGGGCCAGGCGACAGGCCGTAAAGGCGGTGCGCATCATGGGCGCCCCGGCAATGCCGGCGGCCACGAAGGCGTCCGGCGCCATGGGCGGCGTGATACCGGCGATGGTGGCAAAATAAAAGACAAAGAGATGGGCTGCCAGCGGATAGACCCCGAGCCGGATCAGGGCCGGTACCACGAGAATCGCCAGAACGATATAGGCCGCCACCGGGGGGACGCCCATGCCGAGAATGATCGAAGCCACCATGGTCAGCAGCAGCAGAACGAATAAGCTTCCTCCGGACATCTTGATGAGAAGGCCCGACATCATCAGGCCCAGTCCGGTCAGGGTGATCATGCCCAGCACCACGCCGCCCAGGGATAGAATCGCCACCACCGGCAAGGCGGTCATGGCGCCGTCTTCAAGCCCCTGAAGGATCTGCCGCGGGGACATCCGGTGTTTTGCACCGCCTAAGAAACTGGCAAGGGGAATGGCAATGGTGGCCCAGAACGCGGCCCGGGTGACCGAGACCTTGGAATAGACCAGAAAGAAGATCAGCACGAAGATTGGAATCAGGAAGAACCAGCCGTTTTTAAAGGCTTCTTTCAGATCCGGCAGATCCTCTTTGGGAAGGCCGACCATGCCCATCTTCTGGGCCTCCAGGTCGATCATCAGGAAGAGACCCACATAGTAGAGCACGGCGGTCAGTCCGGCGGCTTTCATGATGGTCACGTAGTTGACGCCGAGCACCTCCATGATGATAAAGACCGCACTGCCCATGATGGGCGGCATGAGAAGCCCACCGGCGCTGGAAACGGTTTCAACGGCGCCGGCAAAGTGGCTCTCGTAGCCGCTCCGTTTCATGAGGGGAATGGTGATCTGGCCGGTGCCTGCGACGTTGGCCGTACCGCTACCCGAAAGCATGCCGAACAGGGATGAGGCCACCACCGCGATTTTGGCGGGACCGCCGCGGACATGTCCGAACAGGCTAAAGGAAAGGTTGATGAAAAACTCACCGCCGCCGGCGGCTCGCAGCATGGCCCCAAAGAGAATAAACAGGAAAATATAGGTCGCCGAAATACCGGCCAGCATGCCGAAGATGCCGTCCGTTGTGATGAACATATTGCCCACAATCCGTTCAAAGGGATAGTTCTTGTGGGCCAGGATGCCGGGAAGCATTTCCCCGAACCGGGCGTAGATCATGGAAACGACGGCAATGATGGGAAAGACCCAGCCTAGGGTCCGGCGGGCCGCTTCGATGCAGAGTAGGATAAAGACCGTGCCCATGGCCAGTTCGTACCAGGGCGGGCACATGCCGCAGGCGCCGATTTTCTTGAACCAGGTTGCCAGAACGTAGCCGCCCAGGGCCAGAACCGTTCCGGCCACCAGGTATCCGTGCCAGGCGATTTTCTGTTTTTTCTGCTGGTCGAATCCGTAGTAGAGGAAGATCAGCACTAGGGCGAAGGAGACATGGGTGACTCGCTGGTTCATGGCGGTGAGCTGAAAGATGCCGGTATAGAGCTGATAGAGGCTCATGGCGACCGCGATGACCCGGACTAACATGGGAACTTGCGATTTTGGCTCTTCGTTTATAATATTCATGGCGCTTGCAACCCCTGTTCGGCCTGCCTATGTGTCGAGCCGGCCGGTTGATTCGGATGATGGGGGCCAGGCCCCCGAACCGGATGTGAATGCCCCGCGGAAAAACAGGCACCCTCTGCCTGAAAGTACATATCGGGTCTATGGTCAGACCAGTCTATGGAAAAAAACAAACCCGGGCGAGAGGCCCCCGCCCGGGCGATGCAGGGCTACGTTGTCTGCCTACTCGTAATACTGTTCCCGTTTGTCCCAGATACCCTTTTCCTTGTAATATTTTATGGCCCCGGGATGAAACCCGACCGGAACCCCGGGGGTGCCCCGGAAGGCGTTTTCGATGTTGTACATTTTGGCCAGCGGGTGAATGGCGTTTTTCTCTTCGGCGTTTTCATAGACCGATTTGATGATCTGGTAAACCAGGTCTTCGGGAAGGTCCTTGTGGCACAACCACATCTGGGGAAGGGTGTAGGTATGCACATCCTTGTCGATGCCGTTGTATGAGCCCGCGGGAATGATCAGGGGCACCACATTGCTGTGGGCGGTCCGCAGCCGTTTAAGGGCTTCGGGTTCAACTTCGATGAGCCGGATGGGGATATCCCGAGCCAGTTCCATCACCGAAGCCAGGGGCGCGCCGGCGGCAATGAGACCTGCGTCGATGGTCTGGTCCCGAAGGCCCCGGGTCACTTCGGAAAAGGAGATGTATTTGGGTGAGAAATCATCGAACTCCAGGTCCCAACCGGTTTTCAAGTGCTTCTTGGAATAGATGTTCAGGGTCGCACTGCCCGCCGGCCCCACGCCGATGACCTTGCCTTTGAAATCCTTGATTGATTTGATCGACGAGTCGTTGCGGACGATCCAGTGGGTGTCACTGGTATGGCCCACGGCAACCAGGCGGATCTGGTCCACGTCCATGCCCGCGGCCTTTAAGTCGCTGAGGGTGCCCATGCAGGCCAGGCCCATCTCCATTTCACCGCGAATCAACAGGCGCGCATTTTCCGTTGAAGCCGCGGTGGACTCCGCGGCGACCCGGACGCCGGGCACGTTGTTGTTGATGATCGAGGCAAATCCGGCCCCGAGAAAATAGTATGTTCCGGCCGGGCTTCCGGTGCCGAAGGACAAAAACTTCATGGCCGAGGCCGGGGTGAAGGTCAATGCCACCAGGCTGAGCAGAACCGTGCTGATCAGGGCGGCCTTTCGAATCGTGGACGTTTTTTTAATCATGGCGATTTCCTCCTTTTCGCTAAGGCATAACCGGTGTGCGGTCAGGATAATGACCGGCGTAGGATCAGGATAACTCCCGAACGACAATGGTAAATCCCGTGGGCAATTTGTCGTAATACATGGGGTAGACCTGGACCATCTCCTTGCCGGCCTCGACGCCCGTGACATCCCCCTTGACCTTGCGAGGATACAAGCCGCCGCCGGAGGCGCCGTCGGGGGTGAAGATGTTGACCCGGAAGCGCTTGGTTTCGCTGGAGATATTCTGAATGCCGATTTCCATATGCAACCGGCTGGCCCCTTTGTAGTCCTTGAAGAAATAGGCCACCTTGGTGATCTTGGCGGAATCGGCCACCTCATAGGCAATGTTCTGGGCAAGCCCTTCATCCTTGGCGGCCTTTCCCGTGGTGACGCAGCCTGTCAGCCAGCATGCGGTGATCATGGTGATCGCCAAACAGACGATCCATCGGTGTGCTCCCCTCATAGTCTCCTCCTTCCTTGCGGTTTCAGTGTGTCGGATTACAACGCGTAATCCTGTTTGATTCGCTGATCAATATCCTGCGCGCATTCGTCAGGTGCGACGCGGGAGTAGGTGACATAGGTTTCCAACAGGTGGCGGCGGGTTTTTTCATAGGCTTCGGCCGAATTCTGTTTGATGATAGCCTCGAGAATCGCCCGGTGCCCGGTAATGAATTGTTGAATGGCCGGCCGGCCGACTTTGGTATGCGTCTTTTCGATAATCAGCGCAGAATAGGACTGGGTGATCGACTCGGTGATAAAAATGATGATGGGATTGGCAGTGATCTTGGCCACTTCGCAATGAAAAGAGACGTTGAGCAGACGGGCTTCTTTTCGCGATCGATCCACCATTTGCTCGGCCTGTTCAAGCACCGCCCTGAGACGCCGGATATCTTCTTGGGTTCGATACTTGGCAGCGATTTCCGCGGCCCGGGGTTCGATATAGAGGCGGGCGTCAATCAGGTGGGAATAGTCGATTCGCCCGAGGCTCATGAGGTTCAGCAGGCTTTCGGTGATCTGGTCCGCGTTGGGTTCGGCCACGTAGGCACCGGCCTTGACACCTCGGCGAATGGCAATCATGCCGATGCTTTGCAGATTGCGCAAGGCTTCGCGGACGGTGACCCGGCTGACCTGGAACTGTTCCACCAGTTCCCGTTCCGAGGGGAGCTTCTCACCCGGTTTGAATCGCTCATCGAGGATCGACTGCTTGATCGCCAGTTGAACCTCCCGGGACAAAAGCGGCTTCTTGAGGGATTTGAAGTTGCCCATGGGCTATCTGTCCTTTCCGCGGTAAGCGTCGATCGGGCCCAAGAAAGCGGGAACGTCTTCGATACAAAAGGCTTAACCTGTATGGAATTCTCCCCATATGGGCTTGATTTTCAAATCGTCGATCTTTGATGCGGGCATTGAAGGTGTATGACGTCTGTTGTCATACCAGTTGAGTGTTGTCAACTTGTTTTTCTGGGTGCGGTTCATTTGTTTGCCGTCCCTTACTGATGCGCGTGGCAATGGAATGAAAATAGCACGAAACACCGTTTGGCCAAATGCCTTGACGCTGGAGCGGTTCGACCGGTATTCTTGTCGGTACCGGCAAAAAAGGGAAAAGGGAAAAACGCTCGGGATTCATGGAAAGGTCAAGTGATGCAGATTGTTTTGGTGTCGGCACTGCTGGTGGTCACCCTGGTTCTGCTCATGACGGAAGCCATTGCCGTGGACCTGACCGCCATGGGGATTATGGTGGTGCTCATGGCAGCCGGCCTTCTCTCTCCGTCCGAGGCGGTGGCCGGCATCGCCAGCCCGGCGGTGGTCACCGTGGGGTCCATGTTCGTCATCAGCCGGGCACTGATGCGCACCGGTGCCGTGGGCTATATCGGGCAGAAGGTGATTCATGCCTCCCGGGGCAATACCCAGCGGGCCTTTCTTTTGGTGCTGCTCATTGTGGCCATAGCCTCGGCGTTCATCAACAACACCCCGGTGGTGGTTCTGTTCATTCCGGTGGTGCTGAGCCTGACCTGTGAATTCGACCTGAGCCCGTCCAAGTTTCTCATCCCCATGAGCTACGCCTCGATCCTGGCCGGCACCTGTACCCTGATTGGCACCTCCACCAACATCATCGTCAGCAACCTGAGCGCGGCCCGCGGCTACGGGGCTCTGGGCATGTTTGAGCTCTCCCGGCTCGGGGTGCCCATTGCCGTTATCGGCATGGTGATCCTTTATTTTATCGGACCGCGGATCATGCCGGGCATGGCCGCACCGGTCTGCGAGCTCGGCGACAGCGAACACCGCCGGTATCTGGCTGAGCTGGCCGTTCCCAAGGAGAGCCCACTCGTCGGGGCCGAGCCGTTGGCGGCATTTGGGCAAGACTATCCCGGCCTGGAGATCTTTGAGGTGATCCGGTATTCCCATATCCATTACCCCGGCCGTGAGCCGGTGATCCTGGCCGGTGACGATCTGCTCCTGGTCAAGGGGTCTGCCAGCGATCTGGTGGCGCTGCTGGAAAGCAAGAGCGTTCTTTTGCCGCTGGTCGAGCAGGGGGTTAGCTTCAAAAGCGGGGACAAGGAGACGCTGGTGGTGGAACTGATCATCCCGCCCCAGTCCAACCTTCGCGGGGAGAAGATCGTGGATACCGCCGTCCGTCGGGACCCGGACATTCGCATCGTGGCCATCAAGCGAAGCGGGCTCCATTACACCGAAAAGCAGATCGACGACGTTCGCCTCAAAACCGGCGACATTCTGTTGATCGCCCTCCCCCTGGACAAACTGGAGGGGCTGCGGCGCCAGACCGACACCATCGTTATCGAGGACGTCCACCATGAGATTGTTCTGAAGCAAAAGGCGGGGCGGGCCGTGGCGATTTTCGCCGCCATGGTGGGGGCGGCTACCCTGGGTCTGGCCGACATCATGGTCTGCGCCCTGGCCGCGGCCGTGCTGATGATCCTTTCCGGCTGCCTCCAGCTTCGCGACGCCTACCGGGCCATGCAGGCCAATGTCCTCATGCTCATCGCCGGCACCATCGCCCTGGGGGCGGCCATGGAAAAGACCGGCACCAGCCAACTCTACGCCGATGCCTTTCTCTCGCTTTTCACGGGTGCCTCACCAACATGGGTCCTGTGCGGCATCCTGCTTCTGACCAGCCTCAGCACCCAGCTCCTGAGCAACAACGCCACGGCGGTGCTGCTCCTGCCCATTGCCGTGTCGACGGCACTGGCACTGGGGCTCGACCCCAAACCGTTCATTGTTGCGGTCTGTTTCGGCGCCAGCGCCTGTTTTGCCACCCCTATCGGCTACCAGACCAACCTGCTGGTTTACGGCCCCGGCGGCTATCGCTTCAGCGATTATCTCAAGTTGGGGATTCCCCTGAACATTCTGGTGATCGGGATGGGGACGGCGCTCATCCCGGTATTCTGGCCGTTCTGATATGAAATAGGAATTCCTGTCCTCCGGGCAAGGTCAGGGTCAATGGGTTATGCCGTTTCATTTGTCGGCCATTGAGAATTGGATATTGAGCAGTTAGCCCCCCTTCTGGGGGCCACCTGCTTTGCGGGTGGAGGCTTACTCCTTGCCGCTTGGTTTCGGGGGAGCCGACCGAAGCCGGTCAAGGGCCGTTCGAACGGCGGGATAGAGGTTGTCGACCACCACGGCGTAACCTTCGGCCGTGGGGTGGATCCCGTCGGCCTGGTTCAGTGCCGGATTTCCGGCCACGCCCTCCAGGAAAAACGGGACCAGGATGACGTTCCGGGCCGCTGCCACAGCCGGAAAGATGCCCTCGAAGGTGCCGGTGTAGTCTGCTCCCATGTTTTGGACCATTTTCATGCCTGCCATCACCACCGTCACCCCCCCCTCCTGAAGCCTTGAGACAATGGTGTCGATGTTTCGGCGAACCAGTTCCACGTCGATTCCCCGCAGGCCGTCGTTGGCGCCGGTTTCGAGAATGACCAGGTCCGGCTTCAGGGTGAGCATCCAGTCCAGGCGCGAGAGTGCCCCGCTGCTGGTCTCTCCGCTGACGCCGGCGTTGATCACCCGGTAGCGGTATCCGTCGGCTTCAAGCCGCGCCTGAAGCCTTGCCGGATAGGCACGGGCTTCGGCGACCCCCAGGCCGGCGGTGAGGCTGTCGCCCATGGCCACGATGGTCCCTTCCCAGAGGGTCTGCTCAGCCGTTTTGGGTGCCGTGGGCGCGGCGGTTTGGGATTCTCCGCAGGCGGTCGAAAGCAGGCCCAGAATGGCCATCAAGGCGAATATCAGGCATTTTCGGTGTCCCATGGATGTTTCCTTTGAAATAAGGCCGCCACTTATGGTGGTGGACCCGACAGGTTTTGCCGATGTCGGCTCGAACAACCCCTGTGAATTCTCAAAATTGAATGCTCAACGGTGGAATCGCTTCGCTCTGCCAATTTAAAAAAGGCTAAAAATGGCAGAATACCGTCTTGAACATTGAGAATTGGATATTGGACATTAAGCCCTCATATGGAGGGACTCCTAATGCCACCCCCTCCGCGGGAGGCTCTCACTCCTGGCTGTTGCGCAGGTATTCGTCGGGTTTCTGGGCCAAAATGGACCGGCTGGCCAGAAGACCCGTGCCGATGACCAGGATCTGGGTCATCCCGACCATGACCAGGCCGGAGAGCAAAAAGGGCTGGACCGGTATGTTCAGTTTCCAGGTGCCGATCAGATAACTGGCCGCCTCGGACAAAACCAGGGCCTGAAGGGCGCTGATCAGGGCGATGAGGCAGTTCTCCAGGGCGAAAACCCCCAGGACGAATCGATTTTTAGCGCCCAGGACCTTGTAATAGACCGCTTCCCGGATCCGGGCCGATCGCGTGGCCAACACCGAACTGATCACGATGAGCAGCCCGGCGGCGGTGCTGAAAAGAGCGAAAAACCGAATGATGCCGGAGAGTTTATCCATGACCCGGGACAGGGTTTTCAGGGTCTGGGTGGCGTCGATGGCGCTGATATTGGGAAATTGCGCCACGACTCGGTTTTGCAGGGTGGCGATCGCTTCCGGGTCGACGCGAAGGGCGGTGAACAGGGTATGGGGCGCTTTCTTGAGCACCGGTTCGGGAAAGACAAAATAGAAAAACGGGCGGATCGATTGGCTGAGTCGCCGTCGAATGCTCGATACCTTCGCCTCCAGGGGCACGCCCTGAATGTTGAAGCCGACCCGGTCTCCGATTTTCAGGCCGGCCATGTCAGCCACGGTGTCCATCACCGACACTTGAATCCCGGGCGCATTGTCTTGAAACAGGGTGCGGCCTTCAATGAACTCCTCGTCTTCGAGCAGATGGTCGCGATAGGTGAGGTTGAACTCCCGGGCCAGGTTGTCCCCCCGGCGCTGTCGCTCGGCCACGGGATCGATGGGGCGTCCGTTGACGGTGCGGATTCGGGCGCGAATGATGGGAAAATAGGCCGGCTTCTGTCCGATCAGCGTGGTCAGGGGCTCGACCTGATCCGGCTGAATGTCGATGAAAAAAAGGTTCGGCACATTTTTCGGATAGGCCCGGATAAAGGTGGCGTCCAGGTTCTTTTCCACCAGGTGAATGGTGAAGAGGACGGCCAGGGAGGCGGTCAGGGTGACGATGATGGGGGCGGTGGCGTTACGGGGCCGGAACAGGCCGCGAAGGGCCTGACGAAGGGCCAGGGACCGTGGTCGAACATGCCGAAGCATGGCGAGAAGGCCCTGGGTCGTTGCGGCCGTGAGCAGGATGAACCCGCTGATGCCGGCCAGAAAATAGAGGCCCATGGCCGCGTCCTGAAGCAGGCGCAGAATCACCGCGAAAAAAAAAGCGGTGATGGCCAATACCGAAATATAATAGGCTTTTTTCCGCGAGGGGGAGTCTTCGGCCTTTCGAAAGATCAGGGCCGGTTTGACATCCTTGAGTCGGTACAGGGGCAAAAAGGCGAAAAGGGCCACCACGCCCAGCCCCAGGATCCCGCCTTCGGCCAGGGCCCGGCCGGAGATCGTCACCTCCAGGTTGGGCGGCAGCAGTCCGGCGAACAAGGTCGGTAAAAAGCTCTGTAGCGCCACGCCCAGAATCATTCCGATCAAGGTTCCGGCCAGCCCCAGGACCAGCACCACGGTCATGAAATGAGCGGTCACGAAGCGGCCGGTGGCGCCTACGGCCTTGATGATGGCGATGGTGTGTTCTTTTTCCCTGAGAAAGGCGGTCAGGGTGCTGTGAATGCCGATGCCGGAAAGAAGCAGGACGAACACCCCGATCAGGTTCAGGAAAAACATGAAATTATCGAAAAAACGTTTGATCCGGGATTCGGCGGACCGAAAGGTGTTGACCCTCTCCTGGCCGGGCAGGGCCGCCAGCCGAAGCCCCTGGGCCAGGGCCTCGATGTTGCCGGGCGCTTGGACCTTGAGCAGCAGGGTGTGGTGGACCCGGCTGTTCTTAGAGACCAGATCCAGGGCCTCAAGGTCTTCGGCGGCGACAAAGACCCGGGGACCGAAGGCAAAAAATCGGACCGGACGGTCAGGCTCGGAAAGGACCACGTCTTGGATGATCAGTTGCTGTCGCCCTACCCGCAACCGGTCGCCGATGATCAGCCCCAGGCGTTCCAGCAACCCTTTTTCCACCACGGTCCGCCCGGGGATCAGGGCTTCATGCAGGGGCCGCCCTGAGGCGAGGACCACCTCGCCGTAGAAGGGGTAGCCTTGGGTCACCACCTTGATGCCGGCCAGCAGTGACCGGTCCTGGGCCGCGTTTCGAACCACCGAATAAAACTCATGCAGCCGGGCGCTTTTCACCTGTTTGCTGGATTCCAGGGCCTTTACCGCGTTTTGCAGGGCCGGGGCGAAAGGGGCGTGGGACCGTAAAATCAGGTCGGCGCCATGGAGCTGGCGGGCGTCTCGGGCCGTGAGGCGATCGACGCTTTCGGAAAATCCGTTCAGGGCCACAAGGGTAATCAGCGACAGGCTGACGCAGACCACGAAGATGGCCGCCTGGCTTGGCGATCTCACCAACTGGCGCAGGATCAGGCGGCTATGCACCATGATCGGCTCCACGGGCCAGCCGGCCGTCGGCCAGGACCACCACCCGGTCGGCACGCTTGGCGATGTCCGGATTGTGGGTGACCAGGACCAGGGTGGTCTGGCTGGCCTGCTGAAAGTCCAACAGCAGTTCCAGCACGGACCGGCCGTTTTCAGAGTCCAGGTTTCCCGTGGGCTCGTCGGCAAAGATGATTTTGGGCCGGTTGACCAGGGCCCGGCAGATGGCAACCCGTTGTTTTTCGCCGCCGGAGAGCTGGTGGGGAAAGTTTTCCCCACGTTCGGCCAGACCCACACGTTCCAGCAGATCGCGGGCGTTCTTTTCGGCATCCCGGTCGTTGGCCAGCTCGGCGGGAAACATGACGTTTTCAAGGGCGCTCAGGGACGGGATCAGATGAAAGGACTGGAAGACGAATCCAAAAACCCGGTTGCGAAAGGGGGCCAGATCGTCTTCGGAGATGTCCGTAATATCCTTTCCCTGGATAAAGACCCGGCCCTGGCTCGGTTTGTCCAGGCCGGAAAGAAGGCTGAGCAGGGTCGATTTGCCGCTGCCGCTGGCTCCGGAGACAACGAGAAACTCCCCATGACGGGCGGAGAGGGAAACGTCCTCCAGCACGGTGAGGTGCCGGCCATCGATGCGGTAGGTCTTGGTCAGGTCCCGGGCTTGTAGAATATTCATGGCTGGCTCCTGTTCGGTCGAATATCACCTACGGTAATGCGGTTTGCCGGGGGCGTCAACTTTCAGCCATTGGGAAGAAGGGTTCGAGGGGCCGAGGGGCGGGGATGGACAGCCCGTGGGTCGCGGGCCGACTATCCAAATCGAAATTGGGATCAAAATCGAAAAACAACAGCGCTGGATGGCAAACGGTGTTCGCCCCCGATTTCGACACTGCAAAAAACGCGGCAGATAGGGGCGTCCGGTTACTCCGGCAAAACGCAGGTATCCGCGCTGGCAGCCTTCTTGGTTTCCACATAGTGGGCGGCAGCCAGGGCCGCGGTGCAGCCGTCGGCGGCGGCGGTGACGATCTGGCGGGCGTATTTTTCCCGAAGATCGCCGATGGCGTAAATGCCGTCAATGGCGGTCTGGCAGCGGCGGTCGGTGATGACATATCCTTCGGTATTGCGTTTCACGCCGGCCGGGACGATTCCGTTGTTGGGAACAAACCCGATGAAAACGAAAACGCCGTCGGTGGGCATTTCCCGCTGCTGGCCGGTGACGGTGTCCTTGAGCTGTACCCGGGCTACCCCCCCGTCCTCGGCCTCGATGGCGGTCAGGACCGTGTTCCAGAGCACTTCGATATTGCAGTCGGCCTTCACCCGCTGCTGCAGGAGCATGCTGGCCCGAAGGGCGTCGCGGCGATGGGCGATGAAGACCTTTTTGGCCAGTTTGGCCAGGTAGAGGGCCTCTTCGGTGGCGCTGTCCCCGCCGCCCACCACCACCACGGTTTTGTTTCGAAAGAAAAATCCATCGCAGACCGCACAGTAGGAGACGCCTTTGCCGTAATTGTCGTCTTCACCGGGGATGGCAAGTTTTCGCGGGTAGCCCCCGGTACCCAGGACCAGGGCGTGTGTCTTTAAGCTGTCGCCGTTGTCCAGACGGACGGTGTGAACGTCCAGTCCGGGCTCGACTGACGTGACTTCCCTGGCCAACACCTCCAGACCGTAGGACTGGGCGTGGCTGGCGAACTGCATGGAGAGTTCAGCGCCGCCGATGTGCACGGTGCCCGGCCAGTTTTCCACTTCATCGGACATGGTCACCTGTCCGCCGGGGACCCCTTTTTCAATAAGAACGGTATTCAAGGCCGCCCGCATGGCGTAAATGCCGGCGGTGAGGCCGCCGGGGCCGCCGCCGATAATGATCAGGTCATAAATCTGCTTCGGGGTCATTGGCAGTCCTTCTCCATAGCGATATGGTGGTATTGGTTATTTTTTGTCTTTCAGGGCGGCCTGAAGCTTTTCAGCCAGTGTACCCATGGGACGGTCTTCGGTTGCGGGTGCAAACTGTTGCCATTCGCCGGCCACTTCGGCATCTCCGGGGGCCAGGGTGATTCGGCGCCGGTCCGGGTGGATCTCCTCGATGAGCACCTTCACCGTGTCGCCCGGGCGGCTGTTTTCCAGTTTTGCGGCATCGGTGGCCAGGGACATTTTCGATCGGGGCATGAGTCCGGTGATGCCCGGGGTCAGGGAGATGAACAGGCCGAAAGCCTCTTTTTTTTCCACCGTGCCGTCCAGGCGCTGCCCGGCCTTGAATCGTTCGCCAATCTCAAGCCAGGGATCGCCTTCGGCCTCCTTGATGCTCAAGGAGATGCGCCTTCGGGCCGCATCGATTTCGCGGATCATGACCGGCACGGTTTCGCCCACGGATACGACCTCCTCGGGCTTGTTGATCCGGCGGGTATAGCTCATCTCGCTGATGTGAACCAACCCTTCGATGCCCGGGGCGATTTCAACGAAAGCCCCGAAACCCATGAGGCGACGAACTTTGCCGGCGATTTTCTGTCCGAGTTTGAACCGTCCCTCGACCGTTTCCCAGGGATCGCCCGACGCCTGCTTGATCGACAGGGCAATTTTCTTTTGATTCGGCTTTTTGCCCTCCTCGATTTTCAGGATCTTGACGGTTACCGTGTCGCCGACAGCCACGACTTCCTCGGGGCTTTCCACCCGGGTCCAGCTCAGTTCGCTGATATGGACCATGCCTTCAACCCCCGGGACCAGTTCCACAAAAGCGCCGAAAGGCAGGATGCGCACCACCGTGCCGCTGAGCATGGACCCGTCGGACAGGGTGGCGAAAAATGCCCGGCTGCTTTTTTCCTGGGCTTCGGCCAGGAGCTGCTTTCGAGAGATAACGATGTTTTTGCCCCGGTCTTCGATCCGCGAAATGCGAAATTCCAGGACCTGACCCACATAGTCTTCCGGGTTTTCGACATACTTCAGGTCGATTTGGCTGATGGGGCAAAAGGCCCGGCGCTGCAGGATTTCCACGTTGAATCCGCCCTTGCAGGCCTCCTTGACCCGGCCTTCCACCGGCACCTTGTTGGCAAAGGCGTCTTCAAGCATATGCAGTCCGCCGATGCCGGACATGGCCTTTGAAAGGCGGATCTCGCTTTCGGTGCAGGCCACCACGTAAAGTTCCAGGAGGTCGCCGACCTGGTGGGGAACCTCCCCTTTCTCATCCATCAGTTCGGCTTTTTCCACCACGCCGTCGACTTTGGTGCCGGTGTCCAGGTAGACCGTGTCCCGGCCGATGGAGATGATCTTTCCATTGATCCGGTCTCCGACCTGAATATCTTCGTTCATGCCCGAAGTGTAAGCATCGAGCAGGTCGGCAAAGCTTTCCCCGCCGTTTTCTTCCTCATCGGGCGTGTCCGTGCCGTTTTCTTCCTCGTCGGGCGTGTCCGTGAAGTCTTCCGACATTTCCATGGATCCTCCAGTTTTGGCCATTGCCGCCGTAGCGGGTTGGAAAGAGTCAGACATTGATCATTCCGCAGGGAAAATCAATAGAAATTTGTGGCCGGATGAACCCGGCCATGTCCCGCCCCGGTACGTCCCACAAGATGTAGCCCTTTATTTCAATTGACATACCACATGAGATGGCTTAATTCTTTTCTGATGTGGAATCCATAGACATGTTTTCAACCTAAACGCGAGATTTATCCATGGCCCCCCTGGGCCCGAATGAATCGGAAAGAAGACGTTACGAACGCTTTGCCATTCAGGGCAACGCGTTTGCCGTGCTTCTCAGCGATACCCCGCGGCTGGGGCAGATCATCGACATCAGCCGTGGCGGCATGTCTTTTCGATATGTGGACGACGCCGGCGCCATTTCGGACCGGGCTGACCTGGATATTTTCCTGCTCAACCAGCCCGTCCTGATGAAAAGCGTCGCGGTGCGGTCCCGTTGTGATTTTCAGATTGAGCCGCGTAAGTCCAGCACCAGCGAAACCGTCCGGCGCTGCTGTGTCGAGTTCGTTGCCCTGGGGCCCGGCCACTCTTATGCCCTGGACGAACTCCTCCAGCATCATACCCAGTCGATGACCTGACAGCCCCCCTTCATGCGTGTCGGCCACGAGTTATCCTGCCTCCGTGTATCCGGCCGTGTATTTTTCCATTTCGGCCATGATGGTCCTCGTCCGGTTTCCAGGCCTGCCATCGCCGATGGCGCGATCATCCACCTGAACCACCGGCACCAGGCCCTTGTTCGTTCCGGTGATGAATATTTCGTCAGCGGCCAGCATCTCTTCCAGGGACAGGTCGCGAATGTCGATGGCGTAGTGACGCCCGGCGATGTCCAGGACTACCTGGCGGGTGATACCCGAGAGAATCCCCCTACCGGGGGTGATCAGCCGGTCTCCGAAAAATGCGAAGATGTTGCTGGTGGTCCCCTCCAGAACGAATCCTTCCCGGTCGATGTACAGGGCCTCGATGGCCCCTTTCTCCCGTGCGGTCTTCAGGGCGATGGTGGCCGGGATGTAATTGATGCTCTTGGCGCCGGGCTTGTAGCGCTCCACCACCACGGTGACAATGGGTACCCCCTCACTGTACCATTGGGCGGGGAGTTTCGGGATGGGTGTGACCAGGACCAACAGGCGGGGTTTTCCCTGGGGGGTCATGAAATCCGGACTGGGGCCGCCGGTGACCACCACGCGGAGATTGGCCTCCGGGTGGGCGTTGCGCCGAAGGGTCTCAAGGACAATGGCGGTCAGTTCGTCCGCGGACCAAGGCAGGCGCAGGCCGATCTCCCCGGCCGAGTGAATCAGCCGATCAATATGGGCCTGAAGGAAAAAAGGCTTGCCGTTGTAAGTCCGGATCAGGTCAAACACGCCGTAGCCGCGCAGCAGAGCCAGGTCGTTGACCGGCACCACCGCCTCATCCGCTGCAACGAAGGTTCCGTCCACATAATAGATGTCCACAGTCGTCTCCCCATGGCGCCGGGAAATGTCGCTGCCCACATCTGGCGGCGATCGAAAACCGGCGCGGTCGATGGACGCTTCTTATAGACCTTTGGCCCGGGGGAGACAAGCCTGTTCTTAGCAGCATCCGCCGTCACCGCCGCAGGAGGCGTTTTCCGGGCCGTGAATCCAGGACGAGATGATATAGGCGGCACAACCAGCCCCGGGGGTGACCTGAACGGCCAGGGTGGGGCAATTGGTGGCGCAGGCCCCGCATTCAATGCACCCGTCCCGGTCGATGATGACAGCCCGCTTTTCCTCAAGGGCCAGCACGCCGCGGGGGCAAACTGTTTGGCAGGCGCCGCAGCCGACACAGGCCTCGGCATCAAGGGTTAAGGTGGTGACGTTTTTCAGATATCGCATGGGTTTCATGGGGGTAATCTTTAAAAGGGTTCAAGGATTCGAGGGTCCCAGGGTTCAAGTGTTGGAGCCGGGGCCGCGTTGTCTGTCCCCTGAATCCTCGGCCCCTTGGGCCGTTCAGTTTAAAAGGATTCAAAAATTCGAGGGGTCAAGTGTGGGAGCCGGGGTTGGTTCGTTTTTCACTTGAATCCTCGACCCCTTGACCCCTCGAACCCTTTGGTTTTCTACACAAAAGCAGAGCCGATCCATGTTCCTACGGCGGCGACAACCGCCGCCAGTTGAAGGGGAATGGCCCGGCGCATCTCCTTTTCAACACCGGAAGGCGAGGTAAACGGCGTCGATCCGGTAAAGTTCATGGCCAGAAATGAGCTCAGGGCCGCGGTGCAGAGCAGCAGGGCCAAGGCGGCCAGGCCGGTCAGGGGAACCCCCATGGCCCAGATTACCCCGCCGCCGGCTGCCAGGCCGGCAACGGCGCCTTTAAAGGCAAAGGCGGCGCCGGGAATCCAGGGGAGCAGCGCGGGCGAGACCACGGTTCCGGCGACTATGCCGGCAGCACAGGCCCCTGCCAACAGCCACCCCCGGTGCCAGGCTGCCCCGGCGCTGAACAGCCCCGGCCCCAGCCCGGAGAGGAGAAAGGCGGCGATTAGGATCCAAAACGCCGGCTTTGGCAGGAAACTCAGCTCCACGGGGACCAGGACCAGGCGTTCCTTCAATGTAAAGGTGACCCGGCGCATGGCCGGATCGGCCTTCATTCCGGCACCCAGGAAAGCCGGCAAGTCCGATGCCCGCACCGGACCCCATACCACTTCGAATCCGCACCCTTTTCTGACTTCCCGGGCGCTGACCCCTGTGGCGCCGAGTTGGGGCATAACCAGCTTTTTGTGTGAGACGATCCGGTCCAGTCCGGTCCGTTCGACCTGGCGGATCACCTCGGCCGTGGAAAACGTCCCCTTGCTGGCGGCACACCAGACGTTGACCCCCCGGGTGTCGAGCACCAGGATCCAGGCACCGATTTTGTCCAGCTTCCGGCGCAGGGTGTCAAAGCTGAGTTTGTAATTGGCCGTCACCAGCACCGGGGATTCGGGTTCCGGCTTTCCCACGGCGTAAAGCCCGGGGGCCACGGGGTAGTGGTCCCGGTTTACCCCGAGCCGGGCACCCACGGTGCCGGCCAGATCCCAGCAGTTTAAAACGGTGTGAACCACCGGTACTGGGCCGGCAGGGGTGTCGAGAAAATCGGCCACGAAATGGCGAAGGCGGTAGCCCGCCCGTTCATGGGGGCTGCTCGCCGGCATCGGGGAGCTGCCGCGGCAGGAGGCCTCCTGGCTGGCGAAGCCGTTGTCTTCGGCCGCCTTGGGGGCCATGGGAAATGGGGTTGGGTCCATGGTTTTTAGCTCTTTCATAATGCTTTCAATTCAGACAGGATGAACAGGATTTTCAGGATGAAAACCTATTTGACCCGGCCGGAAGCCGGGATCAAATGATTCTGTCCGCTTCGCGGAAAATGCCACCAAATCAGCCTGTTCGGTTTCAGTTAACTGTTGCCGTCGCCTCGCCGAAGGCGATACGCTCTTGCCTTGCCGGCTTCCGGCCGTCAGGGCAAAAGCCTGTGTATCATGTCAATCCTGTCTGAGATGTTTTCGCGTTTAAATGGCCGTCAAAGGACGGCGGCCATTTTTTTGAATCGCTTGAGCAGATCCAGGTCGAGGCAGTAGCAGGTCCGTGGGCCTTCCACCTCGCCGCGGACCAGCCCGGCGTCCTTTAAAATCTTCAGGTGCTGGCTCACCGTGGACTGGGCCAGGGGCAAAATATCCACGATCTGTCCGCAGATGCACCGGTTTTCCGCCTTGAGGTGTTCCACAATGCGGATCCGCGCCGGATGCCCCAGGGCCTTGCACAGGGCGGCAAAGGTGTCGGTATCCAGGGGTTCGTCAGCAGCAGCGGTTTTGTTTTTAATCTCGGCGATATCCTGCAATGGACCTCCTTTAATCGTAAAACGACGATATACGATGATAGAGGTCTCGTCAACCGTTCTTTTTCACTCAAAGACGCCACGGCGCAAAGGTCAAAAGCAGAAACTTGATGCACTCGTAAAAAGTTCCAGGTCCTGTTATGCTTGCAAGCCTGCCTCTTCGCAGGAAGGGGCAGGCATCCATAAACATTTGAAATTAATGGATTCCCTAAACATGGTCATGAAGATTGGAAAGACCTTAGAAGTAAATTTTACATTTGGCACAAATAGATGTTCACATTCCTTTTGGTAGATGACGAAAAAGAGCTCATCGAAACGATCGCCCAACGTTTGCATCAACGGGGCTTTGGGGTCGATTGTGCTTTTTCCGGGATGGATGCGCTGAATCGACTGGAAAAAGGTGGCGCCATTGATGTCGTTGTCCTGGATGTGAAAATGCCCGATCTTGACGGCATTAAACTGGTTGAAATCATCAAGGAAAAACACCCTCTCATCGAGGTCGTCATGATGACGGGGCACGCGACAATCGATTCTGCCATCGAAGCGATGAAGTTTGGCGCTTTTGATTATCTGACGAAACCGTGTGATCTGGATGATCTCATTGCCAAGGCAACGAAAGCCATTGCCAGGAAAAAAGAACGCGAGGCTGAAATCCTCAGCCTGAGGATGAAACCGTACATTTCGGACCGGGAACGGGAAGAACGGATAGCCCGGATCCTGGAAAAATAGAGGATCACCCCAATCGCAAAGTTTTTCTGGCACGGATCAGGCGTCGCCTTCGGCTATGCCCGACAGGTGACGCGGATGACACGGATTATTTGTTCGGCCAGAACAGGACTCGATTCCGCTAACAGGATTTCTTGGCGTTCGTTGCGCCTTAAGCGGCTTGTGGGGCATAGCTCGCAGAGCGACGCCTCATGCGGGCGATGAGATAAAACGAGTCGTCTGGGGGTCGAAAGATAGAAAAGACGGATTTCGCCAAGCCTGCCAATTATTGGGAGAAAAGGCTCAAGCCAGATCAGGCTTTGGGAAAAGCCCTCCAAGGGGAGGGGCAATTTGTCCCTGCCCTTGTCTTGGCATTTGCGACGGCCGGCGGTCGTCAGGAACTCCTGCGCGGGAATACCGAGGCCATCCTCCGCCTGACCCAATCTATCCCCAGCCCAAGGCTTTTCATGCGTTGACCGGCCCGAGTAACAGAAAACATGAGTTCATTGCAAGCTTCCAGGCCGTCCATTCCGCAACCCATGAATTTTTTTGGTTTGATTTTCGATTCTCAGTATGTATTATTACAGATACCGATACAAGTACTAAATCAAGTATGAAAAGGAGCGGCTTATGAACACCATACCAGCTCAGGAAATCAAACGACGTGGCATTACCGCCGTGGATGAACTCATTGAAACAGGCGATGTCCATATCATCAAAAACAATCAACCCCGGTACGTGGTGCTCTCTGAAGCACGGTATCGGGAATTGATCGAGGCGCAGAACGAGGCGTACACGGCAAGGGTGCGTGCATCGCTGGAAGACCTCAGGGAAGGCAGGGTGAGCCGTTTTGCTTCGGCCAAGGAGCTTTTGAACGCCATTGAGAGCGAGGATGAAGCGTAATGTTCACGCTTGTTGCGACTCAGCATTTTTTGCGTCGTTCTCGCAAATTCCTGAAGAAGCATCCGGAACTAAAGGGCCGCTTTGCACGCACCATTGACAACTTGGCCCAAGATCCGTTTGCCCCCCATCTGGCCTACCATCACCTTGGCGGCAAGCTCAAAGGCGTTCAGGCAATCAGCATCACCGATAGCTATCGAATCACCTTGACCATTGTCATTTCCGACCGGGAAATCATCCTGCTGGATGTCGGAAGCCATGAGGATGTGTACCGGTAAAATGGAAAAGGGGGCAAATCCTGGTATCAGCCGTCAGCGCGGGCAAAGGCTTTGCGGGCGGATGAGGCTGTTTTACCTCTTTCGACTGAGATTTGACACGCTATATCAAAATGCTGATCTTTGCAGCACGCTATTATTTGCGAACTGAGGAGATCGAGCGTTATGAATGAAAATAAATTCGATGCCAAAAAATATTTCACCGGACCATCCCAGCATTGTACCCGTGAAAACCGAAGAACACGCCGTGCCCCTTGGCGACGGCGTCGCAGACCTCGTGTTTATGATTAACGTCCATCATGAACTGGACAACCCCGCCCTGACGCTCGAAGAGTCGCACCGGCTACTGAAACCCGATGGAAAAATCTTCATTGTCGATTGGAAAAAAACCGATATGCCGGAAGGGCCACCGGCGGAAAGACGGCTTTTGCCGGAACAAGTTGGCGACCAATTGGCCACCGCCGGATTTGAACAGGTAGAAATTTACAATGAACTGCCGAAGCATTTTCTGGTTGTCGGGAAAAAGAACCCTCTGTTCAATGATCAATCCAAGTGATCTGATCGGTATCGGTGTGTTGCTCCCGGACCGCTCGGCGAATCGTTAGCCCGTGGAGATAAAATGAAACCGCAAATGAGGAGGGAAAAATGAAGGCCTTTGCCGATAAAGTGTACGATCTTTTAAGGACGGTGCCTGAAGGGCGCGTAACGACCTATAAAGAAATTGCCAATGCCCTGGAAACCAGAGCATATCGTGCGGTCGGGCAGGCCATGCGAAGAAACCCTTTTGCGCCCGAAGTTCCCTGACACCGGGTTGTTGCCACATCCGGTCGGATTGGGGGATTTCAAGGAAAGACATCGGGAGCCGCGATACGGAAAAAAATAGAAATGCTCAAAGACGAAGGGATCGTATGCCACGAAGGAAAAATAAGTCATTTTAAAGACGTTCTTTTTCGATTCTCATAGTGCCTGAATTATGAATGATTAGAGAATCCATCAAAACTCATTGCACACCGTAATTGGCCACCATGGCCGCCGCTTCCCTGGCCACGGCCTCCTTTAGCGATTCGGGTTCCAGCACCGTCGCCGCCGCCCCCCACTTGAGCACCCAGAACTTGAATTCATCGGTGACCGCCACCCGGGCCAGCAGGTCGATGGCGCCGTCGGGCTTCTCCTCGATCTGCTGGGAGGCGTGCCAGGTCTTTTCCCGAATGTAGCCGGCCACCTCGGGGGCAAAACGAATGCGCACCGCTTCGGGTTTTCCCACGAAGACGCCGAAGCTGCCGGCCATGAAGGATTCCAGGTCAAAACCTTCGGGGATCTCAAAGGCCTCGTCGGTGGACTCGATTTCAGCAATGCGGTCCACGGCGAAAATGCGCACCGCATCGCGCAGCCGGCAATGGCCGATGATGTAGAAGGTGCCGTCGTAATACCAGATTTTATACGGCGCCACCCGGCGGCGGGTGATCTTGCCGCGGTTCATGGCGCCATAGGCTATTTCCACGTGACGACGGTTAAAAACAGCGTCATTGACCGTGGCGAGAATGTCGCGGAATTGGCCGTAGTCCTTGTACGGTTCGGGCGCCACCTGAAGGCTCTCTTCGACCTTTTCCAGGAAGGCCAGGGTCTGGGGGCTGACGGTGGCCTTGATCTTGGCAAAGAGAGACTCCAGGGATTCGTAAATGACGGTGTTTTTCAGGGCCTTTAACATGTCGCGGCTGAAATACAGGGCCATGAGCTCGGTGAGGTTAAAGGGGATGGGCGGCTGGCGGCGCACCGTCTCGAGAATCGACCACAGGTGTTTGCCGTCGATGCGCTCCGTGGTCAGGGGAAACCCACCCAGTTGAAGCGCTTCCAAATCCCTGTAAACGGTTCGTGGGTGGCAGTCGAGCGCTTCGGCCAGGGCCTGGGCGGAAATGCCCCGGTTGGCCGATATCAGCCGCTGAATGATCTGCCACTGTCGCCCCAGTTGTTCGCCTCTTGCCATGGGTCTCCTCTCCGGTTCGGTTTTCCACTTCAAATGATTGCTAACAGGGTGGGCGGCCGATTGCAACTCCGGCGCGCGGCGGTTCAAAAAAAATAAAAAAAGTGCCGACCGTGTGACCGTATCTGTCACAGGCCGGCGGTATCCTGGCGGTGATGATGGGAAACGTGGGCCTGCCGGGTTCTGGGGCAGGCATGGCCTGAAACGGATCGAATTCACGGGAGGTGACCCATGAAAAGGAAAGACGCGGCTCCATCCATGGAAGACATTCTGGAGTACCACGGAAGCACCACGATTCAGCGGACCCGCCGGACCGGCAACGCCGTGATCTGGCGGGACTGGATCCTCTTTGACACCGTGGAGGAGGCCCAGGCATTTTACCATGACCACCGCTGACAGCCTGATCCTTGTTTATTTGCGGGCTGCTGGGACGATTTCAAAAAAGGAGGAACACCGGATGCAAAGCCTTTTTTCTGGACTGTTGGACTGCGTTTTCATGGCCATGGTCATGGCACTGACCATGATGGTGACACTGGCGTATGGGATATGAGATTGGCGAATTTAGGAATTGAGGAATTGTCGGATTGCCGAATTGCCGGATTGGGGAATTGACGGATTGCCGAATTGCCGGATTGGGGAATTGACGGATTGCCGAATTGAGGAATGAGGCGTACTGCCGGTACGCCGCAATGACGAAGGAAGAAGCGTAACGCAGATATCGAGCTTTTTACGGAATCGTCAATTTTAGGAAAACCGGTAGTAGACGCCGGTGGCCACGGCCCAGGCAAGGACCAGGACGGTAATCAGGACGGCGGAAAGGCCCAGCATGACATGGAAGCTGTTTTCCCGTCGGCGTTCCTGGTAGCTCAGCAGAAAACCGAGCAGAGCGCCCGCGGCCATGCCGCCACCGTGCCCCCAGTTGTTGATGCCCGGTACAATCAGTCCAAAGACGAAAAGACTCAGTGCCCAGCCGCCCACCTGGCGATAAACAGCCTGTCCGTAACTGCCGCCACGGCTCTTGCCGTAATACAGGGCCGCGCCGATCAGGGCACAGACCGCCGCCGATGCCCCGATGGTAAAGCGGACCCCGGCCCAGTAGGAGATGGCAAAGCCGGCCACGCCGCCGATGGTGTAAACGATCAGGGTCCGGTACGGGCCGTACTCCCGGATCATAAATGGGGCCAGTTGGCTGAAGGCTGCCATATTGAAAAAAATGTGCAGGATGCCGCCGTGAAGATAGTTGGCCGACAGCAGGGTCCACCATCGATGGAACCGGTCGATGGGAATCGTGCCGGTGGCTCCCAGCAACAGGAGAATGTCGTTGTCGGGCGAAAAGAGGGTCAGGGGGTTGAGGCTCAGGCGAAAGGCACCCGGGCCGAAAAGCAGGCTGAGCGCGAACATGGCGACATTGAGAACGATCACGGACCGGATCAGCGTCCGCGGTTGTTCAAGGACCCGGGTCAACGGGTTATTGCGAAAAAATCCTGACGGTTTCCAAATCCCGCAATGGGGGCAGCGGGATTCATCAATGGCGACGAGCCGGCGACAGGACGGACAGAGGATGGCGCCGGGTTTGTTTTGATTCATCACAGGCTTCACCTGGGGTGTTTTCCTTGAAACCAATTTTAAGGGGCCAGGGTTCTTTGCGGCGTTACTTTTGAAACCCAGCGGTTGAAGCGTTCGACCCAATGCCGTATTGTGGTTTTGGCGGTAACGAGGCTCTTACCTGAAAAACCGTGGCCAAGGCAACCGTTAAGATCCGCGGCGTCTGTACCCTGCGCGCCAAGTGTGATATAAACGGTTACAATTCAATGTGCAGCAGGACCCTCGTCCTGTGGGCGTGGTCAGAGTCAATTGGCGATGCTGACAAGTTTGAAATGCGCTAAAGTTCGAAATTCCCTCAACAGGTTCTGGAAAGGAACAGGTCCATGCGGCCAGAACGGTTATTTCATCTTCCCATGGTTTCGGCAATCGCTCTGGTTTGGGCGGTGCTTGCCCTGCTGGGCTGCGGCAGTGACGAACCGGTTCAAACCGTCGTGACCCGGACGGAGAGCTTCACCTTTCTGGACATGGGGGTGAACACCGCGCTCACCGAAGCGCTTCGGGAGCCGCTCGCCAACCGGTTGGGGTCGGTGGCCGAGGAGCGCCGGGGCCTGCTTGATCTGACCTTGTCCGATGACGGGTTCATGGATCGCCACCTTCCGGTACTGGCGGGCCTGAACCTGGACTTGAATCCCGCCTCCGGGGAACGGCGTGAGCATGACATTGTCCGCCTGACCTATCGCTACCCCGTAAAGCAGACCCCGGCCTTTAACCTTGTTCAGCTGGTTTTTTACGGTTCCACCCGAAGGCCCCTGGTGTTCCGCATTCACGCCAACCAGGCCGGGTCGGAGATTCTGGCCGCCTTGACGGAAAAATACGGTCCACCCGAGACCATCGAAGCCAAGAACGACCCCGACACCCATTACCGTCTCTGGCGCCGGAGCGGTGATGTGCTGTCGGCGGTATCCTCCCTGGACCGGTTCGGGGATCCGGAATACCTAATCGCCTTCTATTTTACCGAGAACCTCAAGGATCTGGTTCGTGCCGAGAAAGAAGCGGCGGCCCAGGTCGAACAGGCCCGCCGGAAGGCGGGCAAATCGGCGTTCTGAACCGTTTCAGTTCGCAGTAGGAATCCCCGCCTTGGCGGGACTCACTTTAGTCACTCCACACTGACATGGGGCCGGTAACCCAGCCCCTTCCAAGGGCAAACCAAAGCCCGGTCCTTTGGGCCAGTCTTCCTTACTGTTTTCCCATGTCGTACTGAGCGCTTCCCTCTGCCTTGTTGTCGCCTTCCGCCCTTTTTCCCCCGCAGGCGTTTACGCCAAGCCTGTCTGCTTTGGATTCAACGCAGACCTGGCAGCGGTCGTCGCTGCATTGCTGGCACCGGTAGCAGTCGGGGCAGCCATGTTTGCCGGGTTCTCTCCGGATATCGGGCACGTAAACCTTTCCCGGCAGGCCTTTCATTCGAACGAACGGCATGTTTCCTTCTTTCCGATAAAGACCGTCTCTCAATAGTCGTTTTTTAACCACAGTGACCGTTCCCGATCTTTTGCATGCGTTGAACATAGTGCCGCCCAAGGTGAACCGCAAGGCACCGGAGATTCGGCATTGAGCCGGCGGGCCGTCTGTTTTATGTGGTGATACAATGCCGATGCTTTCGTAAAACAGGCACCGACACCTCTGATTTTCGACTCATGTCATTTTGGAAAACATAGCCCTGAAAAGTGGCCTCTTGGGTCCGGCCAGGTCGGCCGGTCCCAAAAAAGTCTGCGGATGTCGGCGGTTAATGAAATCATACGTCACTGTAATTATGAATATGACCACCTGGGAGGGCTTAATACGAGAATCAATTAAGAATGTCCCCTATATTTGTGAGGGCGGTGACATCAACCGGAGGCGACGGCGCAGGAGGGGGTGTTGTCAAACCGGGCCACGGTCGTTCGGCATGGTGGCAGCCGTGTCGTGGGTGTTTCTTCGGCCGGGGCCTGAAGCGGCTCGGTATCCATGAAGAATCTGCCCAGCACCGTACTCAACTGGCTCCGGAGCAGTTTGTATGAGTAGTGTTTGGCCGCGACGGTGTAATTGTGGTCGACCATTTTTTGGCGGCGTTGGGGGGTGTCGAGAATTTCCTGGACGGCAGCCACGGTCTTTCGCGACAGGAATCCGTCCATGACGGTCAGATCGAATCCCAGGGGTTCGATGTCACGGATAAAGGTGGCGTAGCGGTTGATGAGCATGGGCTTTCGAAAGTAAATGGCCTCAAGAAAGGCGTTGCCAAAGCCTTCGTAGAGGCTCGGATAGGTGATGAAGTCGGCATAGGGGTAAATGTCCCAAAGGGAGCAATCCCCGTTGCCGTTTCCGGTCCAGGGGTCGGTGATGCGGGTGGTCACAAGCCGCAGGTCCACCCGGTGCTCGCAGGCGTATTCCTTGAGCCACTGGGCGTATTCCATCCCCTCGTCGCCGGCTTCGTGGGAAACCACCAGCTTGTTCCTGGGGTCATTGAGTTGGCGTACCAGGGCAATGGCGTGTTCGATCCCCTTGCGCTGAATGATCCGGGTCGGTTGAAGAATGAGGCGGTCGCCGTTTTTCAGCCCCATGGCTTTTCGAAAGGCCTGCGAGCCGTTGGCGTCGATCCGTGGTTCATGATCGAAATCCAGGACATTGGGAATGACGGTTGATGCGATGCCGGCCCGCAGGGCGAGCTGTTCCTGGGCCTCGGAGTTGATCACCACATGCCGGATATTGGGCAGGTTGGGCGGAAAGGCCATTCGCAGGTAGTCGCCGACGGCGTTGACGGAAAAGCGCAGCCGCTCCCAGTGAAAGTCGTGGTGGTGGGCGATGGTCGGTATCTGGGTCTCGGCGATGGCTTCGGTCAGTGCCAGGCCCAGGGAAATGTGCATGGGGATGGTCAGGGCGTTTTCAACCACCAGCAGATCAATGGAAAAGGTGGTGATGAATCGGTGAACGGCTTGCTTGAGAAGGGCTCGCAGGTCGTGAATGGCCCGGGTGACTTCGGGGGTGCGCCGTTTTTTGCCCAGGATGCCGGCATTGATGGCAAGGTTTTGCTCGTGCTGAAAGTGGGCTTGGGGGACCGGAAAGCATTGCGAGGCGGGTCGGTCGAGTTGTCCTGCGAACCAGAAACAGGGATGGCCGCTTTTTTCTAAAACGTCGGCCCATTTGCTGGCCTCCAGGGAGACCCCGTCGGTTCCGGCCAGCCGGGTCGAGACGAATCCGATGTTCAAACCCATATTCGCCTATCCTTGCCGCGGCACATGAGCAACTCCCTGAAAGAGGGCCTGCCTTGACCGGCCTCCTGCGTCAAGAGCCAACGAGAATGATGCCTGCCATGCGTGGTTGTCAAGGTCGGAATGAGCGGCAAACGTTATAAAACCCCGCTATTCGTTAATCACTATTACAACATGTTGTTATGTGTCAACAAACAATTTCCATATGTTGGGGCATAACCTTTCAGAAGGATCCAAGGATTCGAGGGGTCAAGGGTTCCAGTGAAACGCCACCCGCAGAGCGGGTGACCTCAGGACACCCCTACAGGGGCTAAAGGCTCAATTTTCAAGTAAGGAATTCTGCCTTATTAGCCTTTTTAAATTGGCAGAGCGTAGCGATACCACACTTGAGTATTGAAAATTCTCAGTCGTTTTTCTCAGCACCATCAGGATTCCGGGTGGGCAGCAGGACGGGAAGGATCGATCAGGGTCTCCACCAGGCCGGCCAAGGCCATGCATTCGAGGCCGAAGGGGAGGTAACCGGCATAGCCGAGGACTGGCATTTCAAAAATTTGAAACCGGTGGACCAGCGGGACTTGGTAGGTCCACCGGGCCAGGGAGAAAAAATTCCACATTTCCCAGAAAAATCCGCAGACCAGTGCGGCTGTGGAGGCCGCGATCACGGGCCGCCAGTCACCTATGGCAACGGTTGACAGCGCATGGGGCTCGCCTGCCATGGCCTGAAGGCTGACCAGGATCAGTAGGGGAGAGACCCACAACAGGGGAAAGAGCAGGTCGGGCCAAATGCCGATTCCGGCCAGGCCGACCGAGGCAACGGCCAGAATGGCGGCGGCAAGCGCCTTGGGGCGAGAGGGGGCCAGGGGCCGAACACCGGCAAAACGGGTTTGGAGCCAGGTCGCGCCAAACACCCATTCCCGAACGGCCAGCACCGCCGGCAGGACCGTGGAAAAACTCAGGGTGGCCAGCAGAAAATAGAGGCCGGGGCTGTAATTGCTGCCGGTGTAAAACCAGTTCTGGACAAACCGGTTGAGGTATTCGAAAAACCACCAGAAGGCGGCGCTGGCCGGAAACAGGGCGAGAAAGAACCGGGGCCGGTCAATGATCATGGCGTGGCCCGAGCGACGGAATCCCAAGCCATTGACCGTGATGATAAAGGCCAGCCACAGGGGGAAGAAGGTATGGGGCTGCAGCGCTGCAAACCAGGTGAAACGGGTCCATGCCAGAATCCAGGTCCCGGCGCCCAGGCCCACCCCTGCCCATCCCCACCAGGGAAACGGCCGGAGCCGGTGTTTGGGAAACGTTTCGGGCTGGCTGTGCCGGGCCAGAAAAGCGATGCCGGCGATCACGGCAAGAATGAAACCGCCATAAAGGGCAAAGGCCGTCCAGGAAAAGGGAGCGTGCCGGACGTAGGCGGTTTGTGGCGGAAATTCGAGATAGCGAGCCGCCGGATGGTCGGCCATCAACGCCCCTGCAAGGGGAAGGCCGGTGAGCATGACGGCCAGGATTGAAAATTTGAAGACAATGCGGCGCAACGGTTCTCCTTGCGTCAGCGGACATGGGGGCGAGTGTTTGGGGTCGGCCACCAAACATGAAACAAGTCCAGGCAAAGGATAAGGGATTCGACAACGCCCTGTCAAATCGGACCGGCCGGCGATCCTTGCGGCACGGGCATTGTGGCCGATTGAGCCAGGGGGCAAACAGGGCTTGACGCGGGTTGTCGCGGCGGTTATGGTCCCCGCCTGTTTCATGGCCCTGGGACGACGACCTGAAGGAGACGGCGCTTTTGGCCCATAACACCTTAAAATCGGATGGCTGCCTTCTGCTGACCGCCACCATATGGGGGTTCGCCTTCGTGGCCCAGCGGGTCGGCATGGACCATGTGGGCCCCTTTGCTTTCAACGGTATCCGTTTTGCCCTGGGCAGTCTTTGCCTGATTCCGTTGATGATTCTGACCCGTGAGGATGAGGCCCGGGTGGCGCGAACCGTCCCACCGTCCGGCCTTGGCACCATCGTTCTGGGCGGCGGCATGGCCGGAATCGCCCTGTTCATGGGGGCCTCTTTGCAGCAGGTGGGGCTGGTCTATACCACGGCCGGCAAGGCGGGGTTCATCACCGGCCTTTACGTGGTCATCGTGCCGATTCTTGGTCTCTTTTTCGGCCAGCGGTCGAGCCTGGGAAACTGGGGCGGGGCCATTTTGGCGGCCGCGGGCCTTTTCCTGCTCAGCGTCAACGAAGCACTCACCATTGCCTTCGGCGACCTGCTGGAGGTGATCGGCGCCTTTTTCTGGGCCGGCCATGTTTTGGTCATTGGCCGGTTCTCCCCTCGGATCAATGCCCTGCGGCTGGCTTTTGTCCAGTATTCGGCCTGTGCCGTCCTGAGTTTGCTGACGGCGCTGGTATTTGAAACCACCACCCTTTCTGGCATTGGCCGGGCCGCGGTGCCGATTCTTTACGGCGGCATCGCGTCCGTGGGGATTGCCTACACCCTGCAGGTGGTGGCCCAGAAGTCGGCCCATCCTGCCCATGCGGCCGTCTTGTTGAGTCTGGAATCGGTTTTCGCCGCTCTGGGTGGCTGGCTTCTTCTCGGTGAAACCCTGTCCACCCGTGGACTGGTGGGGTGCGGTCTGATGTTTTGCGGAATGCTTCTCAGTCAGCTCTGGGGGATGATGCGCAAAAAGTAAAGAATCCACGCCACAGGACGTGGATTCCGACTTCGAATTGAAACGGTTCAGCGGCTCGATTGTGGCCACCCCAAACACAAAGCGCCCCCTGCCGATAACGGCAGGGGGCGCTTTGCATCCGCAAGTGGATGGGCATGCCTAAGCGTTTACAGGGTGCTGTAGATGCGAGGCGCCGGGCATGCAGACGTACTCTATTGTACTTCAAATGCCCGGGAACAAAGCAGATGCGGTGCCCTGTGAACGCTTACAACTAGTTGAATGCCACCCCCGGCTTGATCCCCACCGCTTTAAGAATTTTGGCCAGAGGACAGAATCCGGTGAAAGCGGCCTGAAGCAGGTTGGCGCCCACAAAGGCGGTGAAAAAGAGCCAGTAGGGGCTGTGAAGCTGGGAAAGAATCACGCTGATCAGCACGAAGCCGCCGGCAAATGCCATTACCATTCTATCGATAGCCATGTTGGCCTCCTTTTTTGCTTTGGA
This sequence comes from Desulfobacterales bacterium, assembly GCA_016342285.1. Classification (GTDB taxonomy): domain Bacteria; phylum Desulfobacterota; class Desulfobacteria; order Desulfobacterales; family JAEINQ01; genus JAEINQ01. The sequence continues at coordinate 60,528 of JAEINQ010000009.1, forward strand.
TCATTTGGTTTTGTCTCCTTTAGAGCGCCCAATGGGGTTGAGGTTACAATATCCTTTTACGGAAACCCCATTATGCCGGTTGAGAATTTGCCCCACCTGCTTTACAATTATAGCATTTGTCAGAAATACGTTCCGCTATGGGTCAATGGATGGCCCTCATCTTCAAACTCAATGTGAGTCAGAATCGAAAGGCTCAAATGCTATAAATATTTTGTTTCGTAAAATGCGGTTTCAGGCCGCGAACGGCCATATATAGGAAAGGAACTGTTCGTCATTCCCGCGGAGACGGGAATCCAGTGATTTCAAAAGAGTCTGGATGCCTGCCTGCGCAGAGCCTGCCCCTGCGGAGGCAGGGGCATGACGCCATATGTGGCTTTTCAGCTTTGAATTCATATTGTTATCGGGCGTCATCGGAAGCTAATTCCTTAGAAGCCGTTAAGAACCACAAGGCACAAAGCACCCAAAGAAAATAAAATTGGGGCGTTAATTCGAGCCCTTTTTGCCTTGTGGAAAATTCGCACTTCCTACATGGTCATCGTATTTGAAAGGGACTGTATCGACAACCACCCCCTGAACGGAGGACACCCAATGGACAAACGGCAACTTTCCGATGTCATCGAAACCGCCATCCGGCGAGAGGAAGAGGCCTACGATTTTTACATGGACCTCCATGGCCGCTTCGATGATGCCCAGGTTCAAGAGGCCCTGGCCTGGATCGCCGGGGAGGAGAAAAAGCACAAGGCTTTTCTGGTCGACTACAGGGACGGTCGTCTCGGCCCCGATGCCCTGCAACTGCGCCATGCCGTGGATTACAAAGTGGCTGAATACCTGGACGAGCCCGAGGTCTCCGACCATATGGCCCGCCACGAGGTGTTTCTGGTGGCGGCCCACCGGGAAAAGCGGGCCCACGACTTCTATTCGGCCCTGGCGGACCACCATCCCGATGGCGAGGTGGCCGGTATGCTGCGCCGCATGGCTTCCGAGGAGATGAGGCACAAGGAAAAAATGGAGTATCTTTACGCCAACGCGGCTTTTCCCCAGACCGACGGGGGCTGAAGTGCGCGCTTCCGTAAAAAACCCGATATCTGCGTTACGCGAACCCTTCGTCATTGCGGAGCACGTCTAAGTGCTCCTCATTCCTCAGGATTCGCAAGCCTTGATCTCGGGCTTTTTACGAAACCGCCTGAAAAAGACGCCTGTTATAGGGGCTGTCAGAATTCAATTCCGTTGCAGAGCCGGCAGGGTCGTTTTGTTGGCGGACAACTGTCTGGAGACGTTTAGGGGCGCTTAGGACCGCCGTCATGAAGCGGTTTCCGGAAGCGTTACCCACACACATCCTTAAAACCTATCTTAACCGTTTGGCGTCGGCGGGCCTTAGCGCCGCCTTTACGGCGAGTTTTGGCTGGCAACAAAACGATCCTGCCGGCGGCCCAATCGACCTCTATTTAAGAGTGAAAACCACCCGGCTTTTTCGTTCTTCGGTTTCTTTGACCCCTTCCGCGGCCACCGGTGCGGGCTCTTTCAAAAAGACCCGTTCCGGAGCCATTTTCCCGGTTTCCAGCAGATAGTCCTTCACCCGTGCGGCCCGTTCGGCGGCCATTTGTCTCAGGTCGTTGTCCGTGACGGCGATTTGGGTGTAGAGGAGTTTTTCCATCTCTTCGGGCGGCAGCTGCTTGATGCGGCCGTCCGCCTCCCGGGGCTTGGGAAAATCGGCGGCCGCGTAGGCGGCGGCCAGGTAGGTGTCATACTCATCGGGAGAAACGGCCATTTCTTTGCGGGGCACGACAGGAAGTTTTTTTCGGGCCCGATCCTGAATCTTGCTGGCCACGAGCAGGCCGTCGAATCGCTGTCGGCGAAGCCCTTCCCGGTCCGTCTCCGGGGACACCTCTCCTTGAATATCGAGCTTCAGCCCTGGGCGCTGGTAGAGGGCCTCGGACAGTTTGTCCAGTTGCTGCCGGGGTTCTTCGCCCAGGTCGACGGTGCCGGCGGCAAAATCGACCTGGCTCATCTCCTCCCCGCCTCCGAAAATGGATCCTAGGGCGGCAAAGGGGGCTGTGATGATCTTCCGGACCAGGTTGACCAGCATTTTCAGGACGATTCCGCCGATGCTGAATTCCGGGTCGTCCAGGTTGCCCCGGAGGGGCAGGTCCAGGTCGATGACGCCGTTGCGATCTTCCAGCAGCGACAGGGCCAGCCCGATGGGCAGGCTCGTGGCGTCCGGGCTTTCCACCGCCTTGCCCAGGGTGAGTTGATCGAAGCGGACGCGGTTTTCCGCTACCAGTTCTCCCTTGGAGACCCGGTAGGTAAGGTCGAGGCTCAGTTTGCCCTTGTCCAGGACGTAGCCCAGGTATTTGCCGCTGTAGGGGGTGAACGGACTCATTTCGATGTCGGAAAAGGCGATCTTGATGTCCGTGTACCGATCCTGGATGAGGGGATTGATCTTGCCGGTGATTTCCAGCGGGGCGTGGTTGTCCAGCCGTCCTTTAAGCAGCACATCGGCCCTGGCCAGATTCTCGGAGGAGAGCCCTGACACGCTGCCGCCCAGGTCCATGAATTCGGTCTCGAAGTGGGGTTGAATCTGGCGGTCGGAAAACCGAACCCTTCCGCCTTGTAAGGTGACGGTGCCGATGTGGATTTCCGGTCCGGTGGTGGCCGGGTCTGGCGGGGTCGCCGGTTGCGGGGTTTTGACCGGATCCGGTGTTGCCTCGGTCTCTTTCTCCTGGGCCATTACGCGGGTCAGGTTCAGGCTGCCATCCTCGTTGACGATCAGCCGTGCGAAGAAATCGGTGAGCGCTACTTCCCCGATACCGACTTTTAATGGAACGGTGGCGATGTCCATGTCAGACAGGTAAAGGGAATTCCACTTGACCAGATCCCGTGTCCGGTCGCGGTCCACCGTGGCGAGTTCGACAATGGCCGCGCTGCCCGAATACCTTACGGCCGTCTCGCCCCCGGGTGTCTGGCCGAGGGTCACCCGCCCTTCGTTTCCGAGCCGGCCGCCGGTGATGAGGATTTTGACCTTATCCTCCAGGTAGGACTGGGCCGGCCGAATGTCGATGGCGTCGGTTTTGACAGCCAGATCGGCAACGAGCGGGTTGATGCCGGCGCTGCCTTTTACCGAGAGGGCGCCGGTTTCGTTGATTCCCATGGCCAACACCAGGTCGAAACGGTTTTCCGGCCGGGTCGATAAACCCGTTACATCAAGTCCGATCCGGGTCAGGTTCAAGCGCACCGGTTCGGTGGGAACCCGGTCGATTGCCGTCACGGCCCAGTTGCCGATCCGAAGGGTCTCGACCCCGGCAAGCCAGGGGGCCGCCTGGGATGGGGGCGCCTGTGCGTCGGCTTGGGAACGCACTTCAGCGGGTGGGGGGTTGCCTGCCAGGCGGGTCAGGCTGATGCGACCCGATGGATCGCGTTCGACCTGGATGGCGCCGCCTTCCGATTCAATCTGCCGGACCGAGACGCTCTGCTGGCCCAGGTTCAGATCGACCCCTTCCACGGCCAGACGGGATAGGCTCGCCACCGGTAAAAAATCGCCGTCTCCAGCCCCGGCCGGTTTCCCGGCGGAAACCAATCCGCTGGCGGTCATGGAAAAATCGGCCAGCACGAACTGTCCCAGTTTGATCTGCCAGGGGGAGGGTTTTGCCGGGGTGGTTGGGACGGGCGCTGATTCGGCCTTTTCCCCTTTCGGGGCAAGCCGGGCAAGCGAAGTGTCGCCGTCATCTTCCACGGCAACGGTCACCCGGAGCCCCGACGCCTGAATCGCGCCGACATCTACGGCCGTTGCGGCCAGGTCCACGGCCGCCTTTTCCACGGCCAGACGATCGAGCTGGATGACCAGCCCGCCCGTTTTCCGATCTTTAAGGGTCAGGTTTGTTACCTGGGTTTCAGCCGTCAGTTTCAGATCATCGGGTTTTCCCGTGGTGGTCCCGAAGGTAGCCGAGGCGGTCAAGGCCAGGGTGCCCGCCGTCAGATCGAAGCCCACGGCCTCCTTGAAATAGACGGCGTATTTTTCAAGGGTCAGGTCCGCCAGGGTCAGATCGGTTTTGGCCCGCATGCTTGATATTGCCGCGGTTCCCTGAATGTCCAGACGTTCCCGGGCTTCCGTGGCGAGTCCCAGGCGATAACCGGTGGTCTCGCCGGGGAGGTTGGTGAGGTTTTCCACCGAAAGATCGATGGGTGCGGCTTTGGTTTGAAATGGGACGGTAGGGGTACGGTCTTCAAAGACCACCTGACCGGAATCGATTTTAAGTGAGCGCACCCTGAACATTGCCGGCTGGCCGGCTGGCGCAGGTTTGGCTTCCGGCCTTTGACCGGCATCTTTCGGGGCCATGTCGGAAAAATTAAAGCCCCCGTCCCGGTTTCTCAGGATGTGGACGCGGGGTGCGGACACGCGAAGGGTGCTCAGGGTCCAGGTGCCGGCCAGGGCCGGAGCCAGCTCGGCGTCGACGAAGATTTCGTCCACGGCTGCAAAGGGGCTGTCGTCCGTCTCGTCGATTTGGAGTCCCCGTATGGCCACGGTGAGCCGGAAGGGGTTTATGGCAATGTCGCCGATTTGAACCTTCCGGTTGAGGGCGGCGGAAAGTTTTTCGGGCAAAATGGATTCGGCCACCATGGGGGCGATGAAAAACCCGATGACCGTGTAAACCAGCAGCAGAGCTGTGGCTGCAATAAGGGTCCACCTTTTCCATCCCAGACGTTTTTTCCCCGGAGCTTCCTTTTCCACCATGTCCCTCGCCCCCTATGATGTGCAAAGGTTTCCCAATCCGCCAATCCATCAATCAATCCGCCAATCCATCAATCAATTCGCAAATCCGCAAATTCCCCAATTCGCAAATCCATCAATCCATCAATCCATCAATTCTATAACTGGTGAGCTATGAAAACAAGCCGATAGATGCCTTTTGTTTGCCCTTGACGATTGTTGTCGTGGCGGCCGCCCCTGAGATCAAGATATACTAATTGACTGAAAGCTGACTGAACGATGGTTTTCTTTTTCAATGATAATTTGCTATTATCCAAAGCTTTGCCGAGGCATCGGAGATGCCGAAGCGGCAGGCCCGGGACGATTCCAGCTTTCAATACGCAGGAGGAATCCACGTCTTGTGGGCGTGGTCAGAGTCAATTAGCAATGCTGAGACACCCGCCTTGGCGGGACTCACTTTAGTCACTCCGTACTGAAATGGGGGCAACGATTCAGCCCCTGTAGGGACAAACCAATGCCTGGTCCTCTGGGCCAGGATTCTTTACTGAGACAGGAGAACTATCGATATGAGAAGGTTGATCGTGACCGACAGCACGTCGGACCTGCCTGCAGAGTATGTCAACCGATACGGCATTCGGGTTCTGCCGGTAACCGTGATTCTGGATGGAAAGAGCCACCGGGACGGGATCGATATCAGCAGGGATGTGTTTTACCGAAATTACGATGCCTACAAAACCAAGTCGACCCAGGCGATCCGATACGAAGAATATGCTCTGGAGTACATGCAGTTCACTCAGAAATACGACGAAATTCTGATCCTCCATTGCTCCAAACACCTCAGCGAAACCTGCCATATCGCCGAGCAGGTGCACCAGGACTTTCAAAAAGACCATCACTGCCGGGTGGAGATTGTCGATTCCAAGCTCTGCAGCATGGGACTGGGGATGATGGTCATCAATGCGGCCCGGTCCTTTGAAACCGGCAAGAGCATGGAAGAAACCCTGGCGGCCCTGCGGGTCGATTATGAAAACATGGGCAACTTCATGGCCTTGCCGACCCTGAAATACCTGAAAAAAGGCGGCAAAATCAGCGGATTCAAGGCGCTGTTCGGCCTGGCCATCGGCATCAAGCCGGTGCTTCAGTTCGACGACGGCAAGCTTGAGGTGGCCACCAAGCTGTTCGGCAAACAGAAAAACATGATTCTGTCCATGCTCGATACCATACGGGAGGACATCGGTGACCAGGCCATTACCCTGTCCATCGTTCATGCCCGTGAGGGAGGCATCGTCCAGAACCTCAAGGATGTTTTCGAGGCGACCTTTCCGTGCCGGGAAATCTATGTGGCCCGATTCGGACCCTCCATTGCCATCAACTCCGGCCCTGACACCACGGCGGTGATGTACATCAAGCATCCTGCCTGATTGGGGCGAGTACAATTTTTTACGGTTTAGTGGTTGCTTTAATCCGCCGATTCCCCTATGGCTTTTTGCATGGGACGAATCCATGCCACCGTGGCGGGCGCGTGGGCACTGGCCTCCGTCGGCATTTACACCCTGGTGATCAGTCTGCCGATTCTGGTGCTGGCCCCGTTCAGCCGGACCGGTCGCAGCACCTACGCCATGGCCCGGGTCTGGTCCTGGCTGCTTCTGCGGACCCACCGGGTGCGCGTTCAGGCCGAAGGGGTGGAAAAGATTGACCGGGACAGATCCTACATCTTCATTTCCAACCACGTCAGCCATCTCGATTCACCGGCCATTGCCCTGAGCCTTTCCAATCCCCTGCGGTTTGTGGGTAAGGCAGCCTTGTCAAAAATTCCGGTTTTCGGCCTGGCCACCCGGCTCATCAAAGTCATCTACATCGACCGGAGCGATTCGAAAAAGGCCATCGAAACCTTGAACCGGGCCGTCGATGCCCTTCAAGGCGGTATCAGCGCCCTTTTTTATGCCGAGGGGACCCGAAGTCCTGACGGCCGGCTTCAGCCCTTTAAAAAAGGCGGGGTCATGCTGGCCCTTGGCGCCAACCTGCCCATCGTCCCCATTACCGTTTTGGGAAGCTACAACATCTTGCCCAAAGGGCACCTCAATATTCATCCGGGTCTGATCCGGGTGGTCATTTCCGACCCTATATTGCCCTTGGCATATGCCAACAGTGAGCAGCTCCAGGCCGCCGTCCGAGGGGCCATCGAGGAGAATCTGCAGCGCTATAATACCGCTCCCTTGGATGCCGTTCCCGCCCCCCAAAGCCACACGGGTGTTCCTGTCTCTTACTGAGACCGCCGATAGCAGACCGCCGGCGGATGACTTCAGACCGACGTTTGGTGTCTGCCGTCAATGGTCATTTCTCCAATTTCATTAGCCACAGATGTACTTAGCGCGGCGTCCTGTGGGGTCGCCTTTAGGCGAAGCCTCAAGCCGCAACCAAAATATTTATCACCGCGAAGCCGCAAAGATCGCAAACAAATTCGTATCGTTTCGCGAGGGTACGACAAATCCTAAGCAAGAAGGCGTCCTCCTTTGACAGCGTGCGCCCCGTAGGGCAAACTCTTTGGGCCGGCCAGGTCGGCCGGCTCAAAAAGCCTGCACGCCATAGCGATAGCGAAGGCGGGTCTGAGGGTGTCGGCGAGTGTCTGCGGTTAATCCATGATATGTCGCAGTAATTGTGTTTTCGAGCACTTAGCGACGATGCGAACCGTTGCCGCAGCCCGCATCAGTTGCCGTCCCACCCCCCGTTGCTCCGAAGGGTTTCGACAATTTCTTCCGCCATCCCGGTCAATGCCGTCACATCGTTTTTACCAACCCGGTTCATTGGGAAGGGTTTGTCAGCCGGCCACAACGAAACGTGCAAAGGTCTTTTGTAGGCAGCAATCCCTTTGCAGTGCTCAAAAATTTCCGCTTCCGTCAGGTCTACATTTGCATTTGGCTGCACGAATGCAAACACCCCGTCGACAAAAACCTCGTGGGCCACACCGACGGCCTGGGCCTCTTTGACCTTTGGATGCTGTGCGATAAACGCCGACACTTCGTCCGGGAAAACCAGGTACCCTTTGGGTTTGATGACGAACTTGCGCCGGCCGGCAAAGCGCAGCCCTTGATAGGCGCCGTAATCCACAAATGCGCCCATGTCGCCGGAGTACAAAATACCCTCTTTGGATATCATTCCGGCCGTGGCCTTGGCGTCATTATAATAACCCAGAAAAACGAGGGGGCCATGCACACAGATTTCCCCGACTTCTCCGGCCGGCATGACCTCCCCGGCCGTACCGTCTTCATGCATCGGTTGACGGATGGTCACCGGCGCCAGTTCCGGGAACACCTGGCCCACCTGTCCGGCCATTTCATCCAAAGGGATCCCCTTGGGTGTTGCCGTAAAATACCCGCTGCTTTCGGTCAAACCCAGGGCCGTGCCAAAGCTTGGCGCCATTTCTGCCATTTTTTCAAGAAACGGAACGTCCACGGCGCTGCCACCGTATAAGATGAAAAGCAGGCTGCTGAGATCGTACTTTGCATAGTCCGGAAGCGACCAGAGCATCCGAAACATCGTCGGCACCCCGGCCCACCAGGTGGGACGGTATTCCTGGATTTTTTCCAGAACGCCGATCGGGTTGTACATACCGAGGGTTATGACGGTTCCTCCGGTAAACCAGATGGTCATGGGCCCCTGGCAGATACCGGCAATATGGCTGGTCGGCATGGAGTTCAGGTAGCGGTTGTTGGTTCCCCACAGACAGACTTCTCGGGAAAATACGGCATTGTTCGTAAGGGTGTTTTCATGACACATCAGGGCCGGTTTGGGTGCGCCGGTTGTGCCGGTGGTAAAAATAATGATGGCCGGTGACCGGGTGTTGAGACCCGCATAGGCGTCATGAACATCCTGGATCAGGCCCTGGTCTTTTGCCAGTTCCAATAGCGCTTCACGACCGAACAGGGTTTCAAAATTCAGGCACCCGCCCAAGATGTCTTCCGATGCGGCCCCGGGTGTCCATTGGACGATGTGCTGAACCGACGCGATTTCTTTCTGAACGGTTTTTGCGACTTCACGAAAATCGCGAATCGGTGTGTTCCCCATGCAAAAAAAGACTTTCGGTTGAACTTTTTGCATGTCCCGAATGACCTCCTGGGACTGCAGCCGCACATCGATGGGGGCAACAATGGCACCGATACTCAGGCATGCATAGGTCAGGATGAAAAATTCCGGGTATGCCAGCCACTGGGCGACAACCACGTCACCCTTGGCGATGCCCATTTTCTTGAGCCGCATGGCATACAAAGTGATCATGTCGTCAAATTCACGATAGGTATATGAAACGCCCGTATCGGCACTGATCAATGCAACGTTTTCCGGGGTGATTTCCACCCATTTCTTGACGTAATCCGTCAGCAGGGGTAATTTCCACAAGTCCTTGATCTCTTCACGCAGTTTAATTCGAAACATTTTTGATTTCCTCCTTCTCATTCCCGGGTTATCGGAAGCCTTCCATTTTTTCATCCAGCGGCCGATTCATTTGCCAAAGAGCGGAATCGCGTGCGGCGCGGCACACGCAAAATAGGTTAGAGCCACCGACGGTTTGCCTGCTCGCCAGTTGTATCGAAATCCCTCGCAGAAACCGATGATCCAATTGTCCACGCTTTGACGCCAACGTCGCATGTTCGAAAAACGACGGGTATCAATGATGCGATCGCAGGATTTGTGCCATAAAAAGGCGACCTCAATGATCGATGAATTACAAATGATTACAAATGATTGTGCGAATATGCATTAAAAATGGCAACGTCTGTATGTCCACCGGTGTTTACAGGGTGTAAAATATTTTGCCGAGCAAAGACCGAAGCGAAACAGGCGCGACCGGATCACCGGCCGCGCCTGTTTTTCGAGTGTCGAAAACACAAAGTGGATTAGTTTAGCGCGTGGGCGCTATGGATGTGTTGGGCCAGACGGACCACCGGACCACCGCCGACCATATTTTTAACGGCTTCAAATTCGGCCCTGTCCACGGCCACTGGGCCGACATTGACCATCTCCGGGGCCTGGGCGTAGACGACGGCGTCGGCCACGGAGGCATTTCCGGCGACAATGGCCTTCACGCTTTCGTACTCGCTCCGTGCCATCTGGACCTGGCCGACGTTGACCGCTTCGGCCTTTTTGGCATAAACGCGGTCGCCGGACGGTTCGCCGGCCACCCGGGCCTTAATGTCCATGTAGTCGGCCGCGCTGATCTGAACGCCGCCCACATTGACCACATCCCCGGCCGCGGCATTGCCTGCGGCTGCAAAAATTATGGAAACCCCTGCCAGAACGATCATCATCTTGCGGATTGCATTTTTCATGGTGTCTCTCCTTGGATCGGTTAGATTGGTTTGATCGGTTAGATTGGTTTGATCGGTTAGATCGGTTAGATCGGTTAGATCGGTTAGATCGGTTAGATCGGTTTAATTGGTTCAATTGGTTCAATTGGTTTTCGTTTTTCTTTAGTATATTGCTAAAGCAACCTGCGTGCCAAAAATGAAAAAACGATAAATCTGTAATTATAACAGTCGCTAATTGCTTTGATGGCGCGATAGTGTGATGTTGCATCCTTTTCAAAATGAAAAGCGATTCGTCAAAGTGAAGGGGGCGTTCCCTGAGCTTCAATTCAAAGTAGGAATCCACGTCCTTTGGGCGTGGTCAGAGTCAATTGGCTGTGCCGTTTCATTCGTCGGCCAGTGATTAAAATGCACTAAAGTGTGAAATGCCTAAAATTTCGAACTAGGTATTACACATGTGAATCGTTTGGTCGTCATTGCACACAGGGTCGACAGAGCCGCAAGGGTGCGTTACATTTGATCGGGCCAATCGGGTAGACCGGGGCATCGCGTGATTGCGGAGTCGGTCTACCGCTCTTTTATTCAAGCGGAGGGACCGGCATTGAGCCCGGTTCCGTGCCGCATTGAACGCCGTGCGGGTGTCGGTGCTGCCTGCTTACCCAAGCCAGGAGACCATTCATGACAACAGAGGACATTCAGAAAATCAATTTTTCCGTGGACAAAACCAATCTTTATCGTGAGGAAGGGATTACCGATCTGAAGGTGGCATCCATCCGACGGATGGTGCCGATCCTTCCCGACGGCTCGGAGGACGGCTCCCGAAGCCCCATTTTCGTGGGCGCCACCCAGTTGATGTCCCCCGAGGGGCCGGTGCCCATTCAGGCCTCCATTCAGGCCGCCACCCTGGAAGAGGCTCTGGAGGCGTTTCCGGAGGCCATGCGCCAATCCCTGTCGCAGGTCATCGACAAGGCACGCCAGCATCGGCACGAGGAGGCATCGCGGATTATCGTTCCCGGTCGATAGATCGCTTCCATCCACGAAAAATGCAATTCGTGGATGGTTACCATATATTTTTGACCATGCACGGAAGCTAGTAAACGATCACCGCATCCACGGCCTCATAACCGGTCATGGGCATTGCCGCCGCCAAGCGCAAAAACCCCGGTGGCGGCGACAGGGGGGTGGTGATTATGGCCACGGGGGCGGGCGTCCTGCCGAAGCGGTCAGCGTAGGGGCACCGGCCGGGCAGCTCGTCGATGGACTGGGCCACGGAAAAGAGCCGAAGATCCGGCCGCAGGCGAGAAAGGGTGTGCCGAATGCCGCCCGCGGGCAGGTTCGGTGCCAGCCATTGAATCCGCTTGAGTGCGTGGAGATTGCCCACCACCACCAGAAAACGCGCCCCGGGGTTACCGGAGAAGGTGTCGGCAATCTGACGCGCCATCCACTGGTCCCGGGTGATGGCCGAAGACCAGTTCCCGCGGGGCAGGTCAAGGGCCATCGCCTTGAGTCCGCAGGCCCGAATTTGTACCAGGAATTGGCGATACGCATCGCAATCGATGTTGGAGTCAATGCGGATTTGTTCCGGGCCGTCTGTTCCGGCCATGAACCGGTCCAGCCTGGTTTGCTGGTCCGAAGCGATTTCAAGACCGACGTGGGTCAGCCCTTCCCGGGAAGCTCTGGTCAGCAGGTTGCCTAAAAATTGCAGCAGCTTCGGCCGGCGATGACGGGTCCCGAGAAAGACGGCATCGTGGGTTTGGATTCGGGCCATGACGAACCGCTCCGCGGGCACCGGGCGCATGGCCACGGACGCATCGGTTCCTGGGGTCGGCAGGGCCGCGGCCAAGGCGGCGAAGAAGACAATGATCCGTTTCATCATGACAGGCGTTTCCGAATAAGGGGTCTTTATGACTCTATCGGAACACCTGGCGGTAACTTTACCCAGAGGCGGTGATCAGGAGACAAGTGGCGGTTGTGACTAAAGCGACAAGTAAGTTTATGGAATTGCTTTGATCCGTTTAATTTTCAAAAAACCGCCAAATTCCTCTGAACCAGTTCCTGGGGGTGATTGAGAGGTGTGACATGTCACAACCCCGTTTTCTGGTAGTTCTCCTTTTCCTGTCGATTTTGGGCTGTGCCACCGTCGGAACCGATTCCTTGAAAACTGCCCAGGACGATGCGACCCGGCAAAAAGAAGCGCTGATTCCGGTTATCGAACAGCTTTATCTGAACTATCGGGAGGCGGACAACGCCTACCGGGACCTGCGCGATCTGGCCATGGGGTACCTGGGTCAGTCCGACAGCCAGCTCAATTATTTCCAGAAGGTCTACCTTCATATCCGCCATGCCAATCTCCTCTGCCGCAACCAATGGGAACTGCTGGCCATCATAAACTATATCCGCGCCGAAGCCCTCACCGACTATTTCACTCTTCGCGTACGAGACCTTCGCCGGGCGATTTTCGAGACCGAGACCGAGCTGAAGGCCCTGGATATCTACGGACCCTTTATCGAAAACCCCAAGGTGGCAGCACTGGTGGGCCGGGCCGTTGAGAAGATTCGGATCCACGTCTACCTCTATGAGAAACTGCTGGACCGATGCCGCCCGCTGGCTCGCCAGGAAGGACCGACGCCGATCCCTGCGGCCAGTGGTGGCTAAAGACACGCTACAACCTGTGGAATAAATTTGTTGACAAGCACTATATGTGGTGGCATAAGGACAGCGCGCTATGGATTTCTGTTGATGCTGTGATGCCGTTGCCCACCCAAAACGGAATGATGCTGACCTCCGGGTGACAAGCGCACCAATACTGCAAAGCCCCCTTGGCCCCAGGCCTTGGGGGCTTTGCGCATGGTTTGGCCGGCAGCCATTGACACGTGCCGGGTTTTAAGATTTACTTTCCCTCCCATGCGAGATCGCCTTCATATTCCCGCTGGCGAGCATACCGCCATCGCCTGCTTTATTACCCCCCACGGTTACGGTCATGCCGCAAGAGCGGCTGCCATTCTTCAAGCCGTCCACAGGCAGGTCGGGAATTGCCGTTTCGATCTGTACACGACGGTTCCGGACTGGTTTTTTTCCGACTCTCTGGCGTGCCCTTTTTTTCTGGATGCGGTGGCAACCGACATCGGCCTGGTCCAGAAGACGCCCCTGGTTGAGGACCTGACGGCAACGGCCCATGGGCTCGACGGCTGGTATCCGCTGGATGCCGGCATGGTTGGTCGGCTGGCCGACACCCTGGTCCGCCGCAAGACCCGACTGGTGATCTGCGATATTGCCCCCCTGGGGATCGCCGTTGCCCGATCGGCCGGAATTCGCTCGGTGCTGGTCGAGAACTTCACCTGGGACTGGATCTACCGGGGTTATCCTGAGTTTCGGCAACGCTTCGGCCGCCATATCGATTATCTCGCGGACCTGTTTGAACAGGCCGATGCCAGGATTCGCGCCAGGCCGTTGTGTGGAAATGCGGTCGGCCACTTGACCGTGGATCCGGTGAGCCGTTCGCCGAGGCGTTCGAGGCAAGCCGTTCGACAGGGCATGGGGGTGGCGCCGGAAGAAACACTGGTGCTGGTCTCCCTGGGCGGAACCCCTCTGGGAGAGGGGATGATCGGGTTGAGGCGGATCCCCTCCGGAATCCGCATCGTGGTTCCCGCCAACGGCGCTGTGCCCGCAGAACACCCCGGGCTTCAGGTGGTGGCCCACGACGCCTTCTATCATCCGGACCTGATCGGTGCCTGCGATGCGGTCATCGGGAAAACCGGGTACAGCACCCTGGCCGAGGTTTTCCATGCCGGTGTTCCCTTCGGTTATGTCAGCCGCGGCGCTTTCCCGGAGGCAGCCGTTCTCGAGGCCTTTGCCCGGGAGTCCATGGGGGCACGGCCCCTGTCCGAAGCGGATCTTAAAAGCGGGGCCTGGATTGAAGCGATTCCGGCGCTTGCGGCTTTACGCCGCGTGTCGGCCGCACCCCCCAACGGGGCGGAAGCGGCGGCCCGGTTTGTTGCGTCCTTGCTTTAACGTTGCTGTTTACCCGTCCGTTGTTTTATAACGCAGAGAAAAAAAGGAGCCCGGCCCATGGCAGACAAATTCATCAGCAGGCGAAACCTTGATTTCCTCCTATATGAAGTGTTGGACGCAGAACAGTTGACCGCTTTCGATTACTACGGCGGCCACAACCGCAAACTTTTCGACATGGTGATCGACGCTGCCGCCAAATTGGCCAAGGACCGGCTGCGACCTATTTTCGAGGAGATGGACCGGCAGGGGCCGGTGATGGAAAACGGACGGGTAAAGGTCCATCCGGCGGTGGGGGGTATCCTGCGTGAATACGGCGATGGGGGGTGGATTTCGGCCAGCCTTCCCGAGGCCCATGGTGGAGAGCAGCTTCCCGACGTCGTTTCCAACCTTTGCCGGTTTATTTTTGCCGCTGCCAACTATTCGGCCAGCATCTATCCGGAGCTCTCCGCCGGGGCGGCCCATCTGATCGTTTCCTTTGGCTCCGAGGATCTGAACAGCACCTATGTGCCTGCCATGATTTCCGGAAAATGGCAGGGGACCATGGCCCTGACCGAGCCCGATGCGGGTAGCTCCCTGACCGACATTACCACCACGGCCGAACCGGCCGGTGATTTCTACCGGATTTGCGGCACCAAGATTTTTATCAGCGCCGGAGACCACGACGGGGCGGAGAATGTGGTTCACCTCATGTTGGCCAAAATTCCCGGCGGCCCGCCGGGCGTCAAAGGGATATCGCTCTTCGTGGTACCCCGCCTGCGACCGGGTGCTGACGGTACCCTGACGCCCAACGACGTGACCGTCACCCAGATCTTTCACAAGCTCGGCTACCGCGGCGCCCCCATCACCGAACTGTCCATGGGGGAAAAAGGAGACTGCCGGGGGTATCTGGTGGGCGAGCCCCACCTGGGGCTGACCTACATGTTCCAGTTGATGAACGAGGCCCGGCTCGGTGTCGGCTTAGGGGCCACCGCCATCGCCGCGGCAGCCTACTATGCGGCCCTGGATTATGCCCGGACCCGGCCCCAGGGCCGGCCCATGGGGGAAAAGGACCCCACCCGGCCCCAGGTGCCCATTGTCAGCCATGCCGATGTGCGCCGCATGCTCCTGTTTCAGAAATCCGTTTCCGAAGGCGCTCTGGCCCTGATCGCCCAGTGCAGCCTTTATTCGGATCTGGTCCGTGCGGCCGATGGGGAGACCGCCGAGCGGGCCGCCCTGCTGCTGGACCTGCTTACCCCCGTGGCCAAGACCTACCCGTCGGAGATGGGGGTGCTCTCCACCAGCAGTGCGATCCAGTGTTTCGGCGGGTACGGATACTGTGAGGATTTTCCCGTGGAGCAACATTACCGGGATGTGCGGATCCACCCCATTCACGAGGGGACCACCGGCATTCAAGGGATGGACCTGCTGGGCCGAAAGGTGGTCATGAATGGCGGCCGGGCCATGACCCTCTTTCTCGAAGAGGTCAAGACGGCCATTGCCCAGGGGCGTGCCTGCGACCGCACCGCTGCCCAGGCCGACCAGCTGGAGGCGGCCCTGGGTTCCCTGGAACAGGTCACCTGGTATCTGGTGGGGGTGGCCGGCGAAAAGGGCCCGGAAGTCTTTCTGGCCGATGCGACCCTGTACCTTGAGCTCTTCGGTATCGTAACGGTGGCCTGGCAGTGGCTGCGTCAGGCCCTGGCGGCCGAAAAAGGGCTGGCTTTAAAGCCGTCTCCAAGGGATCGACAGTTTTATGCGGGCAAACGATTTGCCTTTCGGTATTTTTTCGCCTACGAGCTGCCCAAGACCCTGGCGTTGGTACGGCGCCTGACCGACGGCGACCCGGTGACCATCGAGATGGCGCCGGAAATGTTCAACGATTGATTTAAAATCCTGTCGCAAAAACCGCGACGGGATTTTAAATGAAAATAGAAAGGGAATGGATGAAGGTATTGATCTGCGGCAAGGGAGGAAGTGGCAAGAGCTCCGTGACGGCCATGACGGCCCTGGCCATGCGCCGCCGCGATTACCGGGTGCTGGTGGTGGATGCCGACGAGTCCAACCTGGGGCTGCACCGGCTGCTCGGCATGCCCTCGCCCGAGACCATCATGGACGGACTCGGCGGCAAACAGGGGTTTCTGGCCAATACCGCCGCCCTCTTTCCCGATAACGGATCGGGCGCGGACTGGCTGCCGGGCACCCCCATCGACGCCGTTCCGGGGGTTCGGAGCGACGCGGACGATTCGCTTTTTCTCGCCGCTGTGGGAAAGATTCACCATTTCGGCGAAGGGTGCGCCTGTCCCATGGGAAAGCTCTTCCGCCGCTGCTTTTCATCGCTGGCCATCGGCGAAAAAGACCTGGTGATCATTGACACGGCCGCGGGTGTCGAACACTTCGGCCGGCGGCTGGACGCCCAGGCCGACCTGATCCTGTGCGTTGTCGATCCGAGCTGGGAGGCCTTTGCCCTGGCTGAAAAAATCGGCGGACTGGCTGCGGAAGCCGGCGTTGATCTGGGTTTTGTATTGAACCGAATGGACGAGGCCATGGCTGTCGCCGCCGAGGGACGCATTGGCGCAGAGGCCGTGGTGACCCGGATTCCGATGCTTCAGGAGGTCTTTGCCGCCGGACTGGCGGGAACCCCCCTGCTGGTGGTGCCCGCCGCCGTGGAAGCGATCTGCGACCGGATTCAGGCGGCCGCTCCGCAACGCTGATATTTGGCCACCACTTATAGAAATGGCCCCGCAAAGGTTCTGTCGTAGCTGTTCACGGGGTTGAAAAGATCAAGAAGGCGTTAACATATAACAATTTAAGCTACATGTACTTCATGCTCTTCATGGCAAATTAAAAAATTGGCATGTCGGTGACTTTTTACGAGAGCGATCAATGATCGCGTCGTTGTGCTCCGCCCTTAGTGCTCATTGTCAGAACTATGATGGCGTATATGAAGCGAAGGTTGAAATCAGATCACATTGGTGCAGCAATTTATTATGAACCGCAGACCGACGCAGACCATCGCAGACGGAAAAGCTTGTTGGCGGTCGACCTGACCGCCAACAAATTCGCATCGCTTCGCGATTGGATGGCGTGCCATGGGCGGTAGAGTATGTCATTTTGGAAAACGTAGCCCTGAAAAATAGCCTCTTGGGACCGGCCAGGTCGGCCGGTCCCAAAAAAGTCTGCGGATGTCAGCGCATGTCTGCGGTTAATGAAATCATATGTCACTGTAATTGTGTTTTCGTGCACTTAGACATTGGATATTGACTGTTTCGCCCCCCTCTGGGGGGATTGGCGGAAACGACCCGCTCCGCGGGTGGAAACCTACTGACGGAGTCGCTATGAAAAAGGACCCCATCGCCGCTATCGCAGGGAAGATCGCCGAGGGAGGTAGAAATCTTTTTTTTACCGGTGCCGGCATTTCCACGGAAAGCGGTATCCCCGACTACCGCAGCCAGGGCGGCATATGGGACCAGTTCCGCCCGGTCTATTTCGATGACTTCATGTCCTCCCGGGACGCCCGCATCGAATACTGGCGCCAGAAAACCGAACTCTACCCGGATCTGACCCGTGCCCGGCCCAACGCCGGACACCTGGCCATCGCGACGCTGTTCGGCATGGGTCTGGTCGAAGCCGTCATTACCCAGAACATCGACGGTTTGCACCAGGCTGCCGGCATTCCCGGGGCGAAGGTCATCGAACTTCACGGCAACACCACCCGGGTCCGCTGCATGACCTGCGGGGCGCTCAGCGATCTTGGCGACGCCCAGGCCCGCATCAAGGCCGGAGACCCGGCGCCCGAATGTTTCTGCGGCGGCTATCTCAAACCAGACACCATCTCATTCGGTCAGGCCATGCCCGAGGCCGAAGTGGCCCGGGCCGTGGACCATTGCCGGAATTGCGATTTCTTCTGTGTGGTCGGTTCCACCCTGCTGGTTCAGCCTGCCGCCCAGATGCCCTTGTATGCCCGCCACAGCGGTGCCTTTCTGGCCATCGTCAACTTGTCGGAAACGCCCTGCGACGGTATCTGCCATGCCCGGGTCTGCGAAAACGCCGGACCGGTACTGGCTGAGATTGCCGACCGGGTGACCGCTTTGACCGAGGCGTGACCCCGTTTTTATTATTAACCGCAGACAAACGCAGACCGTCGCAGACCCGGCTTCGCCTGAAGGCTTACGTCCACGTCTCAAAGGCTTCGATGCACAAGATGCCGGTCAGGCATGAAAAGCTTGTTGGCGATCGACCGGATCGCCAACAAATTCGCATCGCTTCGCGAAGGGTCTGACAGATCCTAAGCAAGAAGGTGTCTCCTTTTACAGAGTACGCCCCGCAGGGCAACCCTTTTGGACCGGCCAGGTCGGCCGGTTCAAAAAAGTCCGCGGGTGTCGGCGAGTGTCTGCGGTCAATAAATGATATGTCGCAGTAAGTGTGTTTTCGTGCACTAAGGCCGTTTCCCGCTACTACCCGAAGCGCACCAATCGACTCAGGCCCTATGGGGCCGTCATGGAGGAGACCATGAAGATTACCGAGATCGAGCTCTACCACGTATCGGTTCCCTTGAAAGAAACCTTCTGGCCCACCTGGATCCCTGGATACCCCCAGACCCACAATCGGTTCACCCTGATCCGGCTGGTCACCGACGAGGGTATCGAGGGGTATTCGGCCGGCTCGGCCATGGGCTCGGAGCGACAGGGGCTGGGGGATCTTCTGGGCGGCTATCTCATGGGGGCCGACCCCACGGACATCGATCGGGTCCAGGACCTGCTCAAGCAGGCCGGATTCCTCGGCTGGCGGAATTTCTGGATCGAGCCGGCCTGTTGGGACATTCTGGGTAAGGCTGAGGGAAAGCCGGTTTATGAACTCCTCGGCGGCCAGGCCCGTCCGGTCCCGGTGTACCTTTCAACCGGCGAGATGCACGATTCCAAAAAGCGGGTCGAAGAACTCCTGGCCATGGCCGAAAGGGGATTTAAGACCGCCAAGCTACGGGTTAAGAACAAGACCCTGGAGGCGGACATTGAACAGATTGCCACGGTTCGAAAAGGGATCGGTGATCGGCTGATCCTTGGGGTCGATGCCAATCAGGGATGGCTGGTCTCCATCGTGGACCGGGTGCCCGCCTGGGACCTGAAGCGGGCCACGGCGTTTGCGGATGCCTGCGCCGACCACGACATTTTATGGCTGGAAGAGCCCCTGGATTCAAGGGATTACGACGGAAATGCCGCCTTGAAGCAGGCGGCACGGGTCCGTATTTCCGGGGCTGAACTCAACTACGGATGGGATGAAATCAAGATCATGCTGGAAAAGGACTGCTTTCACGTCTATCAGCCCGACGCCACGTTTGCCGGCGGCATTGCCCAGGTGCGCCGGGTCATGGACGCCTGCCGGGAAAAGGATCGCCTCTTTTCACCCCATACCTGGACCAACGGCATCGGGTTCTGCGTCAACTGGAACATGGTCCTGGCCGACCCGGACAACGCCTTGCCCCTGGAATTTCCCTGGGAGCCACCGTCCTGGGTGCCGGAGCAGCGTGAAGGGATTATCGCTCCGATCTGGCCGGATGCCGACGGCATGCTTCAGCCCTTTACCCGGCCCGGGCTCGGGTTCGACATTGACAAGGGGCTGCTGAAAAAGTATGGAAAGCGCTTCTTTCGGCTGACCGAAACCCGGCTCAAGCTCAAGGTGATCCGGGAAAAGGGGCTTCGGGCAGCCCTGGCGCTGAAAAAGCGAAAGGATTCCCAATGATAAAACAAGACGCCGGACGAGGCAAAGAGGCGGCTTTGAAGAAAAGACCCATTACCCCGACCTATATCGTTTTTTACATTCTTTTCTTTCCGGACACCTGGCGGATTCTGGCGGGGATCGTGGTGGCGGTGTTGCTGGCGCCCAAAATCGCACCGGCGGACCTGGCGCCCGCCGGCCGGGCCATGCTTCATGTGATGGTGGCGGGCATCGGATGGACCGTTACCGCCCGGCCGGCCCGGTGGATCACCGTCCGGCTCAAAGCCATCCTTCTTGGCGGCAAGGCGCCCTGAATGGCGGAAACGACACCGGCAGCTATAGGGTTTTTTTAATGCTGGCCGCCTGCCGCAGCTTTTCCAGGTAGTCTTCCATCGCCTTCTGGCGTTTCTCGTTGGTCAGGTTCAAAACGATCTGGTCTTTGGCCTCTTCATAGGCGACGGTCTCCTCGGGGGCCTTTTCCATGACCTTGATCAGGTGCAGTCCGAACCGGGTGGGGACGATGTCGCTGACCTTGCCGGGGGCCAGCGCAAAGGCGGCGTCCTCAAAAGGCTTGACCATCTGGCCCCGGCCGAAAAAGCCCAGGACTCCCCCCTGGGGGGCACTGGGACCCTCTGAAACCTCCCGGGCCAGGGTCTCGAAATCTTCCCCCTTGGCCAGCCGCTTTTGAACAGCCTCGATTTTTTTCCGGGCCTCGGCTTTTTGAGCCTCATCGGCACCGGCTTCCTGCTTGATCAGGATGTGGCTGGCCTTGACCCGCTCGGGCCGCTTGAAATACTCCGGATGCGCCGTGTAGAATTCGCGGCTTTCCGTGTCGGTGACCGCTATCCCCCGGGTCGCATGCTCTTCAATTAGGGTTTTGATGGCCAGCCCTTTGGTGATCAGGGCCTGAAGGTCGTTTTCAGCCATGTTCATCCGCTTGAGGATCGCATCGAAGGCAGCCGGATCGGGATACCTTTCTTTCAGCTTCTTGATCTCTTCAGCCACCACACTCAATTCGATATGGACCTTTTTTTCCAGGCTTTTCTGGTGGAGGAGTTCCCGGTCGATGAGTTTGTCCAAAATGTTGTTTTCGATCTCTTCCTGCATGGCATCGGGAATCTGCCTTCCCTGGCTGGCGATGCGCTCCTTGAACTGGGCCAGTTCCCGATCGAATTCGTTCCGTGTGATGACCGTGTCATTCACCACGGCGACCCTGTCCTTTGCCGCTGCCTTTTCAGCCGCATGGGCTCCGGAATCGGCGGCCACGACCATCAGGACCGCCAGTGCCAAGGAACCCCATGTTTTCAGACCATTCATTGCCTTTTCTCCTTAACGCCCATCCGGCCAGTGAGGATCCCGGTCGGGCAACTGACTGCGTTTCCCCCGCATGGGCGGATACGCCTTGTGGTTCGCAGAGATGCGGTTGGGCCGGCGGTTTTTGCCTTTGTGATCGCCGTCCCTTTAGCGACAAACGGCAGAACCGGGCGCGGTCTGCCTGAAACTTTCGGCGGTTGGCAATCCATTGGCGCGGGTCTAAATCGGTTTGACCTTGAATGCCTGCTCTCCCCGATGGGTCTTCTTGATTTCGTAATAGACCCGGTCGTCTTTCTGAAGACCGAAATGGCCATGGCTTTCAATACCGGATTTGTGAAGGAAAAGTTCCTGCTTGTCCTCGGTTTCAATAAATCCGTATCCTTTTTTCTCGCTGTACCACTTGATGCTACCTTCGGCCATGATGTTGCGTCCTCCGTTTAGGGGTCGGTCCTTGTTTGCACCGATTCTCAGGCGGGTTCTTTGGAAAAAGGAGGGCAGAGACAGCAGGCGGGTGGGATCCGGGTGTCGTCCGATTCCAAAATAAGTACCTAAGCGGTGTAAAAGGAAGGAACCTTCCGTGTGTTCGGCTTTATATAACCTTGGGGTCAACTTAGTTCATTTGCAGGGGTGTGTCAAAATAATAGTTCGATCAGAAAAATCTTCCGACAGACCCCGTTCTGGGTTATTAACAGAGGTGGCTTGAGCACCGCCATTGACATTGGACCTGAATGGTTTTTATGGGGGACAGCACCATGACAGAAACGCCAACGGGCGATCCGCCTTCCTGTGACTTTTCCGAGCGGAGCCTGGAAGACTCTCTATGCCTTTACCGGTACCTGTTCGAACATTCGGGGGATGTGATCGTGATGGTCAACCCGGAGGGGATCATTATCGAACTGAACCCGAGATTTGAAACCGAGACCGGTTATCGGAAAGAGGAGGTGGTCGGCAAACATTTTCTCTCAGCCAACCTGCTGACCCGTGATTCTCTCGACCAGGTACGGGACAAGTTCCAGCGGCTGATGACAGGGGTGGCCACTGAACCGGCGTTTGACATCGAAGCCCGAACCAAGGATGGCCGCATTGTTCCCTTTGAACTCCAGGGATCGTCCATTCCCGGTAAAGACGGCAAGATCCTTGCGGTCCAGGCCACTTTCCGCGGCATCGCTCGAAGGAAACAGTATGAAAAGGATCTCAAGGATCTCAAGGACTTTCTGGAAACGGTGGTCAATGCCGTGCCCGATCCGATTTTTGTCAAAGACCATCTCCATCGCTGGGTGGTGCTCAACGACGCCTTCTGCGAATTTATCGGCCGGTCCCGGAAGCAACTCGTTGGACGGTCCGATTTTGATTTTTTCCCGCGACGCGAGGCGGAAATCTTCTGGAAAAGGGACAGCCAGGTTTTTTCCTCGGGCCAGGCCAACGTCAATAAAGAGAGCTTCACCGATGCCGCCGGCCGCACCCACATCATTTTGACCCGAAAGCAGTTGTTTCAGTACGCGGGCACCGGCGAGAAATTTCTCATCGGCGTCATCCAGATCCAAGACGACCGTAAGGGCTCGAAGACGGGTTGGGGCCAAATGGGGAAACGGGTTCGGGGGCTGATGGGGAAATGAGGACCGGGGCTGTTTGGAAAGCGTCAACTGTCGTGGAAGACCGATTTAAATGTGCGCCGTCCGCGTGGGTACGGACGGTGCATCTCTGTTTCTGACCCAAGGAAAAACCCCATGCCACAGTCCCACAACACCACCAATATCAAGGTGCTTTTTGCCCTCACCCTGGTCCATTTTTCCGGGGACTTCTACAGCTCCTTCATCAGTCCGCTCTTTCCCGTTTTCGTGGAAAAGCTCGGCCTGTCCCTGACCCAGGTGGGGATCATCGCCGGGGCCAGCCGGTTTCTGGCCTTCATCGTCCAGCCGTCGGTGGGATACATGGCTGACCGTTACCAGACCCGGGGGTTTATTCTCGGTGGGTTGCTCCTGGCCGTGGTTTGCATCCCCCTTTCCGGCCTTGCCCCGTCGTTCGGGATCCTGATCTTGCTTGTCGGCCTGGGCTCTGTCGGGTCCTCCATGTTCCATCCTTCGGTGACCGGCATGGTCCCTTTGTATGCCGGCCGGCACGCCGGGTTCTCCATGTCGGTGTTCAACACCGGCGGGACCCTCGCCTTTGGCGTGGGGCCGCTCTTTGTCACCTGGTATGTGGCCGCCTACGGGCTGTCGGCGCTCCCCCTGACCATGGTTTTTGGCCTGTTGGTGATGGTGTATCTTTTTTATGCCGTGCCCAAGCCCATCAGTGAAGGATTGCAGCACCTGGGGTTTTTCGGTGCCATTCGGGAGACCCTCGGGTCGGCCGCAAAGCCCATCGCCCTGATCTGGCTGGTCATGGTGCTTCGGGCCGTGGTGGGGCAGTCCTTCATGACCTTTATGCCGGTCCTTTACGTCCGGGAAGGGTTTTCCCTGGTTTCGGCCGGAATCCTGTTTTCCTTGTTTGTTATGGCCGGCACCGTCAGCGGACTGATTGCGGGCCACCTGTCGGACCGGATCGGCTTTCGGCGGATCTTTTTTTTCACCCACGCCCTGATGACCCCGTCTCTGCTGTTGCTGCTCCATTTGACCGGCGGCCCCTGGGTCTATGCCGGTGCCGTCCTGGCCGGGGCGTTCGTTCTGGCCTCGCTCCCTTTGGGGGTGGTTATGGCCCAGTCCCTGGCGCCCCGGGGCCGGTCCATGGTCGCCAGTCTCATGATGGGGTTTGCCTTCGGACTCGGCGGAGCACTCTCCCCGTTGGTGGGAAAAATGGCGGATCTTTTTTCCGTGCGGGAGGTGTTGACGGCGGTCTCTTTTATTCCCATACTGACCCTGGGTCTGATCGCTTTTTTCCCCCATGTCGGAGGGGTCAAAGGGCGCGGCCGGGCCTGAATCGGGGTAAGCGTTCACAGGGCATCACGCCGAGGCGTGACTTTGTTCCCGGGTATTTGAAGTGCGATTGAGACCGCCTGCATGCCCGACGCCTCGCATCTGCGGCACCCTGTAAACGCTTACCGTGCGAATTCTCAATTTCCACAGGAGAGAACCATGATGAACCGATCCCTTTTGCGACGAATCCGGCCGTGGCTTTTTTCGGCCGTGGCGTTTGTGTTCCTGGCCGGTTGCCAGGGAGCCTATTACAAGACCATGGAAAAACTGGGTGTCCACAAGCGCGAGATCCTCGCCGACCGGGTCCAGGCTGCCCGGGATGTGCAGGCGGAGACCAAGGAGCAGTTCCGGTCGGCCCTGGATCGATTCAAATCCGCGGTTCGGTTTGAAGGGGGGGACCTGGAGGAAAAATACGAGGAACTCAACGCCGAATTCGAGCGCTGCCGGGACAAGGCTGACGACGTGAGCAAGCGTGTCGACGCCGTGGAAGACGTCTCCCAGGCGCTTTTTACGGAATGGAGCGAGGAGATTAAACAGTTTTCCAGTGCCAAGTTGCGCCGGTCCAGCCAGAAACAACTGGACAAGACCCGCAAGCACTATGCCCAGCTCATCGGCGCCATGAAGCGGGCTGAAAAAAAGATCAAGCCGGTGCTCACCGCATTTTCGGATCAGGTCCTGTTCTTAAAACACAATCTCAATGCCCAGGCCATCGCCTCACTCAAGGAAGAGGTGGTCTCCGTGGAGGCTGACGTGACCGCCCTGATTCGGGATATGGAGACCTCCATTGCCCAGGCGGACAGCTTTATCCGGTCTTTGGCCGGCGAGTAGGCCGCCTTGTTATGACTTTCTCGGCCGGCTGTTACCTCGTTTCCATCCATAAATGGCCTTTTTGCCCAATCTTCCCGCTTTGCTCTGCGAGCTTCGACGGGACAGGCAGTGTCAATCGGCGCCATTTCTTGTGCGGCATAGCCAATTGACCTAAAGGACGTGGATTCCAACTGCGAATTAAACCGGAAGGATCATCATGGAAGAGAACTTGGCCCGGTGCGCCCGTTGTAGCGTTCCGGCAGGCGAGCGCCTTTGCCAGACCGAAGATGGCCGGGCACCCGATTTCTGTCCCACTCGAAACAGCGGCCCGATCATTGAGGCGTCCCTGGTGGAGATGAAAAAAGACCCGTCGGTGATGGTTTTTGCCCGGCAGGCGTCCATTCAGGAGGCAGAGGGGTACGCTAACAAGGGTCTCGGGTATGCCAGGCTCAAGCCCATCAAGCCCCGCATCCAAGAGACCATCGAATTCGCCCAGCGAATGAATTACAGCCGTCTGGGCCTGGTCTTTTGCATTGGACTCCGCCGGGAAGCAAAGGTGGTCGAGCGGCTGCTGACCGTCGCCGGGTTTGACGTGGTTTCGGCTATGTGCAAGCTCGGCCGGACCGACAAGAAGGTGATCGGGATAGACAACGACCAGCAGATCTGCCCCGGAGGCTTTGAGGCCATGTGCAACCCCGTTGCCCAGGCCTTTGTCTTAAATGATGCAAAAACCGAATTCAATATCCTGCTCGGTCTCTGTGTGGGGCACGACTCCCTTTTTCTCAAATACGCCGAAGCCATGTGCACGGTGCTGGCCGCCAAGGACCGCCTTCTGGGGCACAACCCCCTGGCAGCGATATATACGCTGGACAGCTACTATCGTTCGCTCAAATAATGTGACCATCGCTTTTTTAGCCGAAAGGAGAACGGTCATGGCCCTGACCCCGGAACGGCGAAAACCCCTCGAAGCCGTTTTTGAACGCCACGGCTGTTCCGATTTTTGCTGGATCGATCCCCAACAGATCGTCGTGGCCCAGTGGGTGAGAATGAAGTGCATGTTCGGTTGCAGCGAGTACGGCCGCAACGGTGCCTGCCCGCCCAACACACCTGCCGTTGCTGAGTGTGAACGCTTTTTCCGCGAATACGGCGATGCGGTGATCTTTCATTTTCCCAAAACAGTGGAAAAGCCCGAAGACCGCCACGCCTGGGCCCGGGGGGTCAACGCCAGGCTTTTTAAACTGGAGCGCGACGTGTTCGTAGCCGGATACGAGCGGGCTTTTATCCTATTTATGGATTCCTGCGGTTTCTGCCAGGAATGCGCCGGAAGCCGGGAAAACTGCAAGGAACCGCGCCTGGCCAGACCCAGCCCGGAAGCCATGGCGGTGGATGTCTATTCGACGGTGCGACGGGTTGACTTTCCCATCGATGTGCGCTCCGATGTCGGCCAGCAGATGGACCGGTATGCTTTTCTTATGGTTCATTAGGGCGTTTCCATTCAGACGGAGAGAAGAACCATGAACCATGACCCCCTGGCCGAATTTTTGAGAAACGATGCCATCGCACGGTTTCTGCGCTATGTTCAGGTGGACACCCGGTCGGATGACGCCTCAGAGGCCTGCCCCTCTACCCCGGGCCAGCGGGATCTGGGGCGCCTGCTGGCCGGCGAGCTGGTCGAGATGGGGCTGGACCCGGTCGAGCTCGATGCCGACGGCTATGTTTACGTAACGGTGCCGGCCTCAGCCGGTGCCGTGGGCCCGGCCATCACGTTTTGCGCCCATATGGACACCTCTCCGTCTGAGAGCGGGGCCGGTGTCCGGCCGGTCCTGCACGAAAACTACCCGGGCGGGCCGATCCGCTTCGTCGACAATCCGGACCTGGTCCTGACGCCGGAGATGTCGCCGGAACTGCTGCGGTTTTTGGGTGACACCATCATCACCGCCTCGGGAGAAACCCTGCTCGGGGCCGACGACAAGGCCGGGCTTGCCGCCATCATGACGGCCCTGGCGGCCCTTTGCCGGTTTGCCGACCTGCCTCGCCCCGAGCTTCGGGTGGTCTTCACCCCGGACGAGGAGATTGGCCGGGGGGCCGACCACATTGACATAAAGCGTCTGGGAACTTACGGCTACACCGTGGACGGGGGCGTCATCGGCGAGCTGGAAGCCGAATGCTTTGACGCCCACAAGGTGGTGCTGAACTTTATCGGCCGGAACATTCATCCCGGAACCGCCAAAGGAAAGATGATCAACGCCGCGGCCATCGCCGCCCGTTTTGTGGCTGACCTGCCGGAGCGCGAGACCCCGGAGCAGACGGAAGGACGCGAAGGCTTCTGGCACCTGACCGAACTGGACGGGAACGAGGGACGGGCCCGGGCCGTGATGATTCTTCGGGATTTCGATGCGGCGAAAAATGTGGTTCGAATTGAAGCCCTTCGGCGACAGGTCCGCGACTTCCAGAACAGCTATCCGGGTCTTCGCATCGACATGACGGCCACCGATCAGTACCGCAACATGGCCGAGGTGCTGGACCGTCACCCGAAGGTGACGGCCATGGCTGAAAAAGCCATGATCGCCGCCGGCATCGACGTAATCCGGAAGCCGATCCGGGGCGGCACCGACGGCGCCCGGCTCTCCTTCATGGGCATGCCGTGCCCCAACCTCTTTGCCGGGGGGCTGATGTTCCATTCGAAGACCGAGTGGATTCCGGCCACGGCTTTGGAAAAAAGCGCGGAAACCATCCTTCACCTGTGCCGGCTGTGGGCCGAATCCTAACCTTTGTGCACGTTTTCAAATATATGGTGACATATTAAAAAAGGCATTGTTCGCCGCAGACGGACGCGGACCCGCGCAGACGAGAATTTAGATTTGGACTACTACCAAAGACACAGCCAAGCCTATTTCGACGAGACGGTGGGGGTCGATCCGGCGCCCTTTCTCAACCCGTTCGCGGAACGGTTATTTGCCGGCGCGCGGGTGCTGGATGTGGGGTGCGGATCGGGACGGGATCTGTTGTGGCTAAAATCCCGGGGGGTTATCGCCACCGGTGTCGAGCGTTCCCAAGGCCTGGCGGCTCTGGCCCGGACCCACAGCGGCTGTCCGGTCATGGTGGGTGATTTCGAAACCGTTGATTTTTCAGCGCTTCAGGTGGATGCGGTGATGTGCTGCGGATCTTTGGTTCACGTCTCCCATGAACGCCTGGAATGGGCGCTGAAAAACATCGTGATGGCTTTCCGGGATGACGCTCCTCCCACCGGCCCGGAGGAGGCCCGGGACCGGCAAATCCTTTACGTTTCCCTAAAAGAGGGCCAGGGGGCGTCCACCGACGACCGGGGACGGATCTTCTACTACTGGCAGGATGAAGCGCTCAGAGCCATCTTTGCCGGTCTCGGTTTCGAGGTGGCGGATTTCCTGCGCTCGCCTTCCGCCGACGGCGAGGGCAAGTCCTGGCTGGGGTACGTGCTGGTCAGGCCGTAAGCATTCACAGCGTATCACGCCGAGGCGTGACTTTGTTCCCGGGCAATTGAAGTACGGAAGAGAGTACGTCTGCATGCCCGGCGCCTCGCATCTGCGTCACCCTGTAAACACTTACCGTACGAAGATTCGAAACTCCGCATCGTTTCAATCCCGTGAACAGTTATGTCAGGCCGGGGACCATGTGAGTTGTTCCGGTTCACGCAAAGTTCAAAATCATGCTGTCGTTGGGGACAAAGTGCCGGTAGGGCAGGCCGGTTTCCCGAGCCACGTGCTCGGCCACGGCGATTCCCGAGTCGAACTGGGCATAACGGACAAAGGTCCGGCCGTCGACGCGGACCTTCATGCCCGGCGCCGGCCGCTTGAGAGGCACCACCACGCCGGTGTTGCGGTAATCTCCCGCCAGGCCCGATAGACCCATCTGTTCCGCCCGTTTTCCGATGTCCACCTCCAGATAGAATTTCGAGCCCGGTTCGATCTCGTCCATGAACTGGTCTTCGATATCGCCGATCACCCGGTTCAGTGCATGTTTCATGGCGTCCTCCCTTGTTTTAATGCGTTCGTTTGCGGCATTGGCCAAGAAGAAACTAAGGCGGGACAAGCCAAAGGCAATGGGAATCGATGGGGGTGGTTTCGGTAGGAAAAACCTATAAACTTGTGACGGTTTCGTGAAAAATTGATTTGTCGATGGGATTGTTCGGTTCCGGCATCCGGCCAGGACGAATCGCCAGCCGAGGCCGGCGGCCTCGACTGGCGTGAACGCTGCCGGGTTCAGGATGCGGCGGCTCCTGCCGTCCCGGTGGGGATGGCCAGGGCGGGAACGGTTGTGGGGCGCCGACCGGCATGCTTGCGGTTGACAGAGGCCATGGCCGCGGCGTTCTTTTCATAGAACACCTCGGGTTCGTAATGCCAGCCACGGGCCAGGCGCCGCTCTTCACGGACCAGGGCCGCATAGGCATAGACGCCAAAGACCCGGGCGGCAATGCGCGTCTTCCAGCCGAATTCGCGGCTGATGTCGGCCAGCAGGCGGTCGAGGGTCCGGCGCATGGGCCGATCTTTACGGTAATAACGGCGCATGGCCCAGATCGCACCGGCGTAGGTGTTGCGAAGCGGGGCCACCTCCCATGCGTAGCGGTCCCGAATGCGGCGTTCCGGGTGGTTTTTATACTGTTGCCAGCCGGTCAGAAGGGTTCGAATGAGCCGCGCCAGGCTCGGGCCGTTGACCGCAAAGTCCCGCTCAAACGCGTCCACGAGAAACCGACCCTCCTGGCCGTTCTTGATATGGGCGTGGCGGTAGTTGAACCGGTACTGGCCGTGGGCGTCGGCCGGCGGGAATTCGGCCTCACTCAGCAAGGTCCCGGCTTTGCGGTGCTTTTCATACAGGGGCGTCCCGGGATTGGGGGTGTAAAGCATGAACTGGTGGAAATCGGTTCCGTGGGCGACCGCATGGTCGATGACCTGGTCCATGTTTTCAGGGCTGTGGTCCTCCAGGCCGATGATGGAAGAGCCCAGGACCCGGATTCCGTGGGATTGCAGGGTTTTGACCAGGTCCAGGGTGTCGACGTCCTCGAGTTTCCGGTATTGGCTCGCCTTTCCTTCAATACCCATCCAGACCCATCCGATGCCCAGTCCCACGATCTGGGCCATATCGTAAGAGCGCAGCACCCGTGCTGAACTGAAGACATTGAGCATCCATGACTTTCCATGGGCCTGCATCAACTCCAGGAGCCTTAGTGCCCGCTTTCGGTGCAGCAGGAAGTTTTCGTCCAGAATGAAGAACGACCGGACCTTGAGGGTCTTTTCCAGATCCGACATGACATCGAAGAGCTCATCGCCGGTATCGTAGAAATTGACAAACTGGCCTTTCCCGCCGAACAGGGCCGAGGTGGAACAGAAATTACATCCCACCGGGCACCCCACGGAAGGGATGAGAATGGCTGCCGTATCGCCCGGTTTGTCGCTCAGATCGATGCCCATGATCCGTGCGCCAAAAGCCGATTCGGCCCGGGGATGGCGGACCGGGGCGTCCAGCGGTTGTCCCAGGTAGGTTCGGAACCACCGTACCCCATCGCCACGGACAATATGGTCGGCATCGATTGTCGTTTCGATTCCGCCTTTGTTGGCGATGTGACCGCCCACCACGATGACCGCGCGGGGCTGGTATTGACGGATCAGCCGGCACATCTCAGCCACTTTGCCCACATTGGGGATGATGGCCCCGATGCCCACGACGTCGTAAGTGTTCGTTTTCAGCTCTTCGACGAACCGGTTCAGGGATGGAAAGTCGAGCAGGGTACACGGGGCATCGATATTGGCCTGAAGCAGCATCAATCCAAAGGAGCGGTGGAACATGCGCAGGGAAAATCCACGCTGAACCCGGGTGACCTGGTTCTGGTAGAGTTCCATGGGGTTGATGCTGCGACTGCCGAAGTCATCGTCCTGGGCAAAGGGCCCGAAGGCGCTTGATAGCAGAATTCGGGTCCGGAGACCTTTGGGATGGGGGAGGGGGTTCATGGGTATCTCCTTTTGTGTCAAAAAGGTGGTTCGGTGTTTTCACCTCGCTGTGAAAACTGCCTTCATGGTAATGAATACCGAGTGCAAAGACCATGGAAGATTTTGGTTTTACAAAACAAATACATTGGGTTGTCAGGCGGGTGGCAATAGATGCGGCTGGGCATGCATGCCTCTTTACATGGTTAGTGTCCGTCCACGAATCGGTTTTTTTGTGGATGAGCACCCATCGGCGTTTCCAATTCGGCTGGGATTGACAAAAGTTTGAATACAATGTATTTAGTCAATACATACGGATCACAATCCGGCGATCATGCCTGCCGGCGTGGTCCATGGTTGGATCACCCCGAAATCGGAACAACGACACGCGGAGCCGACCGGTTCCAGGTTGCTGAACGCTTGGCAACGGATTATTTCGCCACCGGTATTTTTCTCTTCTTCCTTCCTGTCGACCGAACCGTGGATGCGGCCTGAAGGTCGCATTCTTACGGGAGAGAGACCTTCCCTTCGGATTTCAGTGGCAATGGGGTGATAATGGTGCAGGCCGCTATACCGCGGCGTGCAATTGGATGAAAGGAGAACGCAAATGCGTCAAAAGTATCTGATTTTCCAAGACGGCAAGGACGATAATCTCAAAATTCGGGAAACGGCCGTCATCGACAAAGATCTTCACCGGGTGGCAACACCGATGCTGCGCGAGGACCACTACACGGTTCTTTGCGAAGAGACCTATGACAATATCGACATCACCGAAGCCATTGACCGGGGGACGTCCGCCCTGGTGAACGCCATCCGAACCCCGAACCTTTTCCCCGTGGCGCCTTACTCCGTTAAAATCGCCGAAGCGGTGATAGCGCTGTATGCTTCAAAAACCGATCGCTCGGTGGAACTGATGTTTGACGACGTCGATCTGGTCGCCGTGCCGGCCGAAGCGCACCCCTGACACCGTTCGCCGTCCCGGCCGGTTCAAACCGGGCCGTGGGTACCATTCATAAAAAAGGGTTTGACGAGACAGGCTTTCGTCAAACCCTTTTTTTATCAGAAAATTCTGGCACCACAGCACGGAAACCAGTCCTCTTCGGTTACATGTTCAACATGGCCCGGCCTAAGTGCTGAAAGCACAATTACTGCGACATATCATGTATTAACCGCAGACTCTCGCCGACACCCGCAGACTTTTTTGAACCGGCCGATCTGGCCGGCCCAAAGAGGTTGCCCTGCGGAGCACGCTGGAAAAGGAGACGCCTTCTTGCCTAATATCTGTCGTACCCTTCGCGAAGCGATGCAAATTTTGTTGGCGATCAGGTCGATCGCCAACAAGGCTTCTTGTCTGCGACGGTCTGCGAGCGTCTGCGGTTCATAATAAACCAGGATTTATTTGTTCGGCCGATCACCTACGAAAAACCGCTGTAGGCGCTCCGGTCGAACAAATGGCGCCATGCGACTTCGCTTTTCAAGCTACGCCGCACAGGTGCCCTTCGGGCAGGTGCTCCGTCGCAGCAGATCTGGTACCGTGTCGAAAACCCCGAATCCCGTATCCCTCCCGTCAGGGATCGCAGCTTTTACGGAATCGCCTTGTGGGGCATAGCTCGCAGAGCGACGCCTCAAGCGGGCGATGAAATAGAGACAAGTCGTCTGGGTTTGCGCAACAAAAAACGATGGTTTATCAATAAGCTGTTGTTATCCTGTCCAAAACCATAATCCCAGGGACTCAGTGTTTTCCACAAAACGGAATTGATCATTTTTTTGATTATTCTTGACATATTCTAAAGTATTGCCTAACAACACTCCATCGGCCCCATCAATTTAAATCGTCTTTAGCTATTTCAGTCTTAAATCTGCCCGACTATCGCGGCGGAAAAGATACAGGCTCAATCGTGAGTTGCAGAACCGATCTGAACGCGCACCATCACAAGAAATTGCAACCTAAATACTGATATCAGGGCCAATCGAATGAAAGATGCAAGTGGGCCGCAATATTGCGGAATCCGCAACGTTTTGGAAAGGCAATAAAAACAAGTCGGCTATAGAATTATAATGTTAGCTTACAAAGGCAGAATATAGATGATTTCTTCGAAGCTCACCAAAATTTTAAAAGAAGCTGCGAAACAGGTTAGAAATTGCTCAGAGAAAGAAAACCAAGACCTGTGGGACGCTTATAACACGGTTGGGGATCTACTATATAAACTTGTCGAATTTGGGGAAAAAGATCCTGAAAGAGTTTCAGACAGTTGCTCTCATAGAATCTCGCTCACTGCAAATATGGTTCAATCATTTTTCATTATAGAAGAGCTTATATCTTCAGGGGCTTATTGGAGTGCTTCTGCAGTTTTACGACAACATATGGAAACCTTATCCAGAATCGTTGAATATCGTAATGAGAAAACCAAAATTGATAAAAAGCCACCAAATGTTAAGAATCTTCCGTTCAATATGGCTCCAAATTATGGAAAGCTGAGTCAGCTTTGTCATACATCTGGAGGTGAAGTGTTAGGAGATTTCTCTGTGAGTGAAGCGGGTGAAGGTGTTGCTTCTCCAATTCCTAAATTTCGGAAAGAATGGGCAAAAAGTTATTTATCACTTCATATAGCTCACATGCTCGCATTAGGATTAGAGATTTGGTTTTTACAGGATGAGCTTTATCCAGATACTGATATACCTGATATAGACGATGATATTATAAAGGTCGCAAATTTGCTTGTCAAAACAGGATTTTGGAAAGAATTAGAGGTTAAAAGCTAAAATTTTTCTTCACCTGACTGGTGTTCCGCTGTGCTCCACACCAGCTGGTGAGAAGCGCGTTGGCGAACAAGCGCACTGCCTATGGCGGCGTGAGTGTCTTCAAGGATAAATGGGCGGCCATGGGAACAAAATCGCGATCATTATGGAGCAACGTCAATCCGTCCATGATACAAAATGTCGCAATCATGACATCGATCGTTTTCCTGACCGTCACCCCGGCTTTTCGAAGGGTGCGGTAATTTCGGGCGCTTTGGGTTGCGACAGGGTATCCACCGATTTGGCGGAATGGAAGCGCGCCAAGGAAGCGCTTGGCTGTTTGGAAATCCTTGTTTGACCTGAAGCCCTGAAGGAGCTCGGTGAGAATCAGGTCCCCGATGACGACGGGAGAACTGGAAAGACAATCGTCGAGCAAGTCTGTTTGCCATGAGGGAATACCGTTGAAGTAATCGATCCATACGGACGAGTCGACCAGTATCACGAATCCAGCCTCATTTGATCAAGGTCGCCATCCCATATGAGTTTTCCACGAAGACTCTTGATTCGTTCCTGTTTCTTAATTTGAACCAACAGTCTGAGCCCGGTTTCGACAACAGCCCTTTTGGTTTTCAACTGGCTGAGTGTCATTGCTTCATTCATGAGTTCGTCATCGATCACGATATTGGTCCGCATGCCCTGCCTCCGTCATTGAGTGTGTACGATTAATATAATGCATACACACCGGCTGATGTCAAGGCAGGGCTTTTCAGAATGAATTTGCACAAACCGGATAAGATTTAAAAAGATTAAAAATGCGGCTGAGTTAAAGCAGTTATCATAGTAGTTGGCAGGCCCTGGTAACCACCTGGCTTTTGCGTTGGCCACCCGGTAGTTGACAACTCCTATCGATGGTGTTAGCGTAATACCTAAACTCTATCGATGGAGGCGTATAATGCAAACAGTTACAGTATCTCCAAAATATCAGGTGGTTATACCGAAAGAAATAAGAGATGCACTGCGGCTTCGGCCAGGGCAAAAAATGAGAGTAATTGAATATGATGGCCGCATTGAGCTAATACCCGATCGCGATATTTCTGAACTCAGGGGATTTATAGAAGGAATCGACACACGTTTTGAGCGGGAGAAAGATCGGCTATGAACATTATCGACTCCTCTGGTTGGCTGGAATATTTTTCAAATGGGCCTAATGCAGAGACCTATTTGACTCCTCTGAGTGATACATCATCTTTAATAGTTCCCGTCATTACAATATACGAAGTTTTCAAAGTTGTGCTCAGAGAGTCCAACGAGAATGAAGCTCTTCAAGCAGTCGCCGCAATGGAAAAAGGAAAAGTGATCGATCTTTCCGCCAGTATTGCGATGAATGCATCAAAGCTGAGCCTGAAACATAATCTTCCCATGGCAGATAGTATAATTTTGGCTACAGCGCGGGCATACGAATGCATAATTTGGACACAAGATTCAGACTTTCAAAATATTGAGGGAGTAAAATACTTTTCAAAGTAATTGGGATCGGCCAACAAATCACTCCACCAGATCGTTTACGCGCTTGGTGAGTTCAACCGTTGGCGAACAAGAGGTACGAAAGCAACAAGGCGGCAGCCTCCCATGAACCCATTGACATGACTCTGTTGCTATCAGGAATGGGCATAAGACAAGCATGCCCACAGAAGCGGCGTAAAAGAATAAAGGGGCGTCCCGTGTGGTTTTACAGACACGGAGCGCCCCTTTTGTTTTTTTACGGTTGAAAATCCTGGATGCCTGCCTGCGCAGAGCCTGCCCCTGCGAAGGCAGGGGCATGACCGGATGGAAAACGCTGTCAGGCGGCGGACCGGACGGCGGTCGATTCGCCCCACCGTTGCGGTCGCCGTTTTTGACGGCTCGTGCTTGTGGGGCGAGAGGCCGTCCCATGGGCAGCGTTGCGGCTATGGGAGAAGGTTTTCGGCTTTCCGTTGGCTTGGGACGACGATGATCTTCCATTGCCCCTGGAAGCATTGACGGCTGCCCTCGGCGATGCATTTTGGGTGCTGCGGGTATCGGGGAGGCCGTAGTCGAAGTCGGCCAGCTGGCGTCGTTCAACGCGAGTCCCGAGGACCCGGTCAATGGCACGCACCATGTCGCCGTCATCGCCGGTGACCAGGGTGAAGGCTTCGCCGGTTTCGGAGGCGCGCCCGGTGCGGCCGATGCGATGGATATAGGCTTCGGGGGTAGACGGCACATCGTAGTTGATCACATGGGATACCCGGGTGACGTCGATGCCGCGTGCGGCGATATCGGTGGCCACCAGGATCCGGACCCGGCCCTCTTTAAACCCGGAAAGGGCTGCCTGCCGACGGTTCTGGGAAAGATTGCCCTGAAGCGAGGCGGCTTCGTAGCCGGCCGCGGTCAGTTTCCGATCCAGCATTTTTGCGCGATGCTTGGTGCGGGTGAAGACCAGCACCGAATTGGTGTCGGTTTGGCCGAGCAGTTTCATCAGCAGGGCGGTCTTTAAGTGTTGGGCCACGGGGTACAGGGCATGACTCACCGTGTCCGCTGGCGCTTGGATTCCGATCCGAATGGTGACCGGGTCTCGGAGGACGTCTTTGGCCAGCAGATGAATCGGGTCGGGCATGGTGGCGGAAAAGAAAAGGGTCTGGCGCTGCTTGGGCACATGGCCGAGAATCCGCCGGATATCAGGAAAAAAGCCCATGTCGAACATCTGATCCGCTTCGTCGATGACCAGCATCTCCAGGTTGGAGAGATCGACGGTCCCCCGGCCCAGGTGATCGAGAAGGCGTCCGGGACAGGCCACGACGATGGCCGGGCCTTGCCGCAGCTTTTGGATCTGGGGGTTGATGCCCACCCCGCCGTAGATGGAGATGCTTCTGACACCGGTTTGCCGGCCCAGGGTTTCGATGGACTCATGAATCTGTTCGGCCAGTTCGCGGGTGGGGGCGATGATCAGGGCGCGGACCCGTTTGCTGGGTCCGTCGAGGAATCGGTGGAGCATGGGCAGAACAAAGGCGGCGGTCTTGCCGGTACCGGTCTGGGCCAACCCCATGACGTCGCGGCCGTCCATGACCGGGGGAATGGCCTTGGTCTGAATGGGTGTAGGGGTCACATAACCGGCCTTGACGACGCCGTCGATGACCCGCTCGTTGAGTTTAAATGTCTGAAAAGTCATAATGTCCTTGCATCTGAGGTAAAAAAAAGCCCCGGAATCGTTCCGGGGCTGACGTTGATGTCGTTGGTTCCGGGAAAACGTTTTCGATCCCAATAATATGATTCCGACTAAGGCTTGTCAACAAATATTTCAAATTATTTCTTGGAGTTGCGGATCTGTTGAAAAAAATCTGGATTTCTGATGAACAAAGGTCTAACTAATTCGCCGAGTTTTGCCTTGTCTGGCCTGCGCTCATGACGTTTTTTAACACCCTGCTAAGGCCGCCAGAGGAAAATGGACCCTCACCGAAGTTTTTCCGTCCTAGACCTTTCCATGGATGCCACAGCCGAGCAGGTCCGGCAGGTTTACCGGGACCTGGTCAGCGTCTGGCACCCGGACCGCTATGCCCACAATCCCCGGCTTCAGAAAAAGGCCGAAGAAAAGGTCAAGGAAATCAACGCCGCCTATGCGGAGGTGACCGCGTTCATTGCCGCCCGGCCCGTCAGCGGGTCGAGGGTCCAGGTTCATGGCCGGTCGGGGAAAACAGCCGGTTCTCCAGGAAAAAATCCAAAAAACACCGCTGGCGCCGATGCTTACGGCACCCAGGATCGAAACGCCGACTGGAAACGGACCGAGTCCTTTCTCGCCTCCCTGGAACTGGCCAGGGTCAGGGCCGAAGCCCGGGAGCGGGCCCAGGCCCAGGCGGCGGCCGAGGCCCGGGCTCGGGAGGCGGCCCTGCAGGCCGAACGAAAACAGCAGCGGGCTGACGCGGCCCGAAAGGCCCGGGAGGCGCAGCTTGAGGCGGACCAACGGCGGGCGCGAGAGGCCGAGGCGGCCAAGCAACGGCAATGGCAGCAGACCGAGGCGAGGCTTCAGGCCATGTTGAAGCGGGAGGCAGGGCCTGCCGCGTCTCAACCGCCGGTACCGGTTACCCGGCCGTCCTCTTTTCGGGTCGCTCTGATCCAGTGGACCGTTTACGCCGGGGCACTGACCGGCTGCTTTTCGGTGAACATCATCCAGAACCGCTACCGGTTTGGCATTTTTGCCATCGTCGGGCTTTGTGTCTGCGCGGTGCTGATCTGTCGGCTCCTTGTCACCCGGACCCGCCTGAGAAAGTACACAGAAAAAAGGATTTCTTAGCATTCTTAGCGACTTGAGCGAAGCGGGCGGTGAAAAAAACAAGCCGTCTGGGTTTGCGCAACAAAAAACGATGGTTCATGGCTTTCGTGCATAAAAAACAAGAAAGCGACGGATAGTAGTACAGAGGTGTCATTTCCGTGTCAGCTGCCGGTAACGGATGCGGCGGGGAATGTCGGCATCCTTGCCCAGGCGCCTTTTGCGGTCCGCTTCGTAATCCGAATAGTTTCCCTGGAACCACACCGCCCGGCTCTCCCCCTCAAAGGCCAGAATGTGAGTGGCGATGCGGTCGAGAAACCA
This sequence comes from Desulfobacterales bacterium, assembly GCA_016342285.1. Lineage (GTDB taxonomy): Bacteria > Desulfobacterota > Desulfobacteria > Desulfobacterales > JAEINQ01 > JAEINQ01. The sequence continues at coordinate 98,561 of JAEINQ010000009.1, forward strand.
GCGGTCGTGGCTGATGATCACGGCACAGCCGGCAAAATTTTCCAGGGCCTCTTCCAGTGCCCGCATGGTGTTGACGTCCAGGTCGTTGGTCGGTTCGTCCAGCAGCAGGACATTGGCCTCTTCCTTGAGCATGCAGGCCAGGTGGACCCTGTTTCGCTCCCCGCCCGAGAGCTGACCGACCTTTTTCTGTTGGTCGCTGCCGGTGAAGTTGAACCGGGCCACGTAGGCCCTTGATTTCACGCTCGCCCGTCCCAGGTCGATGACATCGTTGCCGCCGGAGATCACCTCCCAGATGGTTTTGTCCGGATCGAGGCTATCGCGACTCTGGTCCACATAGGCCAGGCGAACGGTCTCGCCGACGCGAATGGTGCCGCTGTCGGGTTTCTCCTGGCCGGTGATCATGCGAAACAAGGTGGTCTTGCCGGCGCCGTTGGGTCCGATCACCCCCACGATGCCGCCGGGCGGCAGCAGAAAAGACATCTCTTCCACCAGGAGCCTTTCCTCGTAACCCTTGGAGACGTTTTCCACCTCCACCACCACCTTGCCCAGGCGTGGCCCCGGCGGGATGTAGATTTCAAGCTCCCGCTGCTGGTCCGAGCCCTCTTCGGAGACCATTTTTTCATAGGCGCTGATGCGGGCGCGCGACTTGGTCTGCCTCGCCTTGGGAGACATGCGGATCCATTCCAGTTCCCGGGCAAGGGTCTTCTGGCGCTGGCTTTCGGATTTTTCCTCCCGTCGAAGGCGTTCCTGTTTCTGCTCCAGCCAGGACGAATAGTTCCCCTTCCAGGGGATGCCCCGCCCGCGGTCGAGTTCCAGAATCCATCCGGCCACATTGTCGAGAAAGTACCGGTCGTGGGTCACGGCGATGACCGTCCCGGCATACTGCTGAAGGTGGTGTTCCAGCCAGGCCACGGTTTCGGCGTCCAGGTGATTGGTGGGCTCGTCCAGCAGCAGGATTTCCGGTTTTTGCAGCAGAAGCCGGCACAGGGCCACCCGGCGCTTCTCGCCACCGGAGAGGATCGATACCGGCGTGCCGCCCTCGGGACAGCGCAGGGCGTCCATGGCCATCTCCAGCCGTGCGTCGAGATCCCAGGCATCGGCGGCATCGAGTTTTTCCTGGACTTCGCCCTGGCGCTGGATCAATTGGTCCATTTCGTCGTCGGACATGGGTTCGGCGAACCGGTCGTTGATCCGATTGAATTCGGCCATGAGGTCAACGGTTTCCTGGACCGCCTCCTCGACGACTTTGCGGACGGTTTTGGTTTCGTCCAGCAGCGGCTCTTGTTCCAGAAAGCCGACGGTGTACCCTTTGGACAGTTGCAGTTCACCGTTGAATTCGGTGTCCACACCGGCCAGGATTTTGAGCAGGGAGCTCTTTCCGGACCCGTTGAGGCCCAGAACGCCGATTTTGGCACCATAGAAATATGACAGGCTGATGTCCTCAAGCACGGGCTTCTTGTCGCGGTGTTTGCTGACCCGGATCATGGAACAGATGATCTTGTTGGGCTGGTCGCTCATGGTGGTGACTCCTTTGATAAATTATGATCGATACGTTTATAATAAGGCATTGAAACCACAAAGACACAAAGGACACAAAGAAAAAATCCATTTCCCACCATGAAGGACATGAAGATCATGAAGGCGCATGATAATATATAACAATTTTGGCTACATGTACTTCATGACCTTCATGGTAAATTAAATTTTTGGCATGTCGGTGACTTCTAAGGAAGTAGCTTCCGATGACGCCCGATAACAATATGAATTCAGAGCTGAAAAGCCACATATGGCGTCATGCCCCTGCCTCCGCAGGGGCAGGCTCTGCGCAGGCAGGCATCCAGACTCTTTTGAAATTACTGGATTCCCGCCTACGCGGGAATGACGGACGGTTCCTTTCAGATATATGGCCGTTCGCGGCCTGAAACCGCTTTTTACGAGAGCAACAACTTTAGTCACTTCAAACTTATCCGGGGTTGGCACCCCAGCCCCTATAGGGGCCTTCTGAGACCAACCGCACCGAGGTGGGCGCCTCTCACTTGCGCGAAAGGGTTTCCCGGGTCATGGCGTAAACCAGGGCCATGACCAGCAGGCATCCGGCGCAAAACCCGAAGGCGCCGGTAAAGGCCTCGGGACCGAGGGCCGTTTCCGGGTAGAACCGGGTCATCAATCGGCCCAGCCCCTGAAGAAAGACCGCCACGCCGAGCATGGTGAAAAAGTTAATGCCGGTCATGGCCAGTCCGGCGTGGCGAAGGGGTACCATCTCCTTGACGTGGGCGTACATGATCTGGCCGGCGCCGCTGAACAGGCCGAAGCTGAAAAAAAGCGCTGCCACCGTTACGGCCCCGGTCACCGGCGGCAGCATGGACAGTGCCGCCAAGGCCGCCCCCATGCCGATCAGGCCGGCGATGATGACCTTTTTGCGTGAGACCAGGACCCAGTCCGAGAACCATCCGCTCAAGGGGCTGCCGACAATCAGGCCGATGTTCATCATGAGCAGGACGTTGCCGGCCGCCACCGGCGACAGGCCGATGATTTGCATGAGAAAGGGGCCGGCCCAGAGGGCCTGCACCGCAGCGTAGATGCCGTAGCGGCAGAAGGTGCCCATGGAGATGATCCAAAAGCCGGCCGACCGCGAAAGAAGGCGAGCGGTATGGAGGGTCTCCGACAGTTTCGGGGCGACCGGCGGCCCGGTGGCGGGTTCGGCCTCGGTGCGGGGCCGGTTTCGAGCCACCAGGGAAAAAACGATGGTCAGCAAGGCTGTGGCAACAGCCATCCAGACAAAGGTTCGGCGCCACCCCATGGCCTGGACGGCCAGGACCAGCGGTGTGGCTGCCGCCAGGTTGCCGGCCGTGCCCAGCGACACCATGATGGCCGAGAGGGTGGCGAACTGCCGGGGGGCGAACCAGAGGGTGAGCAGTTTCAGGGATCCCATGAAATTGCAGGCCATGCCGATTCCAAGGCACACCCGGCCCAGGGTCAGCCACCCGAGACTGTCGCCCCAGGCAAAGATCAGTGCTCCGGCAGCGGCAACCAGGCTCAGGAGGGTCATGGTCCGGCGCGGTCCGAGATTGTCCAGGTAGATGCCGATCGGTATCTGCATGATGGCAAAGGCATAGAAAAAGGCCGCGGATACAGTGCTCAGCCCTTGGGCATCCAGGCCGGGATCGATCATCAGGTCCGGTGCGATGACCGCCACCGACGCCCTGAAAAACTGGGACAGCAGAAACAAGGTGCTGGCTAGGAAGAAAATCAGCCAGCGGCGGGTCCGATCCTGTTCCATGGACAACCCTTTGCCCCTCGGCGGCGGGCCCGTCGTGTCGAGCCGCACCCATGCAAATCCGATGGTTTATAGCCTTTGTCAGAAAATCATTCCGATGAAATGCGCACTTGCCCGAATGGGCTGTCAGTCTCGTAACCGGAACCAAGGAGATGACAATCCCTATACAGGAAGCCGGTTTTTTTCGAAACGGCCAAATCTAAATGGGGTCCGGCGTGCGGGGCAAGCGGGCCGGGGAAAAGCCCCGGGGTCGGCGCTTGCGCCGGACAGCGCGGGCGCCGGTCCGGTACAATGGAGGGGGGGTCAACACGGCGGTCGGGGGGCCGGGGAGAGAAGGCTGTCGCTTGCCTGCAGGGGATTTTTTCCGCTGATCGGCTCGTAGAATTTTCGGATTTCCACCATGTCGGCCTCCATGTTGCCCGTGGGGAAGACCGACGGGCCGAACCCGCCCACCTTTCGGCCGTAGTCGAGGAACCCCAAGGCGATGGGGACCTGAGCGCCGTTGGCGATGTGGTAAAATCCGCTTTTCCAGTAGGTGACCTTTTGGCGGGTGCCCGACGGCGGGACCACCAGAAACAGCTCTGCCTGGTGGTTGAATGCCTCAATGGACTGGGCCACCACGTTGTTCGATGTGGATCGGTCGATGGGCATGGCGCCGATCCAGCGGAAAATCGGACCCAGAGGCCAGAAAAACCAGTTCGATTTCATCATGATGCGTGGGCGGATCCGGAAAATGAAGGCCAGGCAGACGGTGTAGAGAAAGTCCCAGTTGGAGGTGTGGGGCGCGGCGATGACCACACACTTGTCGGCGGTCGGTTTTTCCCCTTCCGCCTTCCATCCGGAAAAGAAAAAAATCGTCAGCGCCAGCCAGCGCATCAAGGGTCGGACGATCATGGTGTCGTGAAGGGTCATCTTTATTCCTCTGGTTTACAGCCGAAACCGGTGTGTACGGTGCATGCTTTCAGGTTGGCGACTTGGGTCCTCGCGGCCGGGAGCTTTTCCCGGTCAGCCGGTTCTGATTCCAATGCGAGCGACCGCCGGCCCCCTGTCGGGTTTTCATCCGCTTAGAACGCAATTTGTGAATCAACTCCAATTACTAGTTCATTTAGTTCGCCGGGGAAACCTTATGGGCCGTCTTTTACATTTGTTTTACAATCGATTGTTGGCATGAATCATGCTTTTTTTCAGCGGTGGACACCCGTCGTTCCGTTCTTTTCATCCACAACACTTGCCACGAAGCAGACGGTCTGTCTGGACAGACCACGACCAAAACAGAAAGATAACCGACGAGGAAGCTTTCCCATGCGTGTGCGGATAATCGTCATTTTGTTGACACTGCCGGCCATACTTTTTCCCTTTGGGGCTTTTGCCGGCAGCCTTGACGACCTGGACGTTCTGGCCGATGTGGAATCCCAGGCCATCACCATGATTCAGGACGGCGACGGGTTCCTGTGGATCGGTACTTATGTGGATGGGGTTTATCGTTACGACGGCAAACAGCTCAAGCATTTCAATCAGGCCTCCGGTCTGATCTTGGCAAATAACGTGCCTGCCATTCTCGAAGACCGCAACGGCCACCTCTGGTTTGCCGCCGGCGGCGGCGGACTGACCCGGTTCGACAAAGAGACCAATCAGGTCTCCACTTACGCCCACGATGCCGATGACCCGGCCACCATGAGCACCAACGCCCTGTTCTGGTCGGGCAAGACGACCCTGATGGAGGACCGGGATGGCGATGTGTGGATAGGCACCATCGGCGGTGGCCTCAACCGGTTCGACCGGAACACCCGACGCTTTATCCATTACCGCCACCATCCAGAGGACCCCAAAAGCCTGGGCAGCGACAATATCCGGGCTCTCTTCGAAGACAGCCTCGGTACACTCTGGGTGGGGACCGAAGCGGGCCTGGACCGCTTCGACAAGGCGACCGGGACAGCCATCCATTACCGTCCGGACCCGCACCGACCGGGCAGCATCAGCGGGGAGACCATTACCGTCATTTTTGAAGATGACCGGGGCGATCTCTGGGCGGGCACCGATACCGACGGTCTCAACCGGTTCGACCGTGATACGGAAACCTTCCGTCAATACCGCAACGAGCCCCAAAACCCATTCAGCCTGGAATCGGACCAGGTCATCGATCTTTTCCAGGACGACCAGCAGCGGCTCTGGATCGCCCACGCCAGCGGTCTGACCTTCTATGATCTCGACGCCGGGGTCTTTCACCGCTACACCGGACCAAACAAAGATATCACGCGGATCATGTCAGATCGTAACACCAGCGCCATCTGGGCACTAACCGACAGCGGCAAGATCGGCCGGTTCAACAGCGGCGGCAAGCGGTTTTCACTTTACCGGCCCGAACCGGGCAACCCCGACTCCCTTTCGTCGGAAATTGTGGTGACCATTTACGAGGATCGGCACGGCATATTATGGATCGCCACCCTGGGCGGCCTGAACCGTTTTGACCCCCAATCCGGCCGATTCCGTCGTTACATGCACCAACCGGCCGATCCGGAAACCATTCCGTCACCCATCGACTATTCGCCCGGCCTCTTCGAAGACAGTTCCGGCACCTTCTGGATCGGTGGTTCCATGCCGGCGACCCTCTCCATTTTCGACCGGGCCTCGGGCAAGGTGGTCAAAACCTATCGACACGTGGCCGGCGACCCCTGGAGCCTGCCCCAGGCCCAGCAGGTCAACCGTATTCGACAAGACCGCAACGACCCGGATATTCTCTGGCTTTCAACCACCCACGGTCTCGCCAGGTTTCACAAGAAAACCGAACGGTTCGTCACCTACGGCCGCAACGACTCCTGGGACGTCTACGAGGATGCCGCGGGAGCCATGTGGCTCTCCACCTGGGGAAACGGTCTGGCCCGTTTCGACCCCAAGACCGGCACCTTCGCCTACCACCGCCACGACCCCGCTGATCCGGGCACCATCAGCGACAACACCCTGGTGCCCCTGTTCGAGGACTCCAGTGGCCGGCTTTGGATCGGCACCGAAAACGGACTCAACCGTTACAATCGGGAAAACGGCCGGTTCACCAGGTACACCCGAAGCGATGGTTACCCCTGGGATGCCGTCCACTCCATCGGTGAGGACCGGCAGGGAAATCTCTGGCTCGGCACCAACGACGGCCTGGCCCGCTTCGACCCGGCCACGGAGAAAGCGAGGATCTACGGCCGTGAGGACGGTCTGCAGGGCGCCATGTTCTACGCCCTAAACGGCATCATGGACCGCGACGGCCGCATGTGGTTCGGCGGCACCAAAGGGATGAACAGTTTTGTTCCGGAGATGGTGGCCGACAATTCCCACCTGCCTGAGATTCGACTGACGTCGCTCAAGCAGGGCGGCGTCGAGGTCGACTTCGGCAAAGCGCCCGAACGGCTTCGGCACATCACCCTGGACTGGCGGAACAATTTCTTCGAGTTCGAATTCGCGGCCCTGGACTTTGCCAATCCTGAAAAGAACCAATACGCTTACATGCTCCAAGGGCTCGACAACGACTGGTATGTCTCCGGCACGCGAAATTTCGGCCGTTACGCGGGGCTCGCCCCCGGGTCTTACACCCTTCGCATGCGCGGCGCCAATAACGACGGGGCATGGAATGAAAAAGGTGCCTCGCTCAAGATTGTTATTCTGCCGCCGTTCTGGCGAACCGGCTGGTTTTTTATTCTGCTGCTGCTGGCGGCCCTGACCATGATCGGCATTGTTTTCTTTTACATGGTGCGCCTGAACGAGGAGGTGAAGGAGCGCCAGCGGGCCGAGTCCGGCCTGAAGGAATCCAATGCCCGCCTGGAAAGCCTCAACCGGCAACTCCAGCGGCTCGACCAGCTCAAGGACGAATTTCTGGCCAACACCTCCCATGAACTGCGGACCCCCCTGACCGGCATCATCGGACTGGCCGAGTCTCTCATGGACGGTGTGGCCGGCCCGCTCAACGAAAACGCCGTGGCAAACCTGTCCATGATCGTCACCAGCGGGCAGCGGCTGGCCAACCTGGTCAACGACATCCTCGATTTTTCCAGGCTCCGCCACCGCGACCTGATCCTGGTGCGCCGGCCCGTAGACCTGTTTGCCACCGTCGACGTGGTACTGGCCATTTCCAGGCCCCTGACGGAAGGGCGAACCGTTATGCTCGACAACCGGGTGCCCGCAGACCTGCCGTCTGTGGATGCCGATGAAAACCGGCTTCAGCAGATTTTGTTCAACCTGGTGGGAAATGCCGTCAAGTTCACCGAAACCGGCGCCGTGACCGTTTCGGCCCGGATTCAGGATGGTATGGCGAAGATCTCGGTCATCGATACGGGGATCGGTATTCCCCAGGACCGGCTGGAAGGCATCTTTGAGTCCTTTGAGCAGGTGGACGGTTCCATTGCCAGGCAATACGGCGGGACCGGACTGGGGCTGGCCGTTACCCGGCAGCTGGTCGAACTCCACGGGGGCTTCATCCATGTTGAGTCCCAGGCCGGGAAGGGGTCTGTTTTCCGCTTCACCCTGCCCCTGGCTGACGGCAAAGCGGTTACGGAAACCGTGTTGGCTCAGAATCGGGTCTCTCGCGTGATCGATGGGACCATGGATGCATCGGATTCCATGAATCTCGCAGAAGGCGTGCCGTCAGGACCCACCATCCTTGTGGTGGACGACGAACCGGTCAACCTGCAGGTGCTGACCAACCATCTGTCCATGCAGAACTACCGGGTCACCCAGGTGACCGGCGGTCAGGAAGCCCTGAATATCATCGACGACATGGCAGCCGGAGGCCGGCGTTTCGACCTGGTTCTGCTGGACGTGATGATGCCGAAAATGTCAGGCTACGAGGTCTGCCAGCGACTCAGGGAAAAATTTCCACCCGATGCCCTGCCGGTGGTGATGCTCACGGCCAAAAACCGGGTGGAGGACCTGGTGGCGGGCCTCGAGGCCGGGGCCAACGACTACTTGACCAAACCTTTTTCCAAGGCCGAACTCCTGGCCCGGATTCGAAACCATGCCGCGCTCAAGAACCTCAACGACCGGCGTCGTGAAAGCGAGGCGGCCCTGGCTGCCAGCGAACGAAAATACCGGGAACTGTTCGAAGCCATGCCCGATGTCATCTACCGGGTCGACATGAAGGGCCGGCTGATCATGGCCTCTCCGGCCATCACCCGGGTGCTCGGATACGACCTTAGGGAGGTCGAGGGGCAGCCCATCGCCGACATGCTTTACCTGGAGCCGGACCGGCGGGGACATCTGCTGGAACGACTCGCCGAAAGCGGCTCCGTCGAGGGGTTCGAGGTGGCCCTGAAGCACAAATCCGGCCGGGTGGTGTGGGTGTCGGCCAATACCCAGTATTACCGGGGTGCCGAAGGCACCCCTCTGGGCATCGAAGGGATTTTTCGGGATATCACCGATCAGAAAAAAGCCGAGGAAAACTATCAGCGTCTTTCCACGGTGGTGGAACAGGCTGCCGAACTGATTGTCATTACCGATACCGACGGGGTCATCCAGTATGTCAACCCTGCCTTTGAGTCGGCCACGGGCTACGGCCGCACCGAAGTGATCGGAAAAACCCCGCGGCTCCTTAACAGCGGCAAGCACGATCAAGCCTTTTTCAATGACATGTGGCAGACCATCACCGGCGGCGGTATCTGGAAAGGGAGGATGATCAATCGCAAAAAGGACGGGACCCTCTACGAAGAGGACGCCACCATTTCACCCATCCGCGACCATTCTGGCCATATCGTTAACTTCGTGGCGGTCAAGCGGGACATCACCCGGGAAATCGTCCTGGAAAGCCAGCTCCTTCAGGCCCAGAAAATGGAGTCCATCGGTACCCTGGCCGGGGGCATCGCCCACGACTTCAACAACATTCTATCGGCCATCATCGGTTACACGGAAATCAGCATGCATGACACCGCCTCCGACTCGGTCCGCGGGAGCCTGACCAAGGTTCTTCAGGCCGGGCAGCGGGCCAAGGATCTGGTGAACCAGATTCTGGCCTTCAGCCGTCAGAGCGCTGTGGAACCCCGGCCGGCCAAAGTCAGGCTCATCGTCAAGGAGGTATTGAAACTGCTTCGCGCATCGCTGCCCGCTACCATTGAAATCCGGACCGACATTCTTTCGGAGGCGACGGTCATGGCGGATCCAATCCAGTTGCACCAGGTGATGATGAACCTGTGCACCAACGCCTCTCACGCCATGGGCGAAACCGGCGGCTGGCTCACTGTCGGGCTTCACGATGCGGCGCCCGCTGAAGGTGGTGACGGCGACAGGTGGGTCCGGCTGACCATCCGGGATACGGGTTGCGGGATTTCCCAGAAAGTGATCGAGCGCATCTTCGACCCCTTTTTTACCACCAAGGAAAAGGGCGTCGGAACCGGCATGGGGCTCTCGGTGGTCCACGGCATCGTGGCGGGGTTAAACGGACGCATCAACCTGGCCAGCGAAGTGGGAAAAGGATCGACATTTACCGTATTTCTGCCGGCCCTGCTCCCGGAAAAAGACGCCGTGGCGCCTCCGGCCGAAGCACTGGTCTTTGGAACGGAACGGATTCTTTTCGTGGATGACGAGCCGTTTCAGGTGGACCTGGGTCGCCAGATTCTACAGCGGCTCGGGTATCGGGTAACCACGGAGACCCGCAGCGCCAGGGCCCTGGAACGGTTTCGCCAAGACCCCGATGCCTTCGACCTGATCATCACCGACATGACCATGCCAGAACTGACCGGCGACCGGCTGGCAGAGGCGCTGATGGCCATCCGTCCGGATATTCCCGTCATCTTGTGTACCGGATACAGCGAGCGCATCACCGGGGAGACCGCCGCCGCCATGGGCATCCGAGGGTTTGCCATAAAGCCGGTGGTGATGAAGGATATCGCCAAACTGATCCGTGAGGTGTTGGACGGGGATTCATGATTATTGCCGGGTGTTACGCCGCCTGGGCCGTCATGGCCTTTCCACCGGATTCGTACTCCGGTCGCGCTCAGCATCAAGGGCCTTGATCCTGGCCAGCACTTCATCTCTTTGGTCTTCCAGCTCCAGCAGCAGCATCATGGTCGGCGGCTTGGCGGAGTGTGCCGGCAGGCGTCGTTCGGCTTCCTGAATTTTTTCCTCCAACTCCCGGAGCTGTGCTTCGAGCCCGTCTCGGGTGTCCATGGCCTTGCCTCCAGAGGGTAAAAGTCCCATTTTTTAACGTTTGTCAGAGAATCGTTCCAATATAGGGGATTGTCAGCGGCAACCGGCCCGACGAGACATTGTCAACAACCAGCAGGGGGCAGGTGTTCAAACGGAACAGAATTTTGACAATCCCTATAACGGAATGCCAATATGACAATCCCTATATGATCAGACCCGGACTTCGACCTTGCCGGCAAGATACCGTTTGACCTCTTGGATGGAGACTTCTCGCCGGTGAAAAATGCCGGCGGCCAGGGCCGATTCGGCGTCGGTTTTGGAGAAGACTTCGTAGAAGTGTTCGGCGCAGCCCGCCCCGCTGGAGGCGATGACCGGAATGGTCACGGCACCTCGGACCGCGTTGATCAGCTCCAGGTCGAAGCCGGCATTGGTGCCGTCGCGGTCGATGCAGTTGAGCAGGATTTCTCCGGCGCCTAGATCTTCACAGGCCCTGGCCAGGGTCACTGCATCCATCTCCCGTCCTTCCCGCCCCCCGCGGACCGTGCACTGGTACCAGCAGTAGCGTTCGTCGTTGGGGCCGGCGAAGGCGGTTTCGATGACGTGGTGAGAGACCGCCTCCGGAGAGGTTACGTAGACCCTTCGCGGATCCACGGAGATTACCACCGCCTGGTTGCCATAGACCCGGGCGATCTCTTCGATGGCACTCTTTCCGGTCTTTTTGCCTGTTTTCAGGTATTCTTCAGCAATGTAAACGGCATCGGAGCCGATGGATACCTTGTCGGCGCCGGAGCGGAAATACTCGGCCGCCACTTCCAGGGCCGACCAGGACCGGCCGTCTGAGTCGGTGAAATCACGGATGCCGCCGCCGATGGTCAGCGGCACGAAGACATGCCGGGAGGTTTGTCTGAGGACCTCGAGCATGGGCATGTCCTCCAGGGGAAAGTCGCGAAAGCCGGTGATGTTCAAGAAGGTGATCTCGTCTGCGCCTTCGTCGTAGTAGCGGCCGGCCAGTTCCACGGGCAAGCCCATGTTGCGCACCGCCCCTTCTTCCCGTACGTCGTACTGATCCCCCTTGGTCACCACCAGGTCGCCCTGGTCGTTGGAACGCACATCCAGGCAGGCGATGATCCGCTTGGCCAGGCGTGTGCGCTGCGGGTTGGCCTCGGGCACCATGGCCGGCGCTTCGGCTTTCAGGAAATTTTCCAGGATTCGCAGTCCGGCGTCCCCGCTTTTTTCCGGATGAAACTGGGTGGCCACCACATTGCCCTTCTGGATACTGCTGGTAAAGGCGATGCCGTAGTCGGTGGTGGTCAATATCGCCGAATCCTCTGCCGGGGCCACGTAATAGGAGTGGACGAAGTAGAATCTTTCATCCCCGCGCATGCCGGTAAAGAGCCGGGAAGGCTGTTTTACACGAATCCCGTTCCACCCAATATGGGGAACGGAAAGATCGATGTCGAACCGCTTCACCGTTCCCGGCAGGAAACTGAGCCCGGTTGCGCCCGGCGCTTCCTCGCTGCCTTCAAACAGCGCCTGGAGCCCCAGGCAGATGCCCAGGAAGGGGCGGTCCGACGCCAGGTAGTCCCTGAGCGGCTCGACAAACCCTTTCTGATGGAGAATTTGTATCATGTTGCCGAAGGCGCCCACGCCGGGAAAGACGAGTTTTTCGGCCGAAAGAATCTCTTCAGGCGAGGCGACGGTTTGCACCGTCTTGCCCAGGCTTTCGATGGCGTTGATGACACTGCGAACGTTTCCGGCGCCGTAGTCGAGCAGGGTGATCATGATGGTTTCCTCTTTCTGTTTTTTCGCCTAAGGCCTTTTGTGATCACCGGGGCGGGTGTTCGGGGGATACGATCCTGGGCCCCGGTTTGAAAAAAACAGGGGCCTTTGGGGTGTCCGGTTCGACCCGGCGGCCGCAGGCCGTGTTTCTTACCCCAGGCCCGCTACGAGGACAAGGGGTATTTGATCGGTCGACAAATGGACAATTCCCGTTTTTTACGATAAACGGGGATTCATTTGCCGAATGCGCCAACCCTTAAAAAGAGACAGTCGCCATGCCTTTTGTCCCGGAGTTCAAGTCCGATCCCACCGTACACACCCAGGCCCTGTGGTTTATTTTCCAGGAGGGCAGCCTTCTGGTGCAAGAAACAGAGGACGGCCCCCGGATTCCAAGATCCGAGGACCTGACCCCGCATCTGTTCCACCTGGAGGATCGCCAGTATATCGGCTCCCTGGACGGACTGCCCTGTTTTGCCGCCGGGTGGCCGACCTCCGAATCGGTTCCTGCCACCCTGGAGGCACAGGGGCTACGCGGCCTGTTCTGGAAAATGGCGGATGACCAGGTCTGGGTGGCCGGTCGGGCCAACCACCTGGTCCACTGGAGCCGGGCCCACCGGTTTTGTGGCCGATGCGGCAGCGCCACCGTCGACAAAACCGACGAGCGGGCCAAGCGCTGCCCGGACTGCGGGCTGGTGAACTACCCGCGGGTATCGCCTGCCGTGATCGTGGCGGTATTGCGTGAAGACCGGATTCTGCTGGCCCGTTCAGCGCGGTTTCCCAAAGCATTTTACAGCGTTCTGGCCGGTTTTGTGGAACCCGGCGAGACCCTGGAGGGGTGCGTAAAACGGGAGATCCGCGAAGAGGTGGGGCTGCGGGTTGAGAAAATCCGCTATTTTGCCAGCCAGCCCTGGCCTTTCCCCGATTCGATCATGGTGGGGTTTACCGCCCAGTATGCCGGCGGCGATATTCGTGTCGACGGCAAGGAGATCCTCGAGGCCGGCTGGTTTACTGCCGACGACCTGCCCCAGGTGCCGCCCCGCATCAGCATCGCCCGCCAGCTCATCGACTGGTTTGTTGCCAACAATCCGTCACTCTAAAGCCGCCACTTCCAGCACCACCACCGGTGAATCATTCCATATGGGCTTGCGACATCAAGACGCCGGTGGTGTCCACCGTCGACGGCAGGTAGGCGCCGGAGATATCGGCGCTCGATGCGATCGTGGCCCGGAGAATACGCAGGTCGAAATCCTTGAGCTTTTCATAGAATTGGTGAAAAACCGCTGTCTGGCACTGAAGAAAAATGCCGTAATCCCGGTTCAGGTTGTAAATCTGGCCCATGTGGTGGATCAGCAGGTAAAACGTCGCCGCTGACAGGTATTGGGTGTCTGGCTGTTTGTTTAGCTCCGGATAGAACCGGGAGACGTGGATCATTTTGGAAAAGCGGTTGATGGAAAAAACCAGGGAGCGGGAAATGATATTACCGGTCCGGCGGCTGAACATCTGATATTCGACGCAGTCGAATTCCCGGCTGTAACTGAACCCAAAGGCGTTGCAGAGCCTCGTCACCTGGGCTGCCATAAAATCGGACATCTCTTTTTTGGCTCTTCGCTGTTTCATGTGGGTAAAATGTTCCCGTCCCGGCCCCCACATGAAATAGCGAGGCACCTCTTTTTTCATTTCGAAACCCGCCCGACCGCCAAGGGCCGGTCCTGAACGATTCCATGACGGATGATTACCGAAAGACGATTTCCGACAACACCCCGAAATGATCGCTGGCGTGAACCCCGTCCACGGTCTTGTTGAGAACCACCCGGCTTGACTTCACGGACATCCCTTTGGCGTTGAGGACTTTTGAGGGGCCGGCGAAAATGTAATCGATCCGCTGGGGGATGCTTTCTTGTATCCAGTTGAGCTTTTCGACCAAGCCTCCGGACGCCGGCATTCCCGGTTCAAGATAATGATGGATGATGTTGCGGTTGGCCCGGCTGTCCCAGGTGGCGCCCTTTCCGTCCGGATTGGTATGACCGAAGGTGTCCACCAGTCCGTGATCCAGCAAGGCCCGTATCTCCCCGGTTTCCTCGGTGGCGTTGAAATCGCCCATGAGAATCACCGGGGCGTCGCCGGCCACTTCCCGAATAAACGCCAGGGTCTTTCGGGCCTCATCCATGCGCCATTGTTTCCCTTTGTCGACCGCTTCCATGGCCGCTTCCAGTTCCCCGGCCGTTTTTGCCAGTGCTTCGGCTTTGGCACGCATGTTCGGGGTGTCCAGCACCGATGCGTGCCAGTGGGTGGAAAAGAGAAAAACCGGTGTCGTCTCCAACGAGATTCTGGCTGCCACCACCTGGGTGGCGTCCTCAAAATGGCAGGTGAAAAAGCTTCCCACAGGCCCGCCCGATAGCTGGCGGCGGCCGGCAGGGACCAAGCCCAAATCCCGTTTGGCCAAAATGGCGTCACCTTCGCGAAGGTTCCACGGCAGCCCCACCGGCCCGGCCCGAAGCCCGCCGATACCCACGTGAAAGACGGCGTCATAACCCAGATCACCGGCCAGACGGCGGATATAACCGGGCAGCTTGTTGGCCTCGTGGACCCCGATGATGTCCGGGTCCAGGTCTTTTAGCTGGGCCAACAGGGCCTGGTAACGCTTTTCCCGAACCGCCGGGGTCTCGTATTCGCCCATGGTCACGTAACCCTGGTAGTCGAGACCGGACCAGACATTGATGTCCACCACCCGGAGGGCGTTGCGAGTGGCGACAGGAGCGGGGATGGCGGATGGGGCCGCGCATCCGGCCAGCAACAGGCAAAGGAGAACAATGGCGTTTTGCACGGTTCGGGGCCTCCTTTCTCGGCTAAAAAAGTTTAGGACACGATACCCTGACGCGGCCGCCGGCTCAAGGGCTAATCCAGTGTCGCCCGGTCGCCCGCTCGCCCGGCATGATTGCCGGGAAGGTTTTCGGATCGGTTGGCCGGGCTGATTTTATTATTGTGTTGCGCCTGGAGGCCGTCCGTTTTATTGTAGGCGGTGGATTTGGAGATAATTCTTGACTTGATAGCGTCGGCCAAATATATTAGTATATGTTAAACATGAAAGGGCAAAGCCGCTGAAAGGCGGCGACGCAAAGCCACGGGTCTAAAGCCGATTGCGGCCATGATCGCCGGGTTGCCGAATCTTCCGATGTCACCACCGCTTCCGGACGGCTTCCCTAAGGCGTTTTCCTCGCTGTTTTTCGATCTTTTCCTGGCTTTGCCACCGATATTTTTCAACCCATGCATTCGCGGCATCGCCATGGATGGCAGTCCCTTTTTGGCCCGGCCCGAGAAAAGGCATTAATCATGAAGCATCGCTATCTGTTCGTTTCAATTTTGCTGGCGGTCTCTTTATTTTCCGCATGCACCCGGGAGATCCCGGTTCAGCAAACCGTTGTTCGCCATGGCCTCCTCTACGAAAAAGGGAAAGCCGAGCCATTTACCGGGGTCATCACGGGCGAGGCCCGGGAAGGGTACCGGTCCACAATCTGTACCTACCGGAAAGCCTACCGGAACGGCATTATGAATGGAGACTGCTGCTTCTGGCATCCCAACGGGCACCTGGAGAGCATCGAACCCTACCGGGACGGCAAGATCAACGGTGTCCTGACCCGCTACGACGAAAACGGCCGGGTCTTGGTCCGGGCTCACCTGGTGGACGGCCAGCGCGGGGGCGAACACGGCGAGATCTTCTGGCATCGCGCCCCAACAGGGGGCTGAAAAACCATGTCCGCCATTATTCCAATGCTCCCATTGATAGACGGTGAAGCGCTACTAAACATGCTGGAACAAGAAGAAATTGGGCTTAAAACAAAAGCTATTTCTGCTTATTTGCATTGACAGTGCGTACGCTATGACGTACGTTGGGGAAAAAGTGAGGTGAAATATGCCGACATTATCAGCAACCGAGGCTCGATCTAAGCTTTATCGTCTTATCGATCAAACCGCTTTATCACATGAACCTATCGTAATTACAAGCAAAAGAGGTAATGCAGTGCTTTTGTCCGAAGATGATTGGCGCTCAATTCAAGAAACAATGTATCTTTTGAATATCCCGGGAATGCGTGAGTCTATTCGGGAGGGTTTAGCAACGCCTATTGAGGATTGCATAGAGGAAATCGATTGGTGAATTACAGGGTTGTTTTTACGAAGCAAGCTCAAAAAGACGCTAAAAAATTATCCGCCTCCGGTCTCAACGTTAAGGCCGAGCAATTAATCGAAATCCTGCGAAATAACCCTTATCAAACGCCACCTTTCTACGAAAAGTTAATCGGTGATTTAGTTGGAGCCTATTCCCGACGTATAAATATTCAGCATCGATTGGTCTATGAAGTGATAGAGGATGAAAGGATCATAAAAATTATTCGCATGTGGACTCATTATGAATGAAAAACAAGACAGAAGCCCAGACCCGGTCCGGATGACGTTCCAGAACCGTCCGCACGTCGGCAACGCCCTCGGTTTCGAATACGGCGCACGGGGATTCGAACCGATCGTCCCATGACATATCATGTAATAAACCGGGATCTGTTCTGATTTCAGCAAACTTCCGTCATCGTATTTCTGACAATCTGTGCTTCGTCCTGGAAAGAGACACGTCATTTAATCAGTGCCCGCTCCCCCAGATTGCCGTAACGGTGGTAGTTGTTACAGATGGACTGCTGCCTGAAGTATTGGATTAACTCAAGGCGCCCTTCCATCATCACCGGTGTCCGGGAAATGTAAAATCCGGTTTTGGCCGCGGCGGCAAAGACCTCCGGGGGCACCCGGTCCGGGGCTGCATAGCGGATCCGGTCGATCTCGGGCATCATCTCCACCAGGGCCTTGTCGTGCTGAAAGACAACCTGGGCCGAGTCGGTTATCTGCTTGCCTTCCCGGCTGAAAAGAAACTCGGTGACGGCGTTGCCCATGCCAGTGGGAATGCTGATGGTGGGGGCGCACCCTGAAATCCGGGCCGCCGCCAGACGGGCCAGGACCTCAAAGAGGGTGTCGTTTTCGTGGATCCGGATCACCACTTTTCCGATGGGAAGATATCGCAGGATATTGTCCTGGCCCCGAAGGTGGAAGTAATCCTGCTCCCGGGAGAATTTTTGCTCCACATGGAAGAGATAGCTCTTGATGGCGCGGATGGTTTTGTCCAGGTCCTTGCGGTAGGGTTCGAGCAGTCCCCAGTTGGCCTTCTGGCGCCATTCCAGGGCCATGCGCAAAATCGCCGAGTCCTTTTCGATAACGCCGACCCGGGGGGGTGCAATCTCCTCAAAATCCATGAACTGGGCCACATAATCGGGGCTGCCGGCCTTGAGCCCGGGTCCCAGGGCCGACTTTCCCATGCCGCCGAAGGGCTGGCGCAAGGTGATGGCACCGGTGGTCCCGCGGTTGATGTATAGGTTGCCCGCCCGGACCCGGTTTTTCCATTGCTGCTGTTCGCGCTCGTCGAGGCTTTCGATCCCCGAGGTCAGGCCGTATCCGGTCTGGTTGACCAGGGAGATGGCATGATCCAGGTCGTCGGCCCGCATGACCCCGAGCAGGGCGCCGAAAAACTCGGTCATGTGGGTGTAGGACCCGGGCTGGACGTCCCATTTGATCCCCGGCGACCACAGGTGCGGGTTGTCGTCGCAGATCTGTGGCTTCAGCGCCCAGGACTCGCCCGGTTCCAGGGTGGTCAGGGCACGATGGAGATCGCCTGCAGGGGGATGTATCAGGGCGGCCATCTTGTTTTCAAAGGCCCAGGCCGACCCTACTTTGAAGCTTCCGGCCGCGTCCACCAGCTGCCGGCGATAGCCCGGATCGTCGTAGATCTCTTTTTCCAGGATCAGCAACGAAGTGGCGCTGCACTTCTGGCCGCAGTTGCCGAAGGCCGAATGGATCACGTTCTTGATGGACTGGTCGCGGTCGGCCGTGGCGGTGACGATGGTGGCGTTCTTACCGCCTGTTTCCGCGGCCAGGTAGATACCGGTCCGCTGTTCCAGGATCTTCAGACCGGTATCGGTCCCGCCGGTCAAAATGACGAAGTCCACATCCGGATGGACGGTGAGGCGGCTGCCGGTGGTCGCGCCGCTGCACGGGACGAACTGGAGCACGTTTCTGGAGATACCTGCCCGCCAGAAGCACTGGCACAGCTCCCAGGCCACCAGCACGGCATCCGAGGCCGGTTTATAGATCACGGTGTTGCCGGCGGCAAGCGCTGTCACGATGCCGCCGCAGGGAATGGCAATGGGAAAATTCCACGGCGAGATCACCAGCCCCACCCCTCGTCCGGCTGCCCGGACCGTCTCCATGTCGCTGAAAGCCTTGGCCGAATAGGGATAGAATTCGGCAAAATCGATGGCCTCTGAAACCTCCACGTCCGCTTCGGCAAAAACCTTTCCGGTGTCGGCCGCGGCCGCCCCGATGAGCTTGCCCCGCGCCTTTCGCAGCTCCATGGCCACCCGGCCCAGGGCTTGGTGGCGCTGAGCCGGGGGCAGGGCGCGCCAGCCGTCCGGGTCGGATCGTGCCGTTTCCACAGCCCGCTCCACGTCGGCGTCCGTGGCCATGGCGTATCGGGCCACGCAGACCTTTTCGTGAAACTGGCTCGGGTCCAGGCACGATCGGGTCTGGTGATCAGCGGTGAGCTCTTGGCCGGCCACCACCACGGGAATTTCGATAACGGTATCGTCGGCGCTCTTTTTCCATTGTTGCCGAATCCCTTCGGCCCATTGCCGGTTGGCCGGCAACGACCAGTCGGTGTCCGGTTCGTTGTTGAACTCGTTGGCGTAGAAGGTGCCGATCTTCTCCGAAAAGACCTCCGTGTTGCGGTCCTGGGTCCGTTTGGGGCCAAGGCTGGCCTTGTCCCGGTATTCGCAGGACGCGAGATAGCCGTCCTTTAAAAACAGCCATTCCTTGGATCCGACCTTGAGATCCGGCGAATACCGAAGAAAATTCTCCGGGGAGGTGTTCTCGTCCAGGCGCCGGACCAGGTAGGCGATGGCATTGATGAACTCGTCACGGGTGGCCACCGGGGCGTAGAGAAGCACATCGCCGGACATCTCGCACAAGGCCCGGCGCACATGATCGGCCATCCCTTCGAGCATCTCAAAATAGAAGTGGTCGGTCACCTGGTAAGCCTGGGCGAGCTTGTAGGCATAGGCCAGTTCGAAGAGGTTGTGGGAGGCGATGCCCAGGTTGACGGCCCGAATGTTCTCCGGCACCATGCCAAAGGCCACCATCCGTTTGTAATTGGCGTCCACTTCAAGTTTGTTGTCGTAAGGGGCCAAGGGCCAGTTGAACAGGGACGATTCGAGCTGCTCCATCTCCATGTTGGCCCCCTTGACGATTCGCAGCTTGACCGGGGCCCCGCCCGCGGCCACCCGGGCCTTCGCCCATCGGGTCAGCTCCTGCTGGATCAGGTGGGAATCGGGCAGGTAGGCCTGGAGCACGATGCCGGCGCTGTAGTCCGTGAATTCGGCCTGGTCCAGGGTTTCGATGAAGGCCCTGCTGGTGATCTCCAGATCCCGGTACTCCTCCATGTCGAGATTGACGAATTTGGGGACCCGGGTGCCGTCGTTTCTCACAAAAACGTTCTCCTTGGCCACCCGGTACAGGGCGGTAAGGCGCTCGGTAAGCACCGATATGGTGTGATCCAGGGCCAGGGAGCTGATCTGGGAATAGATGGTGGAGATCTTGACCGAAATGTACTCGATGTCCGGGTCTTTCATGTCCCGGATATAGGTCTGCAAGCGATTGCGCGCCTCTTCTTCGCCCAGCAGGGCCTCGCCGAGATGGTTGATGTTCATGCGCACCCCCTGGGTTTTCCGCTTGGCCAGGTGGGCGTGCAGGGCCTCGGCCTCGCCGGGGATGATGGCGCGGCTGGAGTTGTGGCGCATCTTTTCGATCATGGTGGGAACGGAAAGGGCGGGAACATGACGCCCCAGCCCCAGGAACATCTGGATCAGGAGCTTTTCCACCCGGCTGAAAAAATCCGGAACGCCGTGGTGGCTCAGAATGTGGTTGACCAGGTCCGCCACGCGCCGGTTGTCATGGGAGCGAAAACTCCGGTCGATCATCTGGGTCAAAACGACCTTGTCCATAGGGTGGGTCAGCAGGCGCTTCATCTGCTCCTGGATCCCTTTTTCCTCTCCGGTGAGCAGTTCGTTGGCCCGGGTCTGCCAGGCCTCGGCCAGGGCCGCGGCCTCCTCGATGATGTTTTTCTCCTGATGCGCGTCCATCAGATGCCTCCTGTATAAATTGTTGCGTTCATAATGGTCATGGTCTGTGTAAATCGGTTATGCGGCATCCGTCATGCAATGCTCGGTGAATGCCTAAAATTGTGGAGTCGCTTTGCTCCAGCCATTTTCAGCAAAAATGCTGCAGAATTTCCTTACTCTCGAACGGTAATCGTTTACAGGGTGCCGTAGATGCGAGGCGCCGGGCATGCAGACGTACTCGTTCTTACTTCAAATGCCCGGGAACAAAGTCACGCCTCGGCGTGATGCCCTGTGAATTCTTACCGCTTCTTCTTTTCCATGTGCCGGCTGAAGCGTTTGACGTGGCTTTGCGCCAGGCTTCGGGCTTTGCCGGCGTCGCCATCGGCCACGGCCGCCACGATACGGCACAGGTCTTCGTAGTTTTCCTGAAGCTCTTCTTCGCCCACGGCGAGAAACCGGTCATAATATTTATGTATGTTGTCATGAACCGTTCGAAGGATAAGCCGGTAAAGGGGATTGCCGGTGATCTCGGCCAGGGTCATGTGGATCTTTTCATCCACCCGGACAAAATCGTTCCACCCGGAGAGCCCCTTACGGTAATGGGCCTCGGCCTCGGCCAAAAGGGCATGGAGAACATCAATGTCACTTTGGTCGGCGCATTTTGCCGCGATGCCGCTTACCGCCCCTTCCACATCCTGGCGAAACTCGGCCAGGTGATTCAGAGAGACATCGCCCGACCGGATCATCATGGCCAGGCTCTCGGTGATTCGGTCCGCATTGGCCCCCTTGACCACCGCTCCGCCGCCTACCCCGAGGCGGATCTCGATGAGCCCCTTTTCCTCCAGTACACGCAGGGCTTCTCGGAGGGTTCCGCGGCTGATGCCGAAGAGTTCGCACATTTCCCGTTCTGCCGGAAGCCGGTCCCCGATGGCAATCTGGCCGTCTAAGATGGCATCGCCAACCTGGTCCACCACATCCTGAAAGATGCGGTTCTGCCTTGCTTTTCGAAATATCGGGTCCATGCCCCTCCATTGGCGGAAATCACCGCCAGCGTCGATCATTATAATGGTTAGACCATTAATAACCCAGTCCCCAATCGGAGTCAAACGGTTTTCATCATCCGCGGCCCAAAATGGCCGCACCCGTATCCACGCTGCAGGCGCCCTCCCAAACAGCCATTCTGCCCTGCCGACAGGCCGCTGATCAGGCCCCACTGTTGACAAGGTGGTCCTCCAAGTGCATACTTCAACTGATCACTTTCAAGGAGGCTGCATATGGAAATATCTTTTTTGGATTTGCGCAAAAAACCCGGCAAAATCATGGAAGCCCTGGAACGCAGAGAGACAATCACTCTTTCCAGGCGCGGAAAAGCCGTGGCCCATGTGGTGCCGGTTGAAAACAGACGCCGATGTAAAACGGCCGAGCACCCCGCCTTTGGAATGTGGGCCAATCGTTTGCCGATGGAAAAACCTGCCGAAATGGTTCGGCAAATGCGAAAGGGGCGCTTCGATGCTCTTTGACACCGATGTCCTGATCTGGGCGCTACGGGGTCATTCGGGGGCGGCCAAAGCCATCGACAGGGCGGAAGAAAGAGACATCTCGGTTGT
This sequence comes from Desulfobacterales bacterium, assembly GCA_016342285.1. Lineage (GTDB taxonomy): Bacteria > Desulfobacterota > Desulfobacteria > Desulfobacterales > JAEINQ01 > JAEINQ01. Next base: position 120,547 of record JAEINQ010000009.1, read on the forward strand.
GAACTATATGGAACTCATTCAGGGTGCCCGTGACAAAGGTGAAATCCGGCTGCTGCGATCATTTCTCAAGGACCTTGGGTTTTCCATTCTTGCGTTGTCGGAAAACATCGGGCACCGTGCCAGCGTTTACTTGGAGGAGTACTCGCTGAAGACGGCATTGTGCCTTGCCGATGCGCTGATCGCCGCGACCGCGGTGGATCAGAACCGGCCCCTTCTCTCGGGCAACGCGAAGCATTATCGCCAGATATCCGAACTGGTGTTGAAGGTTTTCCGGCCTTAGGGTCGTGGAAAAAATATTTTGTTCCAGAAGGCGCCCTGATTTGTGCCAGATTTGTGGAGGAATTGCGGTCTTAAATAAGTTGTTTTGGGATTTGGTTTTGTGTAAATTTTGATAAAACCGACTCATTTCGGCTAAGCGCATAAAGCGATGACAGATCAAATCAAAAAGGACAAAAAGCCTGACCAAACGACTGGAAAGGCAAATAATTAAAATTTAAAATGCGCCCCGTTGCCCCTCCTCGAACGTTTCGATTGTCTCGGCGGGAAAATACAGACCATAAGGGCCGTTTTCAGACATGTCGTTTGTAAACCTGCCGCCTGTGCCCGATGGTAAGAACCAGAACGAGAACCTCCCGGTCCCGGATCTCGCAAAGGATGCGATAATCGCCTACCCGGTATCGCCAAAGACCGGCGTGATCTCCTCTCAAAGGCTCCCCGAAATGCCTCGGGTTCTTGCCGCCCTCGATCCGCTCATCCAACCAGTCGAGGATACGTTTTTGAACCGGCCGATCGAGTTTTCGCAGTTGGCGCTCGGCGATATCACTGATGCTAACGGTCCAGGCCAAGCTCTTTCCTCAACTGTTTCAGCGATTTGACACTACCCATGGCGGCCAGGGACTCTTTGGCGAGATGGAGGTCCTCGTTGTCTTCCAGGTATTGGACGATGGCTTCCCGAACCACCGCGCTCCGGTTGCTCCCACGCGCCTTGGCAAGAAAATCCAATTCCTCTTCAAGTTTTTTATCCAGTCGGATCGCCAGCATTTTGCCCTCCCTGAAAATGGTGCCACACGCTTAGAAAATCTGGGGTCTCACCCTGGCCCTGCCGCCCAAAGGCAGGCTCTGGGAAGGCAGGGAAACAAAATCATCCGGAAAGACTGGATTCCCGCCTCCGCAAGAGAGTGACACCGAAGCTCGATCGGTTATACAATGTATTACGGATGGTCATGCCTGTCAACGAGAAGGGAGAGTCGCGTCTTTATTATTCATTATTGGCCAAACCGGCCCATTCCGGTTTAGGGAAAGAAGAAAAATCTTCCGCAGCCGAAGACGGGCATGAGGATTGCCAGCATCAAATGGTCCGGATCGTTTCGAACCCGCTCAAAACACGTGCCGAGGTTTTTCATGGCAAAGGCCAAGGTCCCCAGTTCGGCCTGGCCGTATCCCACCGTGGGAGCAATGGCCGTGGTCCCGCCGGTCCGGTAGTTTTCCAGGCAATCGGGCATTACGGCCAGGGGACAGGATCATTCTTGATTCGGCGAACCCGCGCTGGTATACGTGATTTCGACAAGTCACATACCACTGGTATTCGTTTCCCCCCATAACCTGATCCCCACGGGACATTGCCATGAACCCAGAAATCTACCGTGCCGTCAAGGACCGTATCCTCTTTCTCGAATACCGCCCCGGACAGATTCTCAACGAAAACGTCCTGGCCAAGGAGTTCGGCGTCAGCCGCACCCCCATGCGGGAGGTGCTCACCCGGCTGGAATGGGAGCAGCTCGCCCGGGTGATTCCCCGCACCGGCACCATGGTCACGGAAATCGAGTTCCAGAAAATGATGAACGCCTACCAGGCGCGGCTGGAGATTGATGGTCTGGTGGCCCGGCTGGCTGCAGAAAACGCCACGGCCCAGCATCTGGACCGGCTTCGGGACATCCATGAGCGATGCCTTCTGCTGGTCGACACCCAAAACCCCAAGGATCTGGTCCGGATCGATTTCGAGTTCCGCGACATCCTTCACGAGGCCGCCGGCAACCAGGTCCTGGCCGACATCGCCCAGACCCTTTACGACCTGACCCTGAGGCTGTGGGTCATCGTCCTGGACAAGGGCGGGTGGGCCGGGGAGGCAACCTCCATTGCCGATGAAATCGACCGTCTCGCGACACGCTTTGAGATCAACGACGGCGCCGGGGCGGAAAAGATCCGCCAGGACTGCCTCATGCGCCACCTGGAGCGGATCCGGGCCAAGTTTCTGGGCATCTCCGGCCCATTGACGACTCGAGGTTGATGGCCATGTAAAAGATCCATTTTTTAACCACAGAGATCTTAGCGTGGCATAGCCGCAACCAAAATCTGGTTCACCTCAAAGATCGCAACGTTTTTTTGGACAGGATAAACAGGATATCCAGGATTTATTTGTTCGGCCGATCCCCTACGAAAAACCGCCGTAGGCGCTCCGGCCGAACAAATGGTGCCATGCCCTTCGGGCAG
>JAEINQ010000087.1 GCA_016342285.1 Desulfobacterales bacterium
AATCCGGACTCAGGCCTGACATTGTTTTTGGGCATAACATACCCCAAAATTGGCCCTTGACTTTCCACGGATTAACTCTGTGGTTAGCTGGCGATAGAGGGGATCGCATTTATGAATTCGTGTACTTAGTTCCGGGGCTGATCGATCATGTATCGATTAAACCGCCGGACATGGCTCTGCATCAGGGACCGTGCAGCGATGGCCTGTCGCTGTTCGATGGCCTGAACGATTTCGGTCAGGTCCCGGAAATTTTCCTGCATGATCCGTTCGTCCTTTAAGGGATGGACCTCGAAATAGGAATGAATGTTGCCGTGAACCATCTGCAGGACACACTGGTAGACCGCATTGCCGCAGGCTCGGGCAATGACCATATGGATACGGTTGTCCATTTCGCTGAAGGCCCGCCAGGCGGAAACACCGGTGGCCAGATGAACCGAGGCTTCCTGAAGCAGCCTTTTCATCTTTGCAATATCTTCGGCCTTGGCCCGATCGGCGGCCAGGGCCGCGGCAATCCCTTCGACCCCTTCCCGGAATTCGGCCAGTTCCGTCAAGGAGACCTTGCGCTGGCGCAGCAACAGGGCCAGGCTCTCGGTGACCGGTTCGGTGCCCGCCTCTTTGATGACAGCCCCCCCGCTGGCCCCGAGGCGCACATCGATCAGGCCCTTTTGCTCCAGGACACGCAGGGCCTCTCGAAGGGTGGCCCGGCTGGTCTTAAACATCTCCACCATCTCCCGCTGGCTGGGAAGTCGGTCGCCGATTTTCAACCGACCCTCCATGATGGCGCTCTCGATCTGTTCCACCAGATTCTGGAAAAGTCTCGGTTTTCGGGGTTGTTGGAACATGGGCCACCAGATGGGTGCGGGTCAGGCAAAATCGACATGGCAAAAATATATAAGGTATAATGGGTCACCCATTAAAACAATCCGCCTCCCCTTGTCAACCCCAAACCCATCCGCTCCGATAAGATCGGCCATTAATGCCATCAATGGCATTAATGGCCAAATCCCTGTCCAAACCGGAAAGAACCAACGGCAACGGCGAACGGCCCCCCTGCATCCCGGTGTAAAAAGCCGTTATCGGACCGCCTCAATGCTCCAGGTGGTCACCGCCGGTGGCGGGAACTCGGGGGATAGGCGGATTTCGATGCGCACCTCGCCGTCCAGGCGCCGGGGAATACCGAACCGCAGAATCCCTTGCCGGCTGTGCCATTCACTAAGGCGCACAAAGGTGTCGCTGAAAAGGGCGCCGGCCAGGTTGAGGCCGAATTTGCCCTTTTCCACATCCACGTCCGGTCCGCCGAAACGTTCCACCAAAGTCTTTTTGACCTGGGCGTAGACCTGGCCCATGGTATCCGGGCCGCCGAGGGTTTCCAGATCCATCAGCAGCGCGACTTCGCGCACCGCGTTCTTACGATAGGCCACGGCCAGACGCTGTCGCTGGTCAAATTCCCGTAGCAACCGCAGCTCATAGACATCGTATCCCGCCATGGCCATAGGCTGTCCGGCTTCGGCGTTTTCAAGGCGATGCCGGGCATCGGATTTGGTCATCATCGGTGCGATGCCGAAAAACAGGGCTGCCGGATCGCCAGCCGACCGTCGGGTCTCGGTTTTTCTGGCCTTTCTAACCCCCTGGGTAAAAGGCAGGGCCAGCAGGGTATCGAGGCCTTCGAAACTGCGGACCCAGGTAATGCCGGCGTAAAAGGCATCGGTGGTATCGTTGGTTTCCGGATTGCGGTAGTCGTTTCGGACCTCAAGGGTCAGACTGTCGATTTTCTGGGCATAGGTATAGCGCAGGCCGTGGCTGACGGTGGAAAGATCTTCGGTACCGGTTCCGTTCCGGTCATAGTGGTTCATGGTGAAATTGTAGTTCACCCGGTGCGCGCCCCTGGCCGCCGAGGCGGTCAGGGTGGGCACCAGGGTGCGGTCATCTCCGGTAGGGGTCTCCATGATACGAGCGGCAAGCCCCGGCACCACGGATCCGTCCCAGCCACCGACGGCAAAGGCTCGACTGACAGTGGCCCGGGCTTCCCGGGTGGTACTGTCGCTGGTGCCGCCGGCCACCAGGTCATCGGTGTTGCGATATAACAGCCCCAGGCTGCCGTTCCAGACCGCACTCAGGGGAAGGCTCAGGTTGAGATCGAGGTTGTCGGTACGCTGGTCGGTGGTCAGGTCCTGGCGCTCGACATCCTGATGGTAGATATCCATATTACCCGAAAGCCCCTGCACCCACTTGCCCAAAGAGGCCGACAGGTTCAGCCCGAAGGTGGTCGTATCCACGGGGTTGGCCGATTCCTGGTCATCGGTATAAAACTGGGCCCGGCCGTTAAGGCTAAGCCCCACGGGAAACCGCCATCCCAGGCGCATCTCACCGGCCTCGTGGTCGGCAGTGATCCCGGCGCCGGACGGGCGGAAATCCTTGCCGTAGTTTTCATACCGCGCCCGGTAGGTCAAAGGGGTGGCGCCCCGGCCACCGAGCTGAAAGAAAACACCCGTATCCTCATGATCCTGGCCGCTGCCCGTGCCGTTGGTATCGGTATGGTCCCCGGTAAAATAAGCGGCCTCGCCTTCAAGGCGCAATTGTTGCCCCAGCCAGTTCAATTCCTTTTCACCGGTGAGGCTGAGAACGTTCTGGTCCAGAGAGGGCTGACCGGTGGAAGCATCGGCTTCTTTGGCGGTCCTGACCCAATTGGTGGCAAACACGCCGAGGTCTGGTGAAGAGACGAGCCAGGACGCCCCGCTGGAGACTTCCTCGGAAATATCCATATACCCCCAGGAACCTCCCTGGGCGCCGGTGACGATCACCAGGGAATTGTCCATCCCGAACCAGTCGGGCTGGAATTCGAATTCTCCCCCCTTAAAACTCCTTTGCAGGGTCCGGTAGCTGAAGTAGCCGTAGACATCCCCCGCGTTCATGCGGAAAGGGATATCTCCGTCGCCCTTTTCCCAGGAGAACTTGAACCGTTCCAGGATCAGGTCGGTCTCGGTACTGCGGTATTTGGAATCATTGTACAGCCCCGAGGCCTGCATCCGCCAGTTTTCATAGGCCGACAGGCGCTGGCTCAGATTCAGGTCCATCTCATTGTAGAACTGGCCGTACGGGTAGGCATAGGGGCTGGAATTTTGATCTCCGAAAGATCGGTAATATTCTAATTTGGCGGTATTGCTTCCCGATACGGTCGTCCCCCCTGCCGTCTCACCGCCGGCCGGGGAAGAAGCGAAAATCAGCGCTGCGAGGGTGAACAGTTGGATTGTCCGGGTCAGGTTCACGGAAGAACTCCTTTTGTCTTTGACGGGTTACCGGCTGCCGAAAAGCGAATCGGGCCTCGATCTATCGGGACATTTCCCTGCTCACCTCAACGATGTATTCATTGGTCCCCTCAATGCGCTGGTAGCCCTGGTCCAGGTCGTTATAGACGATCTGCGTGCGAACCGTTATGGAGACCTCACTGACCAGCATGGCCGGGTCGTTGCTGCCGGTTTCGGGCGGCTGGATATACTGGCCGATGGTTTGAATGCCCGACACCGAAAGGACGTCGATGCGCGCATCTTTTGGAATGGACTGGGCCGAATTCCCCAATCGACCGGCATCGTAGAAATTGCCGGATAAGGACCCGGTCATGCCGGGGCTGTTCCAGGAGGTGAAGACTTCCCGGATGGCCGCCTCGACGGCCTGTTTGTCCACCGGGACAATAGCCTCCACCGCCCGGGCCCCCTCGGGCCGGGCGGAAGCGGCCGGGGTGGCAATTTTTCGAAAGGCCCTGAACTCGGCCGCAATGGCCGTGGACAGAGAAAAAATCGTTATCAGGAAAAAAGCCAATCGAAGGTATTTCATGCTCGTCTCCTCGCCGCGGGGGGCTATAGCCGGTTGACGGAATGGATGGTCAGGGTAATCCGGTCATCGGCGCTTCGTGCGTTGGTGAAATTGATCCGCCACTGCCTGCCGGTGGACTGTTCCTGGATGGTCATGGTGTGGGTACCCGGCGCCACATGCCATGAGATGCCCGGATTGACTACCACTGCCCCGGACGGCTGGACCACGATGCGAAAATCGATGGCAGGTGCGGTCTGGACGTTAATCCGGCCGGCGACAAAGGAGACCCAGTTGTCAAAGGCCGGCTGAAATCCGGACCAGCTAGTCAGCGCATATTGATTGGTATCCGGCTTGAGCCAAAATTCCACCCCGCCGTTTTGTATGGAGGTACGGGAGCTGGGACCAAAGCTGACACCGCCGGAACCGCTATCGGTACTGCCTGATCCGCCGTTCGAGCCACTGCTCGAGCCACTGCCGCTGGCCTGGGCCAATTCTTCGGCATTGTCAAAGGTCTGCCCGTCGGTGTTGTAGACCGGTTGCACCGGATTGAAGGGGTTGTTCCCTTTTTGGTTGATGACCTGATTGATTTTGATCTCAATCTTGGCTGGGGCCGGACTTGCCGACAGGCCCGAAGCACCACCGCCACCGGGCAGGGCGCCGGAATCGTCCTCCCCCCGGGAAGCAGGCCCGGCCTTCACCGTAATAACGGCCGCCGCCTTTGCCACTGACTCCAGTTCGGCAGCCAAAGCCGGGGCCATAAGACAAAGTCCAAGGGCCAGGTTCAAGGATAGAAAAAGAAGCTTTTTCATGATGGCCTTTCCTCTTCAAAGATGCTGAAACACGGCCCGTTCCCCCATGGATGGCGGAACCGAACCCGCGGCCGTCGATCCGCAATGGATTTTCCGGACATGACCCGGGGCTTAGGGGGTGTTGGCCACACCGATTTTCAAAAACAGCTCGGCTTCCACCGGCACCGACACATCGCCGGAAAAGTCCTCATTTAAAAACAAAGTGTTCCGGCTTCGGGCCTGGTTGCCGCCGGCGACAAAAACCGCGGTGTCGGTTTTCATCAACTCACCGAATTTCGGATCCACCCGCCAGCGGCAGGTGTATTCGTCGGCGCTATACTCGGAAATGTTTTCCACGACAGCCGTCAGGATCGCCTTCTCTCCCGGTTGGGCGTTTTCAGGCAATTGAATCCGCATGACCACCGGCGGCAGGGGTTTCCCCATATCACCGCACCGATAAGAAGCCAGGACCTCGCCCCCGGGAGAAACAAGGTCGACAGAGAGCAGTCGCCGGGCAATATGCCCGCCGGTGGCCGGTATCTCGCTGAACCAAAGGTTGGCCTTTCGGGCAAAGCCTGTGGTCTCCTGCATATTGCCAAGAAAGCGCCACTGGGCCTTGCAATTGCCGATGTCCGCCGGGCCGTAGACTTTGGTTTGGATAAGGGGGGCCGCCTCTGTGCCTCCTTGCACCACCTGGATGCAATTGTTGGTAAAGGTCATCCGGGCGTGCAATTCGCTGCTGGCCAGGAAAAGGCCCTTACGGTTGGCCGTGTGCTGGTCCAGCCCCACCGTTAATACGGCACTGCCCACCTCGCCGAACCGGGCCGCATCGGAATGGATCTCCAGCCCTTCCCTGGGGTCGAACCCGATGCCGGCGGCAGCCAGATCCCCCTGCCATTCGCTTTCCATATAGTCCACCGGGATCCAGAGTTTAATGCCGCCGGCAAAGATGCCCTGCACGGCGATGCGAAGGTTCCTGCCGGACCGGTTATCGGGGCGGAAAAAATCGAGCCGGCTCACCCCCGTGGCCGCCCCTGTACCGGGGACAATCCGGACCCGCTCCAGTTTGGGTGGCACCGGTGTAATTCCGGGCAACTCCATGGGGCGCCCCACCGGCTGTTTCGATTCGCCATGGATCACCCGGGCCACGGAATACAGGCCCATCTTCCCCAACCGGCTCTTGGCTTCTCCCAGAGTGGTTCCCAGATCCAGACCGGCAGAACGAAACACAATGACATTGTCGGAAATCCACCGGTCCTCAAACCATTTGAAACCGGTGGTCTCCAAGTAGTCCACCTGGTCGTCGAAGCCGGACCACTGTACCTGGTACGGCTTCATATCCACCTCGCCGGTGACAATCACCCGGCAGGTCACCGGCTCGTCCAGGGGCACCCGTCCCTCTCCCATGGAAACGCCCACCGGCAAGACCGTGGCCTCCATCCGGCTGGCCTTCAGCCTGAGTTGCTTTTCAAACCATGCGTCATCATTGCCGGCCACCCCGACCCGGATGGTCAGGTTCGCCTTTCCCGGTGTTTTCGGCGCCTGGATACGGACCGCTCTTTCGCCTTCGATGGTTACGGGAAAATGATTATCGGACGTCCTGACGTGCAGCAATTGCCCGGGAACCCCGTTATAGGTTCGGGAATCGCTCCCGTTAGAGACGGTCACCCGGGGAACCGTAGCCACCGTCCGTCCCGTGTCGACAAAAAAATCAAGGGTGCCGGTTTTCTCCTCAGTCGGGGACAGCCCTGAAAGGGTCATGGACGCGGCCTGCCACACACCGATGTCCACCGGATCGGAAACATACTTCTTCGAAACTTTCCGGCAGTCGGCAAATTCGGTTTCACCGAGCTTCCGTTTTTCCATGCGGCCCTGGCCGCCATCGATTTGGGCCGTGACCTTTCCCGTTCCTGGGCTTCGCCCCTCAATCTTCAACAACCGATTGTCAATTTTGACCCCCGGAAAACCGGTCAGGGTGACATCCGGCAGATTGAACACTTGGCCAAGACTGCGGCATTCAAGCCGGGTGGCTGTTTTGGTGACCGTTTTGTCCTTGGAGAGCTTAACCTCATAGGTAAGGGGTGCTTTCTTAACCACCGCCATGGCCGTGGCGGCCTGTACCCGAAGGGTGCGCGGATAACCGGTGAGCCGGGCGGCCAGTTCGTCGGTAGCCAGATTGTTGCCATTGATGCGCAAGCTCAGGTTTGTGGCATAAGGGTCTCCCACCTGGGAGTCGTCCCTTTGGGCATCCAGGCTGGCCAGGGCGCCTTGCTGAACCGCCAATAGCTTGTAATCGTCCATTTTCTCTTCAAGGGCCCGTTGTTTGGCAACCAGGGCCTCTTTTTCAACCTTCCAGGCATCGATCTGTTCTCTGGCATGGGCCAAATTCTTTTTGGGAATGTCCACGGCTTTCTGAACCGGTTCCAGGGCCAGTTCCTTTTTTTCCAGCAAGGCTTCGGCCACGGCCCGGGCCGCCTCGGCCTTTTTAATCTCGGTGGTGAGATCCTGACCTTTTCCTAGGCCATTCAGGGCCCTTTGGGCTTTTTCGTAGGCCTCATCGGCCATGGCCTGGGCCTGGTCTTCCAGTTCGCCCAGGGCACCGGAGGCATCGGAAAGGCCGGCTACGGTCTTAACCACCGTGGACGCACCGAAAATATCCGCCGCGCCGGTGGCCTCAAGGGCCTTATCCACCACGTACTCCTTTAAAAAATCGGCCACCTGGCCTGCCGGTTCCTTAAATGCTTCGCCGGAGAGCACATCCACCAGGGTCATGGTGAGTTTGCCGATCTGCACCAGGGCCAGGGCCACACCGGTCACCCCCTTGTTCAAGATTTCCTTGTGGAGCACCGATTCCATAACCGTATACTGGCTCCGAGTGCCATTGTCCGGCGGGGTCCCTTTCACATAAGTCCACAACTCGACGAATTGGGCCTCGGTGGGATTTTGCTTATATTTATTCCAGGCCTCGGCCAGGGGCCCCACCTGGCGCATGCGGGCCAGTTTGATGTCGAGCTTGCGAATTTCCCCCCGGACCTTGCCGGCCTGGGACCGGGCCTGGCCAATTCGCGACAGGGCTTTTCCGTATACCCCTTCCAGCCGGGCATAGGTGTCGTCGGCGATCCGTATCCTTGCTTCCAAGGACCGAATCTTTTCCTTGACGGGCGAAAGCTCTTGTTCGGCCCGGGCAATGCGGGCATCGTAGTTTTCCTTTGCCGAAACAAACGGGGCGGCAATCAAAACCATTGCCAGGGCCAGGGCAACGACAGTTTTCATAACAACTCCTTTTCGGACAAACGCAGTCGAAATGGGCAGGGGAAAGCCTGCCTCGGCATCGGTTTATTCGATCAGAATTAGTCAAATTGGAAATGATGAGCGGATGAGAATACCTGTGGTGGTTTTCAGGCTACCGACAATGCCTCGCGGTTGTCATACACCCACTGCGATTCCTGAATTATATTTTCATTATTGAAATGACGTGGCACTGTCAAGAAGAATTATGAACGAAGATAATTTAAATAAACGATCTAACAAAAAATTAGCTTATCAACAAATATTGCATCATCGCTCTGATAAAGGGCGATTAACCATTTGTTTTATAAAGACAATCTAGTGGCGTTGCCGAGTCCCTGAACGGAAGCAGGACGATCAGCATCCAAGGCCTTATTTCAAATTAAAATATTTATTACCGGCCATCGTTTCTTTCAATGGGAAGAACAAGGCTTATCGCTTCTTTCAATGGGAAGAGCAAATTGACCCGACTTTTGGTCACTGGGAATTGCCCATCAAATTGCCGTTTCTTTTCTCGCCATAGTTCTTTATGCGGAAAGGCATCTGACGCTGTAGATGCGGTAAGGGTCGTGGGAAACACCCTGACCCGAAGGGCCGGGCTTTGGTTTGACAAGGGAAAAAGGCAAATGCGGGGGCGGGAAATACGTGACATTAAGGAGGGGAAAGTCGTAAGCGTTCATAGGGCATCACGCCAAGGCGTGACTTTGTTCCCGGGCATGTAAGTACGAACGAGTACGTCTGCATGCCCGGCGCCTCGCATCTGCGGCACCCTGTAAACGCTTACCGTGCAAGGATTTGGAATTCATTTCGCGTTTCAACCCCGTGAACAGGTACAAAAAAGTCAGTGCCGGCCAAAGGGATGGGGAGGGGTTCAGTCGGTCCCGTTCAGGACAGTCTCTCCATCACTGGCGGCGCTTCTGGCCTCAATGGTAAATGCCACCGACACACGATCTGAAACACCCTTGGCCAGTCTCAAAGCGGCAGGCTCCAGGGCCAGGCTGACCGCCATCACAGACGACTGACGAATCTTGTCCAGGCTCACCTTTCGGGTATAAACGGTGGCCTTGTCATTGAGAATGCCATACCGGCCGACAACCTGTATTTTTTCCGGAGTCACACGGATTTCAGTGAGCCGTAACTTCTCGTCAAGCTTGCCGACCCAATCCACCTGGACCGGAAGGGTCTTTTCGATGGGAAGGTCCATGGTCACGTCGACCTCCGCCGGTGTCACCTTTTTCAGGCGGACACCCGGCGGCAAAAGGATGTTGTCCGCTGTCACGGAAAAGGCGTTGCGACCGGCGACGGCATCGGCCAGATCGAGACGGACCTTGACCTGATCCGGCTGCAGGGCCTTGATGAGCGGCCCTGAGCCGCTCAAGTCCAGGCTGACGGTATTGGTGGACGTTTCCACCAGTTCCATGGCCGGGTCCCGATTCATATACTCCACGGGCACCTCAAGGGTTGCCAGGGCCTCCAGGCCGCGGGAAAAACTAAACCAGACACCCGTGACAAAGAGGATGGAAACCAGGGCGGCCGAGATCATTTCGATTCTGCCGCGCATCCGGCTGTCCGAAACGCCCCCCATGGGGCTGACCCGTCGCCGCAACCTGTCAGCCAGGGCTTCGGGGGTGCCCACCGGCGCCAGACGGTCCCCCCTGGCAGTGAGCACCTCTCCGCGCTCTTCGGACACCACCACCACAACGGCATCGCTGGATTCGGCCAGACCCGCGGCAGCGCGATGGCGGGTACCGTAATGGGAGGGAAGATCTTCGCGCCGGGTCAGGGGAAGAATCACCCCCACATTGGCAATCCGGTCCCCGATAATGACCGCTGCGCCGTCATGCACCGGATTGCCCGCCCAGAAAATACTCAGGAGCATTTCCCGGGACAGCCGCCCGTCCAGCGGAATTCCTCCCTGAGTCAGCTCATCCAGATCGTCTCGGCTCGGAAAAACCAGCAGGGCGCCGGTTTTCTTTCGCGCCATCTCGAACACCGCATCGGCAATAATCTCCACCGGGGTGGACAACCTTTTGTACCCTCCCCCCCACAACAGGGTTCGAAGGCTCTTGGTTTGAAGGACAATTCGAATTTCACTACGAAAAACGACAATGATGACCAGCGCCGCGGCAGCGATAATACCCTGAAACGCCCAACTGGTCACGATGAGGCCGGCTGCAATGGAAAAACGCTGGAATACCCACAACAGCCCGATGGCGACGATGACCCGAATGGCTTGGGTCCCTCGGAACAGGACATAGAGGCGAAAGAGAATAAAGCTCACCAGCCCGATGTCGACCAGGTCCTGCCAGCGAAAGCCCATCATCCATGCAAAGGGTGTATCCATCGGCGTCAATCCGTGATGCTGAAGCGCAATACGTCCACAAGCCGCTCCCGGCTGTCGACAATCTCCACCCGCCAGGGTCCCTTGTCTTCCTGGCGAAGCTGGACGCTGCTGAATGTCGCCCACCGGGGCGGCTTCAGCGTCAGTTTTTTGCGGGTGGTCAGCCGGTCGCGAAAGTACCACTTATGGTAAATGAAGGTCTCTTCCAGAACCGGATCGAATTCCGTAAAACAGGATATTCTGCCAAGGGTGATGGAAAAGACGACGGCCGGGTTAAAGGGGGCGAAAGACGAGATCCCCTCGCAGATGACCGAGCGGACCAGGGTTGTCCCGACTGGAGCGTTCGGCGCATCTTCCGAACAGAGGCCGCCAGGAACCGTTTGACCCCAAAGAACGGCCAGAAAAGAAAGAAACAGCACCATCCGACGGCCTATCCGTATCCCCATAATCAATGGCTGACCTCAAATCCGTACGGGTATAGGGTCCTTGCCCCGCGCACGCCCCAGGTGTTGAGCAAAACAAGTGCCATCCCCTTGGCTGATTGTTTCGGACCCGCGGCAATCCTTGACAAAATTGCTTTTAAGCCTTACTATCGATATTAACGTTTGGACATTTCCGCCCGCCCCGCCCCGATATACCTTAAGCCCGTCTCTTAAGTGATGATCATGGGCATCGCCAGACATGACGCCGGTTGGCTCATGGTCGGGCTCATTTCTTTTTTACGGATATCGTCTCAGCATCGGCAGCCGGGCGAGACCTGACGTAAAGCATATTAATGAGCCGTTACGGAAAGGTCAACGATGAAACAAAAGTATGTCATATCCTTTGCCCCTGACGGGGATCGCGTTTCTTTGCGGGAGTTCGCCCAGGTGGAGCGGAACAGCTATTCCCTGCTCTGCGAGGAATTCTTCGAGGTTGACGCCATCAAAAAGGCGGGCCGGATCGGCAAGGAAAAACTCGTCGACATGCTCAGGACCCAGAACATGTATCCGCCGGCAGCTTATTCCCAAGCAATTGCCGAGGCCATCATGGCCCTGTTGAGCAAGCCGGCCGGCGGTTCAACCGTGCTGATGTTTGACGACAAGGAAACCATGGCCGAGAAACGACAACACCAGGAAATCGGGGCCGAGATGCAAGCCCCGGACAGAAACACCGCTTCGGCAGCGGACAAGCTGCTTGAAGAGATCTGACCCGTTGGCCACCCCGGGCGACAAGCCGATAGGCCAAGGATCCCGTGAGCCTCCACCCGCAGAGCGGGTGGCCTCAGGAGGCCCTCCCGAAGAGGGTTTAATGTTCAAGGAAGATATTCTGTCATTTTAGCCTTTTAAAAAGTTTGGCAGAGGGTAGCGATTCCACACTTGAGCATTGGAAATTGAGTATTGAAAATTGAAAATTCACGGTAGTCGTTCTCACCGGGACGGTAGAACCTCTTCCGACCCACCACTTGAAGTGGCGGTTTAACGAGAAATAGGAGGGACATGCCATCGCTGTAGAAATTTCAGATAAGCTCTTTTTTGATATGGTAGATCTTCTCAGGGAACCCAAAACGCTGATCCCTGCGGAAGACAAATGCGTGATTCGGATGGAAAAACGAAACGATGTGCTCGATCGACTGCTTGACATTCGGCGAAGCATTGCCGAATCCGACGGCGACATGCTCCGCCCCGTGCATGTGGCTGACGGGCCCATCCCGTTTTTATGACCCCGCAAATTGTGCTCGGCAACAGCCGCCCCCTAACCATTCCGGCCAGACAAAATGGCGTCACATTGGAAACGTCAATAGGTGCCCGACCACGAAATATGAAATTCGTGGATGGGCACCAGCTAAATCACCACCGGCCCTTGACAGAGCAATCGCCTTTTTCCTATATATCTAAACTTTGGCAGACCCTGCAAGTGGATTTTCAACGGCACAATTGAAAAGGACCACAATCATTGGCGACCAAAATCGGATTTGTTTGCGACAGTACGGCGGATTTTCCCCAAGGGATGGTGGCGGAACTTGGACTGCATATCCTCCCGGTCCATATTTTCATCGACGGGAAAGACCATCTTCACGGCATTGGCATCGACAACCAAGGGGTGATCGAACGTCTTAAAAAGCATCGGGAAGTATACACCAAACCGTTTTTCCCCGTTGAATGCGCGGATTTTTTCGAGAATCTGCTGGAGCGATACGATCATATCGTCTCGTTTCACCTCTCTGCCCACCTGTCCGGGAATTTCCAGAGCGCAACCAATTCCTTGAACCTGATGACCGAAAAGGACGCCGAACGGGTGACCGTCCTGGACCTGGGCAGCGCGAGTGTCAGCCTGGCAATGCTGGTTAAAAAAGCCGTTGAGATGATGCGCGGGGACAACGATCCGTCCACCCTTGACGCCCGCATGGCACCATACCGGGAAAACGCCTTTATGGCCTTTACCGTCGAAAACCTGATCTGGCTGAAAAAGGGGGGACGGGTCAGCGCGTTATCGGCCTTTGTGGGGCGAATGCTTGACATCAAGCCCGTCATCAACCTGCAGGGCGCCAAGCTGGTCCCGACGGAACGGCATCGGGGGAAAAAGCCGGCCCTCAAGCGCCTGGTGGAATTGGCCGAAGCGCAAAACGAGCAGTTCGATGGAAACTGTGACGTCTGGCTGGCCCACGCCGATTGCCTGGACGAAGTCGCCTTTACCCGAGAAAAGCTGTCCGTTCGGATAGGGAAAGCACCCCAGGACATTGAGATGGTGGAGATCGGCGCCTCCGTTTCCGTTCACGCCGGACCCGGGAGCATCTGCGTGGCCATGCTGCCCAACGGCTGAGGCCCTGTAAAAGATTCTGTCCCAGAGGACCAGGCTTTGGTTTGCCCATGGAAGGGGCTGCCGTTGGGTGTTTGAAGTTTGATGCGTTCGTAAAAAAGCCGCGATCCCGTCATGCCTGCGAAGGCAGGCATCCAGAACCATGTAAATGACTGGATTACCGCCCCCTTCCTTCGAAGGGCAGGCAAGCGAAAATGACGCCAAAGAATGTTTTGAGTCCTTTTACGGTTTCATCAACTTTGACAGTCCCGTAAAAATATTATTTTTTACCACGAAGGACACGAAGAGCACGAAGGGTTATAATAATGTATAATTATTTCAGCTTCGTGTGCTTCGTGCTCTTCGTGGTTAATGCAAAAACGGCAAAGCCAACTGACTCTGACCACGCCCACAGGACGTGGATTCCAATTGTGGATTGAAAAGCGTCCCGGCATACGCACTTGCCTTTGTCTGACCGGAACCCGCAACACCCCGCCATACCAGACCCGGTCGGTTCACCACCAACCCAAGGAGGCTCAATGGCATCGGATGATCGTTGCAGCATGGAGGAACTAAAGGCATTCGGAACGGAAACCATCCGCAAAATGGGTGAAGAAGCGCTTTGCTTCTACGGCAGGGGCAATCCAGCCGTGAAATTTGACGCCGACCTGGTCACCACCGCCGAGCTGCACCTTCTCGAATGCTTCAAGACGAGCCTGCAAAACCGGTTCCCCGATCACCAAATGTTCAACCGCGGCCAGATCATCGGCAGTGATTATTCCCACGAGGGCAATCGGTATCTGTGGATTTTCGATCCGTTGGACAGCGTGGACAACTTCCAGACCGGCATCCCCATCTGGGGCATGTCCATTGCGCTCCTGGAAAATTTCTGGCCCATTTTCGGTGTTTTCTACATGCCGGCCACCGGCGATCTTTTCCATGCCTCGGCAGGCGGGGATGCATTTCACGGCAAGGAAAAGATCCACATCCCCAGCCAGGACAGCGTGGACGACGAAAGCCTTCTGCTGACCTATTCGCGGTTTCACATGGACTACCAACCGCGGTTTCCGGGCAAAATCCGAAACCTGGGCTGCACGGCCGCCCATGTCTGCTACGTGGCCATGGGCCGGGCCGACGGAGCGGTCATTGCAAACGTCTCCTATACGGACCTGGCAGCCGTGCGTGTCATCATCGAATCGGCAGGGGGTAAAATTTACAAGATGGACGGCAGCGATTTCTTTTTGAACGAATACCTCGACGGGCGGCGGATCACCGATCATCTGGTGGTTTCATCACCGGACAGCTTTCCGGCCATCCGCGATTGCCTGACCCGCGTGGACCGGTAACCCCTATCCCCCATCTAACGCCTGAATTAAGCCGTGCCGCGAACGGTGTCGGCTTGAATGAAATGTCAGGCTTTTGAGCGATGACTGGCATGGGCGATGTGAGGCCTGGGACGGAATCGAAAAAGAACTCGGCGAGCCACCATCTGTTGCGCGACACAGCCGTTGATAATCCGCCGGATGCCCCAGATGCCCCTCATCACCGCGTCATCAGCGCGAACACACCCCAGCCAATGTATTCACGCGTGTAAGCGGCGTAGCGCTCGGGTTCCGAGGTCAGTTTGGCTCGAACATCTTTTGCGAACTCGTCGCCGGGGTTGGCTTCAAGCCATCGGCGCATGGTGAACCACTTGGCCGCCTCGTATCTGTCCCAGCCGTCTTGGTCTGCCAAAACCATTTCCACCACGTCGTAGTCGAGGTGGCCAAAAGACGCGAGAAGTTCTGGAAGCATGAGAAAGTCGGAGATTGAGCCGGCAAGACACCCCTTGGCAACATCTTCCGTCGGCGGTAACTGCCGCCAGTAGGGCTCGCCGATGAGGATGATCCCCCCGGTGCGGAGGCTCTGCGCCAGAAGCTCGATAGTGCCGACGACTCCCCCAGCGATCCAGGTGGCACCGAGACATGCTGCCACACCGGCCTTCTTGTCAGAGACGTAGCCGGCAGCATCGCCATGGATGAACTCGACTTGATCGGCGACACCGAGTTCTTCAGCTCGGAGTTTCGCTTGCTCGGTGAACAACGGGCTCATGTCGATGCCGGTGCCGATGACGCCGTAATCGCGTGACCAAGTGCACAGCATCTCCCCTGAACCGCTGCCGAGGTCGAGCACTCGGGTCCCCGTTTCCAGACGCAACGCAGCGCCGAGAGTGGCGAGCTTTTCGGGTGTGAACGGGTTATGGATACGGTGAGCACTTTCGGTGATGTTGAAGATCCGTGGAATGTCCATTGGAGTAAATCTCCTTACGGGCGTGGATAGATTCGGTCGCGGCACTAACGGCGCTAATCAGCGGCGCGGCTTTTTGCGTCCGCTGAATTAGCCTTGTTCTGTGATTCAATTACTTCTAAAATGAAGCTCGATTTATAATCGTTGTATGCTTTTGGGTCGGTTCCTGCATTCTCGATAGCCTCATGTTTAAGTCGTTCGTATTTGTGGCGAAGCTTTTTTTCAGCGAGTAGGGCTTCACGAAACATTAGAGTCTGCACGTGTGTTTGAGACCCATTACGGCAAATGTGTACATTAATGTCATACACTCTACTATCGTATATTAATGAACCTCCAACATAGGGTTTCTCATCGGTATCTACCCAAATGTCCCGTTCATGGAAGCCTAAGTCAATTAAAGATTTCTTCACCACCTGAAGATCTTGATTAGAAGCAATTATCAAAAGATCAATCATGTGCTTCGAGCTAAGTCCTGGAACTGCGGTACTTCCAATGTGCTCTATCGACAAGTCAGGCAAGAAATTCAGGATGTATTCCTTAACTTTCTTGAAAACTATAGGCCAATTCGGATCACATGGTACGATTTGCCTCATCTCATCCGTTTCTATCCACCGATTGATCATAATCTTGCCTCACAGAACAGGTAGTAGGTTTCCTAAACGAAATGGCAATTACGTCAGGAAATGACGTATAAGCCTATCGGGCTTTTCGTAAATGAATTGCCGTAACCTGTCAGAAACAAACAATATTTATTGGAATTTGAGAACCCGCTATAGTTTCTTATGTATCACGAAAATGACGTATATGCCCGTCTGGTTAATGCCTCCTAAACTGAGGCTCTTCTTTTTAGGGGCACCAACATGTCAAGGCAATCGATTTTCAACGACCTGGTAAAATTCCCCCGCGGTTCGTCAAAGGACACACCCCAGCGGTCCGTAGACCCCGGTGTGTTCATCAAAATCCAGAGGCGTCACGGAGCGAACCAGCGGCAGGGCGCCAATTTCTTCGAGCACCTCTGCCGGAATCCGCGTATCGGTCTTGAGAAAGATCACGTTGAGCGCGCCGGTCTCCTCCTCCCCCACCTGCATCTGCCCGATATTGACCCCGTGCCGGCCCAGCATGGAGCCGATACTGCCGATGGCGCCGGGTTGGTTCTCGTTGTAGATCAAGGCCAGGTGCCCACAAGGGATCAACTCCAGTCTGAACGTGTTGATTCGAACGATTCGTGACTCTTTTTTACCGTAGATGGTCCCGCACACCGTGCTGGTCATTTCGGTGGTCACCGCCTTGAGGGTGACCAGGGTGACGTAGTCCTGGGACTCTGAGCTGCTGGTTTCCGTCACCTTAATGCCCCGTTCTTCGGCGATGGCCCGGGCGTTGACGAAATTGACATCGTCCTTGACTTCCGGGGCCAGCAACCCCTTGAGAGCGGCCATGGATACCGGAGCCATGTCCAGCCCCTGAAAATCACCGGCATATTCGATGATGACCTCTTTGAGCGGCCCCCGGGTCAGCTGGGCCTGAAGGCATCCCATCTGCTCGGCCAAAGCCAGGTAGGGGCCAAGTTTGGTGAGCAGTTCGCCGGTGACCGACGGGACATTCACGGCATTTACAATAGTGCCGTGTTTGAGGTAATCGATGATCTGCCGGGCCACGGCCACAGCCACATTGGTCTGGGCCTCCAGGGTGGAAGCACCCAGGTGCGGTGTGCAGATCACCTGGTCAAGGGCCAACAGGGGCAGGTCTCCCGGGGGTTCGTTTTCGAACACGTCCAGGGCCGCACCGGCCACTTTTCCGGCAGTGATGGCCTCGCAGAGGTCGGTTTCGTTCACGATCCCGCCCCGGGCACAGTTGATGATCATCACCCCGTCCTTCATTTGCTCAAAGGCCTGCCGGTTGATCATACCGAGGGTATCCTTGAGTTTGGGAACGTGAATGGTGATATAATCGGATTTTTTATACAGCGCTTCCAGGGAAACGCTCTCGAAGCCGAGTTTTTCAATCTGCTCCGGGGTGACGTAGGGGTCGTGGACAAGAACCCGCATTTTCAGCCCCCGAGCGCGATCGGCCACGATGGGTCCGATCTTGCCGAATCCGACCAGGCCCAGAACCTTGTTGCACAGCTCCCGTCCCTGAAGCCGCTTCTTCTCCCACCTGCCCTGCTTCAATGTCATGGTTCCCAGCGGAATATTCCGTGACAGGGCCAGCATCATGGCGATGGCGTGTTCGGCCGTGGTCACCGTGTTGCCGCCGGGCGTGTTCATGACCACCACCCCTTGCTTGGTGGCAGCGGCAATGTCCACATTGTCCAGGCCGATACCGGCCCGGCCGACCACCTTAAGACTCGAGGCAACAGCCAGAAGGTCCGCGGTCACTTTGGTGGCACTGCGGATCACCAGGCCGTCGTATTGGCCGATGATCTCGGATAGTGCTTCGGCTGAAAGCCCGGTACGGACATCCACCTCAATCCCCTCTTCCTCTTCAAACATGCGGATGCCGGTTTCACCCAGGTTATCACTGACCAGAACTTTCATGGATCTCCTCCCTGTTGCCGTGCGGTTGGCGATGGCTGCAGCCCAAAAAGCGATGCGGCCAAGGTGGCCGTGATGCGGCTTGTCGCATAGTGGCCCGAAACTTGACGAGTAAAGCGAATTATTCATTCGAAATCAAGCCCAACATTGATATTTTGAGTATTTTTGGTTAATAATGATCGGCATACCCGTGTCAGACAGGAAGACAAATCCGATTTTGCCCCTGACGCGGGCCAACCGATACCAGACCGAAGGGACCGACCATGACGCCATTTGCCCGCGCCCACCGGTTCGGGGGGATTCGAAGATTTGCCCAGATCAGCCGGACCCTGGTCCGGCACGGGCTCGGCAGCCTGATGGATAGAAGGCGCCATCGCCGAAGCAGCCCGCTGGAAAACAGTCGTTCGGCAACGGCAAAGGGCGTCCTCCCCTCACCACGACGTCTCCGCATGGCCCTGGAAGAGCTGGGCCCCAGCTTCATCAAACTTGGCCAGTTGATGAGTACGCGGGCGGACATGTTTCCCCTGGAATATATCGACGAACTCAAGAAGCTTCAGGACAGCATCCCCCCGGTCCCCTTCGACGCCATCGCCGGGATCATCGAGAATGAACTCGGCCGCCCCCTAAAAAAAACGTTCAAAAGCGTTTCCCGGGAAGCTGTCGCAGCAGCTTCAGTGGCTCAGGTCCACCGCGCCGAGCTGTTTTCGGGAGAACAGGTGGCCATCAAGGTCATCCGGCCGGGCATTGACAAGGTGCTTCGCAACGACATTCGGCTCATGTATTACTTTGCCGAAAAACTCGAGAAATCCCTTGAAATCGGAAGGGTGGTCGGTGCCGTAAACGTGGTGAAAGAGTTCGAACGGACCGTCTTCCGGGAACTGGACATGCGGACCGAGGCCGGCAATATGGACAAATTCGCCGCCAACTTTGAAGGCGACGCCGAAATTCATATACCCCGCGTCTTCTGGGATCTGACCACCAAATCGGTTCTGGTCATGGAATACATACCGGGGGTCAAGGTGGACCAGGTCGATCAGATTCGCGCCATGGGCATCGATCCGGCTGAAGTGGCCATGATCGGGCTGCGCTCATTTTCCCGCCAGCTGATGGAATTCGGCTTCTTTCACGCAGACCCCCACCCGGCCAACACCATCGTCATGCCCGACGGCCGGGTCGGTCTGGTCGATTTCGGCATCACCGGATACCTGGACGAAGAAGACATGCGCCAGATCGCCTTTCTCTTTCTCGGTTATGCCGAACATGACTATGGCATGATCATGGAAGCCCTTATCGGCGCCGGCTTCGTGGACGATACCCATACCGACCTGAAACGATTTCGTACCGATCTCAAGGACATCAGCGAACCCTTCTACGGAAGAAGCCTGTCCACCATATCGGTCCGCGACGTGGCCGACCAGGTCATGCAACTGATCTTTAAGTATCGCCTGCGCCTTCCCAGAAACCTGCTTCTTCTTCTGAAAACCTTCATTCAGACCGAAGCTCTGGGAAAGACACTGGAAAGCGAGGCCAGCCTGCTGGAGGTCACCCGGCCCTATGCCAAACGATTGATAGAGCGGGGGTACAAGGCCCAGAAAATTCTTCGCAACCTGGGCGACGAAATTCGCGGGTTCGGGCGGCATGCCCGGCAAATGCCGGGGTTCGTCCACGACATTCTGAAACGAACCGCCGAAGGCAAACAGAGGCTGATCCTTCATCACGACGGCTTCGACCGACTGGACGCCAAGCTGGAAAAAGGGGTCAACCGGGTCATCGTCGGCATGGTCATTGCCGCCTCCACCATCGCCGGCGCCCTGGTGCTCAATGCACCGGAAAACGGATTGGTCGTGACACTGCCGATCCTGAACCTGGACGCGGTCCCTCTTGCCGGGCTACTCGGTATCACCGGCTACAGCATCGCCACGATTCTGGGAATCTGGTTGATTCTTTCCATCTTCCGCTCGGGAAAAATGTGATTCATCTATCAAAAAGCGAGGGTTCATGAAAGAAGACAAGAAAGCGGTTTGGGGATGGGTGGCATACGACTGGGCCAACAGCGCCTTTGCCACCACGGTCATGGCCGGTTTTTTCCCGGTTTTCTTCAAGCAGTACTGGAGTGCCGGTGCCGACGTGAATATGAGCACCGCCCAACTCGGCTTCGGAAACGCCATCGCCAGCCTGCTGGTGGCCCTCATGGCGCCGTTCCTGGGAGCCATTGCCGACAAGGGTTCGGCGAAGAAGAAGTTCTTGGTCACGTTCGCCTATCTGGGCGTTCTGGCCACGGCCGGGCTGTTCCTGGTGCAAAAAGGCGACTGGGCCCTGGCCATTTTTGTTTATGTTATGGGTGTCATCGGTTTTTCAGGGGCCAATATCTTCTACGATTCCCTGCTGACCACAGTTGCATCGGAAGACCGCGTGGACTTCGTCTCCAGCCTCGGATTCTCCATGGGGTATCTGGGCGGCGGCCTGCTCTTTCTCGTCAATGTGCTCATGACCCTGATGCCCGCCAAGTTCGGCCTGCCCGATGCGGCCATGGCCGTCAGGCTCTCTTTTCTTTCGGTGGCCCTGTGGTGGGGCGGATTCACGCTCTTTACCATCTTCTGGGTTCCGGAAACGGCCCCTGCAGGTGGCGGCGTTGGCTTCGTACAGTCCGTGACCCAGGGATTCCAGCAGCTATGGAGCACCCTTAAAAAAGTCCGTCAGATGAAAACCATCGGCCTTTTCCTACTGGCCTACTGGCTTTACATCGACGGGGTGGATACCATTATCCGCATGGCGGTCGACTACGGCATGTCCATCGGCTTTGCTTCCTCGGATCTGATCACCGCCCTTTTGATCGTTCAGTTCGTGGGATTTCCGGCCGCTCTGGGCTTTGGCAAACTCGGCCAGTACTGGGGGGTCAAACGGGCCATCTACCTGGCCATTGTCATCTACATGGGGGTGACCCTCTTTGGCACCCAGATGGCCAGCAAGGAAGAATTTTACATCCTGGCCATCATCATCGGCCTGGTCCAGGGCGGTATCCAGGCCCTGAGCCGGTCGTACTACTCCCGGCTCATTCCCAAGGATCAGGCCGCCGAGTTTTACGGCTTTTACAACATGCTCGGCAAATTCGCCGCCATCATCGGACCGGCCCTCATGGGCATCGTCGGGCTTACGGCACGCCGAATGCTCATGCCGGCGGCGGCCAGCCCCGAGCAGATCGAAGCCGTCGGCCGCCTGGCGGCCCGCTGGAGCATCGGCTCCATCCTGATCCTCTTCGTGGTCGGCATTATTCTCTTTTATTTCGTCGACGAGGAAAAAGGACGGGCCGAGGCGCAATTGCTGGCCAATCCGGTTGATCGGTAGGGTTCAAGGCTGAAGGCTGAAGACTGAAGACTGAAGGCTGAAGGCTGGAGGCTGAAGGCTGAAGGCTGGAGGCTGGAGGCTGAAGGCTGAAGGCTGGAGGCTGAAGGCTGAAGGCTGGAGGCTGGAGGCTGGAGGCTGGAGGCTGGAGGCTGGAGGCTGGAGGCTGGAGGCTGGAGGCTGGAGGCTG
>JAEINQ010000088.1 GCA_016342285.1 Desulfobacterales bacterium
GTGGGATTAAATGACTTCAGTTCTGGTGGGAATATTCTGATTGGCACAGGTGGGGGCGCTATCGTTAGCGCTCAAGGCCTAATAGATAGCACCCGTCCACGAATTGTATTTTCGCGGATAGCCCCCCCGATTTCTTGCTTTTTATGCTCGAAATGGCGACGATTTCAACCATGTTGCAAAATTAAACGTATATAACATATTGGAATAACTTGTTAATTTTTATATTTCCGTTCTATTGCCGACTCCGTGTTTAAAAATCAACCACCGTCCCGCCTTTTGCCCGCCCAAGCAACTTGTAACCACTTGAATCTATGACTTATTTTAATTAGGCACGCTCCTTGCTTTGGGGTTGTGGCAACCAACCACCTAACCGCGGAGTGCTTATGCCTTGGACCATCTATCTGCCGATTGCTCATTGTAGTGTTTCCCTGCCCATGATGGTGGGGCTGGGTTTCATCGTAGGGTTACTGTCCGGATTGTTCGGCGTGGGAGGCGGATTCCTCATGACGCCCCTGCTGATCATGTTCGGCATTCCGCCCACCGTGGCAGCCGCCTCGGACTCCAACCAGATCGTGGCCGCGTCGGCTTCAGGGATGTACGCCCACTACCGCCTGGGAAACGTTGATTTCAAGATGGGCGCTTACCTGCTGATCGGCGGCATCGTCGGCGGTACCGGCGGGGTCCAGATCATCAAGGTGCTGAGGCAGATGGGCAACGCAGATTTTCTCATCAAGATCACCTACGTTCTCATGCTGGGGTTTGTGGGGATCTACATGTTCCAGGAGAGTCTTCATGCGCTGCGGTCTACCCAGCCCAAAAACGCCGCCGCCCCAGCCGATGGCAAGGCGTCGATGTATGTGCGTTTGATGCGGTCCCTGCCGATGCAGACCCGTTTTGATAAATCCGGCATTGTGCTCTCTCCCATC
The DNA here is from genome assembly GCA_016342285.1 of Desulfobacterales bacterium. Classification (GTDB taxonomy): domain Bacteria; phylum Desulfobacterota; class Desulfobacteria; order Desulfobacterales; family JAEINQ01; genus JAEINQ01. The sequence goes on from JAEINQ010000088.1 coordinate 927, forward strand.
GTACCTGTTTTTCTGGGTGTGGTGATGGGCGTGCTGGCCGCCATCATGGGCGTGGGCGGCGGGTTCATCATGGTTCCGATCATGGTCTACCTGCTGAGAATGCCCATGCATGTGGTCGTGGGAACAAGCCTGTTCCAGGTGCTGTTTACCTGCATCGATGTCACCATCATGCAGGCATACTCCAATCGCACGGTCGATTTCGTACTGGCGCTGCTCCTGCTGATCGGTTCCGTGTTGGGTGCTCAGGTCGGTGCCCGGCTGAGTACGCGCCTCAAAGATGACCAGTTAAAAATATTTCTCGCTTCTTTGGTGCTGCTGGTCATGGTCAAGATGTTGCTCAGCCTCGTGCTGACCCCGCATATCCTCTTAAACTATCACGGAGGTCACTAACGGCATGGCACGCTTATTTTTCATCACCCTAATGTGTGGTATCAGTTTGATCATCGGCCCCTTCGGCACGTCGTGCTCTGCCGAGCCGATCTCCCTGGCTTTGAGCCGGGAGGTCATGGATGTCGACACTTTCTTTTCAGGTGGCAGCGTGACCATCAAGGGACAAATCCCCTCCGACGATGACGTGGCCCTGGAGATCCTCGGTCCGGTGGTCGACGGCCTCTATGATGTGAAAGGCCGCGTCGGGGGGTTATGGATGACACGCTACAAAGTCCACCTGGGAAACGCCCCGAGCCTGTATATGCTGCTGCTGCCGCCCGGCCCGCAATGGGGGGACAAGACGGCCGGGTTGGGATTGGGCGTCGACAACCTGAAGCAGTCGTTGGCCTTCGGCGACAGCGAGGTGTCCACGGACGATGTCTTCAACATGTTTGTGCAGTTGAAACGGTCTGAAAAGCTTTACGGGCAGGCGGCCGATGCCGTGTCCTATGGGCCAGGGGCCAACGGACAAAAGCATTTTACAGCGACGTTTAAGTTCCCGTCGTCAACAACGGTGGGCACCTATACGATCCGCGCGACCCCCATCCGCAGCGGCCATCTGGGCAGCGCCGTGTCCCGCGATCTGACGGTTCAAGAGATCGGCTTTGTCAAGCTTGTGAATGAACTGGCTTCAAACCGGCGCCTGATCTACGGCTTTTCGGCGGTCCTGATTGCCCTGTTGTCCGGCGGGATCATGGGCTTCATTTTTAAAGGTGGCGGAAGTCATTGATGACGTGGAAATCCCACATGGCCGATCTGTTCAGGAAAAGACGCTTTTGGCGGAAACACCCGCCCATTTCGCTCAACGACCTTTTTGCCCGGTTTCAGCAGATTTTAAAGGATAACAATGCCGCCATGCAGATGATTGCCGACATGGAAGACAAGTTGTGCGGTGACTTCGTCTTCGACCGAAAATATCTGGAAGACATCGTCAAAGATATCGAGGACATGTTGTTGCATAGTGCGGTCAATTTAAATTTTATCAGCGATAACAAGTTTTTGGATATTTATCACGTCATCGAGGACATCGGCAAGCCGCTTCAACTGGAACTGGCGGGGCAGATTCCCAGTACCGGCTACCAGAATATCCGGCTGCTGACGGAAATCAAGCAGGCCATGGCCGATTCGGTGGGCAACAAGGCCTATAACCTCTCGCGCATCAGCCACCTGCCCGGCGCTGATGTGCCCCAGGGGTTCGTGGTCACCATCGCCGGGTTCAGCAAATATCTGGCCTACAACAATCTGTTTGAGAAAATCGATGCCCTGCTCGCCACCGCCAGAAAGGATGACGCGGCCCTTGAGTCCGCGGTCCATGCCATCCGGCTCCTGATTCTGGGCGGAGATATCCCGCCGGAACTGCGCCGGGATATTCTCAAGGCCGCGGAAACCATCTGCCCCGAAGCACCGGAAACCGCTCATTTTTCGGTGCGCAGCAGCGCCGTGGGGGAGGACGGGGAGATGAGTTATGCCGGTTTGCACGATTCATTTTTAAACGTTCCCTTCAGGGATCTGTTGTCAACCTATAAAAAAGTGCTGGCCAGCATGTACAACGCCGAGAGCCTTGCCTACCGGTTTCACCTGCAGGCGCCCGTCAGCGATATCGCCATGGCCGTGTTGTACCAGAAGATGGTGTCCAGCCGGGTCGCCGGAGTGGCATATACCATCGACCCCAATACACCCGACGAGGAAATCAGTCTGCTGGGGGCCAGTTGGGGTCTGGGGAAGGTGGTGGTGGAAGGACGCGCGGCGGTGGATTCTTTTCGCGTATCGCGAACCCCTCCCCATGCGCTGATTGAATCCCGCGTGAGTGAAAAAGAATGGATGATCACCCCCTTTGAAACCAGCGAACACGAGGCGGTGCCCCAGGAGATGAGAAGCCGGTCATCGCTGACCGCCTCCGAGGCCGCCACCATCGTCGAAGGGGCCCTGGTAGTGGAACGGTTTTTCAAACGACCCATGGATATCGAGTGGGCGGTGGATAAAAATAACCGTTTGTGGATTTTACAGGCCCGCCCCTTGGAGATTCCGCGTAAGCGCAGCTTCCGTCCCCCGGAACTCAAGACCCGCCTGGCCCAGCATCGGGTCTTGATGGAAAACCGCGGTGTCATCGCCTACCGGGGCGTCGGCGCCGGCGTGGTGTGGGTGGCCGAAGACGATGACAGCCTGAACCGTTTTCCAACCGGTGCCGTGCTGGTCGCCCACTACGCAATCCCCCTTCTGGCGCAGGTCATCCCCCGGGCAAGCGCCATTATTACGGACGTCGGCAGCGCCACGGGGCATATGGCCACGGTGGCCCGGGAATTCAGGGTTCCGACCATCGTGGATACCGGGTCGGCCACGGAGATTTTTCAAACAGGCCAGCAGGTCACCGTTGATGCCGAACGCAACGTGATTTACGAAGGCCACATCGACAGCCTGCTCCACCACTATCTTCTGGAGCGCGCCTCGTTTGAGACCACCTATGAGTTTAAACTGCTGCGGCGGTTGCTCAAACGCATCGCACCGTTGACGCTGATCGACCCTGAAAGCCCGCAATTCACCACGGACGGCTGCCAGACCTTCCACGACGTGCTGCGGTTCATCCATGAAAAATCCACGCAGTGCCTGGCGCATGTCGCAGAAGACCCCGGGTTTTTGCTCGCCCGTAGCGGCAAACGCCTAAAGGCCGATCTCCCCTTGAACCTGGTACTGATCGATATCGGCGGCGGGCTCGGTGAACGGGGGGTAAAAGACGGTTGGGTCCCCCCGGAGGCCATCGCTTCGCTGCCGATGAAGGCGCTGTGGGAGGGCATGGCGTCACCGGATGTGTGGCGCACCGACCCCATATCCGCCGATTTCAAAGGGCTCATGTCGAGCGTCACACGGACTCGGAGCGTCTCCGTCTCGGGCCACGGCCTGATCGGGCTCAACGTAGCGGTGTTGGGGGCCAACTATGTCAATCTCAATCTCCGGGTCGGGTATCATTTTACGGTCGTCGATGCCAGCTTGGGGGAAGAGCCGGAAAAGAACAGCATCTTTTTCCGGTTCTTCGGCGGCGCCACGGATATCAGCCGAAGATCCCGGCGGGCCGCCCTTCTGACGAACATTTTAGAAAAGATCGGCTTCAAAGTGGAAAGCAAGGGGGACCTGGTCATCGCCCGGGTCGCCAATGCCACACTGGCGCAGAGCCAAGAGTACCTGACCCTTCTTGGACGCCTGATCTCGTTTGCCCGGCAGCTTGACATCCTGATGACGGATGACGATGCCGTGGGGCGGTATTATCGCCAATTCATGGCGTCCTGCAACATAAACCCCAGCGGACCATATATTTTGAAGGAGAGACAGCCATGACCAGCAAAGGAACGATCTGTATCCTCGACGATGAACCCATCGTCGGCGACCGGCTCAAACCGGAATTGGAAGACGACGGCTACACGGTCGAGGTCTTCACCGACAGCGCCTCAGCCATCCAGCGGGTGGACGAGACCTGCTTTGATATCTACATCACCGACCTGAAAATGCAGGGCGCGGACGGGATGACTTTTCTGGAGAAGGTCAAGGCCTGCTGCCCCGGGTCGCAGGTGATCATGATCACCGGCTACGCCACCATGGAAACCGCAAGGGAATCGTTCGTCCGGGGGGCTTATGACTTTATCGCAAAACCGTTTCGAATCGGCGAAATCCGGAGCGTGGTGAAGCGTGCCCGCAAACGCGTCAAGCGTCCGCAGGACTGAATCCGGAAGGAGAAAACAGACATGTTGAATCTTCTCGTGGCAGTCGATCGAAGCCTGGAAGCCAGCTTTGCGCTGAGAACCGCGTGCTTTCTCGGGCACCAGATTACGGTGCGACCCATCTACGTGTTCGATCCGCCGGGACGAGACATCTCCCTCGGTGCCGGGTGGGCGTGGAAATCCTGGGAGCGAGATATCCGCCGGCAGGCTCAGCGCGATATCGCGGCCCTGGTTCAGGCCGAAAGAAACCTGTGCGCCAATATCGAGGACCCAGTCATCGTTATGGGCGATCCGGTCCAGGAAATGGCCGCGCATTTCTGGAAGGGCGGGTTTGATTTGCTTGTCGTCGGTGTGCCGCTCAAGGAATTGGACCTGTTGGCGCTGAGCCGTCGTTTCCGGCAGATGGCCAGAAAGGCGCGCCAGGGACTGCCCCTGCTGCTGGTCAAGCACCTGAAAAGCATATCGACGGTCGTGGCGCTAACCGACGGGAGAGCGGCGGCGGAAAATGCGCTGGGGGTGCTGATCCGGCTGAGCGCATTTCTAACCGTTGATGTCACCCTGGTGGGCCTGCCGCGCCATGGGGGATCGATGACCGACACCGAGGCGCTCAATCTCAACCGCGGGTTGGCGATTCTCAGTGAAAAAGGTGTCGAGGCAGCCGGTTTTACAGCCTCAAGTCTGGCACCGGAAGCGCTGGCGGCCAAACTCAAGGCAGCCGATCTCGTCGTCAGCGCCTATGACAAGGATCATCACAACCACTTCCACGACGTCCCCGGCCATGACCTCCAGGCGGTCCTTATCTATATCGGCAGCGACTGAAGCCGGCGACGGAGCCTCAATGCGGGGTCCCGGCCGCGTTTCGTCAAGAATACGCCGTGACCGGTTTGCCATCCCCGGCGCCCGGGTCCTCAGGCTTTCAGGCCGAACTTCTTCATTTTTCGCCACAGTGTCGAGCGGGTAATGCCCAGGACGGCGGCCGCCTGGTCCCGATGGCCGCGGAAAGCCGCCAGTACCCGGGCGATGTGGTCTTTTTCAAGCGATTCAAGGCTTCCCAGCAACGGTTGCCCCTCTCGCCGTTTGGCGAGAAACGGCGGCAGGTCCGGAACCTGGATTTCATCCCCTTCGGCCAGGGCGACCGCACGGGCGACGATGTTTTCAAGCTCCCGGACGTTGCCCGGATAGTCGTAGCCGGCCAGCGCGGTGCGGGCGGCGGCGGAAAACCCTTTGATGCGCTTGTGGAAGTCCAGACTGATCTTCTGAAGAAAGTGTTCGGCCAGCAGCCATATATCGCCTTCCCGGTCCCGAAGGCGCGGCAGGGCCACCGTCATCACATTGAGCCGGAAAAAGAGATCCTCCCGGAACTTTCCGTCGGTCACGGCCGTTTCCAGATCACGGTTGGTGGCGGCCAGGATTCGGATATCGAGATTGACGCTGCGGTTTCCCCCAACCCGGTAAATCTGCCCTTCCTGCAGCACGCGAAGCAGTTTGACCTGCATGTCCGAAGGCATTTCGGCGATTTCATCCAGCAGCACGGTGCCGTGGTTCGCGGTCTCCAGCAGTCCGACTTTACTACTGAAGGCTCCGGTAAAGGCGCCTTTTTCATGGCCGAACAATTCATTGGCGATCAGTTCCTGGGAAAACCCCCCGCAGTTGAAGGAGACAATGGGGGCCTCCCGGCGCAGGCTGAGGCGGTGAATGGCCCGGGCAACCAATTCCTTGCCGGTGCCGCTTTCCCCCTGAATGATCACCGGACAATCGAGCGGGGCGACTTTTTCGATCAACCGGTACAGCTCGACCATCTCCGGGCTGGTGCCGATCATCCCTTCGCGTCCGGCGCCCCGCATCATCAATGCACGCAGGTCAGCCGCCTCATGGCACAGCTCGATTTTTTCGATGGCGCGGGCGACCAGGTTTTCAAACTCGGCAAGCCGGATCGGTTTGGTCAGATAATGAAACGCCCCGGCACGGGTCGCCTCAATGGCCGAATCGATGGATGCGTATCCGGTAATGACCACGACTTCGGTTTTTGGTTGTCTGGCCTTGACGCGGCGCAGGATTTCAAGACCGTTCACCCCCGGAAGCTTCATGTCGGTCACCACCAGGTCATGGGGGGCATGGTCAAAGATTTCCAGAAAGGATTCGCCGTCCGCAAAAAAGTCCGTCGGATACCCCTGATCCGCCAAAGCCTCCTGAAGACGGAGGCCCGAGACTTTTTCGTCATCGATGACGGCGATGCGGATGCGGTTAGAAGCCATTTGAAAACCTCCCCTGAGTCCCGATCCCGGCGTTGGACGAATGATTCAATACTCTAAATACCATTGGTATTCCTGCGTTTGAATCAATTCGTCCGTCTTGACCATGGAACTGATTGAAGATTTTGAAACCGCTCCTATCCATCGCGGTGTTCGCCTCCGGTGGGGATGCTGACGGTGAATGTGCTGCCCTTGCCGACCTGGCTGTCAACGGTAATCCGGCCGCCGTGCTTGTTGATGATGCCGTAACTGACCGAGAGGCCGAGCCCTGTTCCGCGTCCGACTTCCTTGGTGGTGAAAAAGGGGTCGAAAATATGCGTCAGGTTCTCTTCTGAAATGCCGGATCCGGTATCCCGGATGGTGATGATGATCCGCCGGTCGTTTTTGTCCCGGGCGGATGTGACCCACAAATTGCCCCCGTCATTCATCGCCTGCACGGCATTGACAATCAAATTCAGGAAGACCTGCTGCAGGCCCTGGCGGTTACCTTGCACGTGCGGCAGATCGGCCGCCAGGTGTTTTTGGACGCTAATATTGCTCAGGGCGATCTGGTTGGCGGCGATCCGCAACGTATCTTCCAGAAGCTGAGAGATATCGATCTCCTGAACGGTAACCGTTTCCGACCGTGAGAAGTCCAGCAGGTTCTTTACGATGCCGCTGGCCCGGATGGCCTGGGCCAGGATGTCCTCCAGCATTGCGGTACGCCGGTCATCGGTGATTTTCCGGCCGCCGACAAGGGAATCGATGGTCAGGATGATGTTGTTGATGGGATTGTTCAACTCATGGGCCACACCGGAAACCAACGTGCCAAGGGATGCGATCTTGCGGGAATGAATGATCTGTTCCTGGCGGGCTTCGAGTTCTTCCACCATCCGGTTGAAGGCGACGATGAGGCGATCGACCTCACTGTCGATGCGGGCACTGTGGGAGATGAGGCTGAAGTCGCCGCGGCCAATTTTTTTTGTCGCCCGTTCCAGCGTCACCAGCGGGTTGACGACCTTGCGGTTTACCAGAAGCGCCCCCATGATAAAGAGCAACATGAACAATGCCGTGGTCGTCAGGGGCCATCGCAACGCGCTGCGGGCCGTCGTGGCCACCCGTTTTCGGCTTTGAGCCACCATCGCCTGGGACAGATCGACCATGCGTTTGCCGGCGCTGCGGATCTCTTCCTGAGAACCTCTGGCGGGGGATACACCCGCCTCATATCCTTTTTCAAGGACTGCGCTGTAATCATGAAATATCCGGTTGAGCTCGCTTAGAACCGATTTGTCAGAGATGATGGCCCCATCGTCCGAAATGTCGGTGCACAGCCTCCGGGACTGCTGGAGATAATTGATGGCCTCTTTGTAGTCGTCACGCCCTTTATAGAGAAGATAATTTTTTTCATAGCGCCGGGTCTCAAGGATCGCGTCATATAGATCCTCAAAGCGCTCAAGACTCACGGTGGTCTGGTTGATTCGGTTGATCTCAAAGAATACGATGGAAAAATTAAACCCCCAGATCATGAGCCCCAGGAAGGCCAATAGCCTGAACTTGCCGTTCAGATCCAGTCGTGACCACAATCGTTTCATCATCATAATTGATTAGAATTCCCTTTTCGGGATTTGCATCAACCGCTCCCGGTTTCGGCGGAAAGCCCGGGTTGCCAGTTCCGGCGCCAGGACACATGGAATTTTATCATCACGCCCGGCTCTTTTCCGTTTTTCCCGCGATATACTGCTGTAGCATCCATCGCCTGTAATCTCAATATCCAGAAGGATCACTGTCATGATTTTTCAGGTTTTCACGCCTTGACAGCAGCGCCCCTATGGACGTAGACAACCCTGCAAGATCGCCAAAAAAAAGGGGGGGGGAGATGAGAGTGCTGTTCTGGTATTGCGACACCTTTGCCTGGAATCCGACCATCAAGACGTTGGACGATGCGCCGGACGCCACGGCAAGCAGCCATGAAAAGGCCGTTGTCGCCTTTATTCATGTGGAACCCAAAGATATTGGCGAGGGCTCGGTCGAAACCAAGCTGGTCAAGAACGCCAAATGGGTGGCCCGCAAGTGGGAGACCCGGCAGATCATCCTGCATTCGTTTACCCACCTGGGCGAAGAAAAGGCCGATCCGGAAAGCGCCAAGCTGTTGATCGACCGCGTGGCCCAGCGCCTGGAAAGCGCCGAATATGAGGCCATCCAGACGCCTTACGGCTATTTTCATGACCTGACCATCCAGGCCCAGGGGCATCCCCTGGCACGGATCTTCAAGGAATTCTAATTTGACAGGATTCACAGGATAGTCAGGATTTTTTGCCTTCCGGCCGGAGGCCGGACAGGCAATATGACATCGCCTTCGGCGGGAAAAGCAAAACGGTGGAGAAAGAAGGCGATGCAGCAAGTCTTTTGTTGGGCAATTTTTGATGCTTTCGCAAAAAGTCACCGAGATGCCAATTTTTTCATTAACCACGAAGAGCACGAAGCACACGAAGTTGAAATCATTATATATTATTATAACCCTTCGTGCTCTTCGTGTCCTTCGTGGTAAAAAATGGAGTTTTACGGGACTCTCAATCTTACGCCACAACGGAAACAAAACAAATCATCTCAAAAAAAACCTTTGCGGCGTAGCGTCGTTGCGTGGAATAAGGTTTGAAGAAGAAGGGGAAAAAACATGCTTCAGATCGCCATACCCAACAAGGGAAGTTTGTCCGAAGAGGCTGTCCGGCTGGTCCGCGAGGCAGGCTACAATTGTAAACGTTACAGCCGTGAGCTGGTGGTCCGGGACGCGGCCCACAGCATCGAATTTATTTTCCTGCGCCCCCGGGACATCGCCATCTACGTCAGCAACGGCCTGCTGGACATGGGCATCACCGGCCGGGACCTGGCCGTGGACAGCGAGTCGGAATTCACCGAACTGCTCGACCTGGGATTCGGCCGGTCGCGATTTCACTACGCCGTGCCCGGGGAGAGCGACCTGACGCCCAACGATTTTGACGGGCTTCGCATCGCCACCAGCTACCCGCACTTGGTGCATCAGGATATGGAAAAAAGGAAGATGGCGGCCCGGGTGGTCAGGCTCGACGGGGCCGTGGAGATCTCCATCGCCATGGGGGTGGCCGATGCCATCGCCGACGTGGTGGAGTCGGGCCGAACTTTGACCGAAGCGGGCCTGAAGATCGTCGGTGAGCCGGTACTGAACTCTTCGGCGGTTCTCATCGCCCGGCAGCCCACGGTGCTGGAAAAAGAGGACGTGACCCATTTTGTGGAACGGGTTCAGGGGATCGTGGTGGCCCGGGAATACGTGATGGTGGAATACGACGCGCCGGAACACCTGCTGGAGATGGCCTGCGTGATCACGCCGGGCATTGAATCGCCCACGGTCTCGCCGTTGAGCAAAAAAGGGTGGGTGGCGATCAAGTCCATGGCCCCGAAGCGGGAGGTCAACGACATCATGGACAAACTGGCCGCCATGGGGGCCAAGGGGATTATTGTTACAGCCATCCGCACCTGCAGGATATGAAAAATTGGCGGATTGGCGAATTGCGAATTGACGGATTTGGGAATTTTCGAATTGAGGAATTGTAGATTGACGGATCAGGCGTCGCCTAAAGGCTATGCCCGACAGGTTGGCGTTTTCAAGCTTCGGGAACCATGACGAAACCCTGTTCCTGAAAGTGTCGATCGAACCCGAAAACCTTCCGGATTTCATCGGCACGCATGACGGCAAAACTGGTGCAGTCCACCAGGCTGAGGTTCTTTCTTCCCAGACCCTGCCACAGATTGATGGCCAACCCGTGGGTTCGGGGCTCAATCCAGACGACCTCGGCCGTTGGCAGGATGTCGCGTTGCCATAAAACCACAGCCTCAAACCCCAACCGGTTCTGCAACAATGCCATGATTTCCAGCACAACGTAGTTGCTCGTGGCCATGGGAACGTCGTTACGGATCAGATCGTGCCAGACCTTTTTGGCATCGTCGTGGAACCGGTCGGCGGCGTCCATCAAGGCATAATATGCCGATGTGTCAACGAAAACAGTCGATTGTGTCATGACGGGCCATCCGATGCATATGCTTCGGCCAGATACCGGTCGTGATTGAGGGAAACATCCGATCGGTCCGATTTAAATCGGCCGACAGCTTCTATCGCCGCCCGCTTTCTTTCCTCAGGAATCCGCTGCTCGATTCGGCAATACAGGTCGATGCTTTCCCGGATCAATTGGGATATGGATACCCCTTTTTCCCGGGCCGTTGATTTGAGCCAGCTCGCCTGGGTCTCATCCAGTTGGATTTGAGTCCGGACCATCTTTTTGCCTCCATGATGTAAGTGTGGCGATGTTTATACATCATGATAAAAATTCAGCATGCCATTGTCAATGGCAGAATCGAGACCATGGTGAATTGGGGAATTTTCGAATTAGGGAATTGCCGAATTGAAGATCAGGCGTCGCCTAAAGGCTATGCCCGACATTTTGGCGGATTGGGAAGAAACCGATTGATCGAACCGCCCACTTCTCTCAAGGCGCTAAGAACGCAAAGAAATCCTTTTTACGGAATCGGGTCCTGTACTGGCAAAACAGGCTGCGATTCCGTAAAAGCTGCGATCCTTGGCCGGGGAGATGACGGGATTCCGGGCTTACGACACGGCACCAGGTCTGATAAAGCCGAGCACCTGCCCGAAGGGCATGACACCATTTGTTCGGCCGGAGCGCCAGGAAGTTCTGTATTTTCAATCTGCTCTCCGCGCCAAGCTATAGGCTCCAAGCTCCAGGCTCCAGGCTCCACGCTCCACGCTCCAGGCTCCAGGCGCCAGGCTCCAAGCTCCAGGCTCCAGGCTTTACGCTCCAAGCTCCAGGCTCCAAGCTCCAGGCGCCAGGCTCCAGGCTCCACGCTCCAGGCTCCACGCTCCAGGCTCCAGGCTCCAGGCTCCACGCTTTACTGGGGATCGGCCGACCAAATCAATCCGTGAAATCCGTGTCATCCGTGCCAAAAACTTCGCGATCTTTGCGCCTTTGCGGCAACGCAGATATCATGGATGGTGAACGGCTCCCCAGTGTGGCGGCATTGCCTGGCATTTTTCAGCTATGACTGATCCTCAGAGCCGGCATCGATATCGAAAATTTTTTGGCCCTGAACGTAATCCTTGGCGGCATACCGGGTAATACTCTGTATCTTCTTGATCTTTTCTTTCAACACCCGCAGGTTGTCTTCCATCATTCGGGATATTTTAGCATTCCGCGGGTCCGTTTCGGCACCTGCCCGAAACATCTCCGAACAGGTCGTGATCACCTGCAAGGGATTGTTGAGTTCGTGTCCCACGGCACCGGCCAGTTCCAGAATGGCCTGCAGTTTTTCCCGGTCGCGACTTTCTTGTTCGGCCTGTTTTCTTTTGGTAATATTCATAAAATATCCCAGGCCGGCCCGTTTTCCCTTGAACTGAATCGGTGTCGCCGTTTCGGCGATCCATTTGATCTCGCCGTTTCGATCCACAATGCGAAATTCATAGGGGAAATCCCTGTCGTGCTTTAGCATTGCGATGAAGTTGGCCCGAACGCTTTTCCGAAAATCCGGATGCACAATATCTAAAGGATACGTCCCCAGGAGGGCACTTTCACTATATCCGGTAATTCTCGTAAATTCAGGGTTGACGTAAGCAAATTTTGCATCCTGGACGATGTAGCAGCCGATGGGAGAATTTTGGATACTGAGAATGAATTCACTCTCGGCCTGTTTCCGCCGGGTGTTGTCCCGGATAAACCCCTCAATGGCGATGCCACGACCGTCGGCATCGCGAATAATCGTCCATTTGTCCTGTACCCATCGGATGGTACCGTCCGCATCCAGGATCCGGTAGTCAACTTCTCCCTCACAACCGCCGCTCTTGATCGTATCTTTTTGGGCTGCCCGGGCCCGAAGCCGATCATCGGGGTGAATTCGTGCAATCACGTTTTCCAGCGACAGGGTTTTTCTGCCTGCCTGGTCTTCACCGTAGACATTCAGAAACAGTTTGTTGAAAAACGTGAATGTCCGCGAATCCAGATCAAACTGGTAAATTGCATCCTGAGAACGATCAGTCAGTCGCTGAAATGCCTCTGACAGCGTCTGGACGATTCCCTTTTCTTCGGATTCGGTTCTGCCGGGGTCCTTTTCATCCTTCACTTGTTTTTCGCCCTTTTTCTCGATTCACCAACCTGTCGGGCCTCTTGTGCGGCAAAGCCCGCAGGGCGACGACGTAAGCCGAAGGCGACGCCTGATCCGTCAACCTGTCGGGCATAGCCTTCAGGCAACGCCTGATCCGCCAATCCCTCAATTCGCCAATTCGCCAATTCGTCAATCCGTCAATCCCCAAATTCGACAATTCTACGCCTGCTGCAACAGCAGATACAACAGCGCCATACGGATATAGAGGCCGTTTTGGGCCTGATCAAAATACCTGGCCCGGGGGTCGGCGTCGACTTCGGACGGAATTTCGTCCACCCGGGGCAGCGGGTGCATGATGATGGCCCGCTCCTTCATGGTCCGGACCTTTTCCAGGGTCAGGATGTATTTCCCGGCCGCCTCTTCGTATTCTTCCGGAACCACAAACCGTTCTTTTTGAATCCGGGTCATATAGACGCAGTCGACTTCGGGCAGCACCTGGTCGAGCTCGGTCTCTTCGGACCAGGGGACCTGGTAGCGATCCAGGTACTCCTTGATGTCGTCTTCCATTCGGCAAACCGTGGGCGAGGCAAATACGATTTCGATATTGTCGTATTTGGTCAGCAGGTAGCATAGGGAGCGGACGGTCCGGCCGTACTTCAGGTCACCGACCATGACGATGCGCAAGCGATCGATCTGACCGAAGTTGTCCTTGAGGGTGTACATGTCCAGCAAGGCCTGGGTGGGGTGCTGGCCGGCCCCGTCGCCGGCGCTGATGACCGGCACCGGTGAAACACGGGCCGCTCTTTCCGCACTTCCGGATTCGTAATGGCGCATGACGATGGCGTCGGCGTATCCGGCCATGATCCGGGCCGTATCCTCGATGGTCTCCCCTTTGGCGGCGCTGGAAAATTTTCGGGCATTTTCCGTGGTCAGGATGTCGCCGCCGAGCCGGGTCATGGCCGATTCGAATGAAAAACGGGTACGGGTGGACGGTTCGTAGAAAAGGGAAGCCATGATCTTTCCTTCCAGACGATATCGAGACCGGTCGCCACGGATCAGATCCGCCTTGATTTCATCGGCCACCCTGAACAGGGTATCGAGAAGTTCCCGGTCAAACTGCTGGGATTCGTAAACGTGCTTCAGGTGAAATCGGTTCACAGCGCCGTCCTCCTTGTCCATGATGGAAGTTCCCCCCAGTCCCGCTGAAAGCGACACGGGGATAATTGTTTGGCTCTTCGCTGTTTCATATGGGTAAAATTGTTCCCGCCACGGCCAGGAGGGTGCCGGCTCGCGGCCCGAAAAACTCGTCGCTAAGCGACCGTAACCCCGGACAGCGCCCTCTTTCAATAGAAAAGGCTGATATTGTGAATTGTTAAGAAGCATTTACGGCCAGACGGGGTTCTGTCCGGGGTAACGGGCACTAAGCGGCTCAAACAGTTCCGAGCCGCGAGCCGGCACCCTCCTGGCCCCCACACGAAATAGCGAGGAACCAATTGTTTTTGCCCTCTTTTGCCAGTGCTCCGTCGGTGGATCTCCGTGCGGAATAAATTGAGACATCATTCCAGAGAGAACTCGGTGCCGGCCTCGCCCTTTACGGCAGCCTCGATCCGGTCAACGGCGGTGATGACGGCCCGCCGTCCACGGCCGGCCATGACCTGCATGGCCGCCTCGACCTTGGGTCCCATGGAACCGGCGGCAAAATCGCCGGCCAACAGATGGCGGGCCGCATCATCAACGCTCAGGGAGGTGAGAAACCGTTCCTGGGGTGTGCCAAAACCCAGGGCCACCCCCGGCACGTCGGTGGCCATGACAAAGATGTCCACCCCGACCTCTTCGGCCAGGCGGGCACTGACCAGGTCCTTGTCAATGACCGCATCCACCCCTTGAAAAGCCCGCCCCTCACGGATGACCGGAATGCCGCCGCCACCGCAACAGATCACAATGAAATCCATTTCCATGAGCTGGCGGATCTCGCGTTTTTCCACGATGGTCACCGGCCGCGGGGAGACCACCACCCGGCGAAAGCCGCCCCGGGTGGCGACTACCGGATACGGCAGCGCCTCGGCCTGGCCGGCCGTAAAAACCGGACCGACCGGCTTGGACGGCGCATCAAAGGCCGGATCATTCTCATCCACCACCACGTAACTGATCAGGCTGACCAGGGGCCGGTCGTTGATCCCCAGGGCCATGAGGGCCTGGTCGATGGTCGATTCAAGCATGTAGCCGATCTGGCCCTGGGTCTGGGCCACGAGGATCTCCAGGGGGAGCCGGCCCACCGCCTCGCAGGATTCCTGCTGGAGCATGAGGCTGCCGACCTGGGGGCCGTTGCCGTGGGTGATAATGATGCGGTAATCCCGGGCCAGGCGCGCAATCTGAGCGGCCGGGAGTTTCAGGTTCTCGAACTGTTCCCCGATGGTGCCGGCCTGCCCTTTCCGGACCAGGGCGTTGCCGCCCAGGGCAATGAGCAGGATCGGCTTTGAGCAGGGGGGCGGCGTCATGATGGTCCGCCCGGCTGGCGGTCCATTGCCTGGAGTTTTTCGGCCAGAACGCCGGCCAGGGTCGGGTCCCCGTGATCCCGGTAGTCGTATCGGACCCGAACCACCGGTTTTTTAATGGACACCACCCGGGTCAGATCAATGGGGGTGGCCATGAGGACCAGGTCGCAATCGGCCTGGTCGATGGTGTCGGCCATGTCCTTGACCTGGGCCGGACTGTAGCCCATGGCCGGCAGCAGGTTGCCCATATGGGGATAGGTGGCAAAGGTTTCTTTCAGGCTGCCGCACAGAAAGGGCCTGGGATCAATGATCTCGGCCGCACCGAACCGCCGGGCGGCCAGGATGCCGGCCCCGAAGGCCATCTCCCCGTGGGTCAGGGTGGGGCCGTCTTCCACCACCAGGACCCGCCGCCCACGAACCGACTCGGGATTGTCCACGGTGATTTCCGACTCGGCCAGGACCACCCGGGCACTGGGGTTGTGGGTTTCGATGGTGCGGCGCACCGCCGCCACCTGCACGGGGTCGGCGCTGTCGACCTTGTTGATGACCGCCACATGGGCCATGAGCATATTGGTCTCGCCGGGGTGGTACATGGTCTCATGGCCCGCCCGGTGGGGATCAAAGACCACGACATGCACATCGGGATGAAAAAATGGCGTGTCGTTGTTGCCCCCGTCCCAAATGATCACATCGGCTTCGGCCTCGGCTGCCCGAAGGATCTTTTCGTAATCGACGCCGGCGTAGACCACCGCCCCCATGTCGATCACCGGCTCGTATTCTTCCCGTTCCTCAATAGTGCATCCATGGAGGTCCAGGTCCCCATAGTCGGCGAACCGCTGAACCTCCTGGCGCCGGAGGTCGCCGTAAGGCATGGGGTGGCGGACCAGCACCACCCGTTTGCCCATGGCCTGAAGGATCCGGCAGGCCTTGCGGCTGGTCTGGCTCTTGCCGCATCCCGTGCGCACGGCACAGACCGAGACCACGGGCCGACTGGACCGGAGCATGGTATAGGTGGCGCCGATCATGACAAAATCGGCACCGGCGGCATTGGCGATGGAGGCCTTGTGCATGACCTGGGCATGGGGAACGTCACTGTAGGAAAAGGCCACCAGGTCAACCTGGTGCCGGCGGATCAGCTCGGCCAGGCGATGATCGGCATATATGGGAATTCCCTCGGGGTAGAGGCTTCCGGAAAGTTCGGGCGGATAGGACCGGCCGTCGATGTTTGGAATCTGCGTGGCGGTAAATCCCACCACACGATACCGGGCGTTGTTCCGGAAGTAGACGTTGAAATTGTGAAAGTCCCTTCCGGCAGCCCCCATGATGATGACGTTTTCGACCACGCTCCCGCCTTCTTTCGTGTGATGCGCTTCCCGCCTATCGGACAGCCTCAAAGCCCCCTATGGGGTACGAAGCAATCAATATCCAATTTCCAACTCCCAATTTCCAATGTCAAAGGACGGAAGGTATTCTGCCATTTTCAGCTTTAATTTTAAGCGGAGCGCAGCGACTCCTTCCTTTAGCCTTGGTCATTGGCTATTGGATATTCGATATTGCTTTTAAACGACAATTCAGTTCTCGCCAGGATGACAGGCCTTTCCCGTACCCCCCGTCGAATCGCCGGAACCGGACGTCAGACTTTTCCGGTCACCATGAGCAGGATGGCGTTTTGAACGTGCATCCGGTTTTCGGCCTGGACAAAGACGATGGAGGCCGCCGACTCCATCACCGAGTCCGTGGTCTCAACACCCCGTTCCGCCGGCAGGCAGTGCATGAAGACCGCCCCTTTTCCGGCCGCCGCCATCATCCGGTCGTCCACCTGAAAGCCCTGGAACCGCTTGGCCCGTTCCGCGGCCTCGTGCTTTTGTCCCATGGAGGCCCACACATCCGTGTAGACCACCTGGGCGTCTTTCATCGCTGCCATGGGGTCGTGGACAATCTCTATCGTCGACAGACCGGCCTCCTGGGCGCGCCGGACCACGTCGGCGTCCGGTTCATAACCCCGGGGACAGGCGCAGACAAAATGAAAGGGCAGCCGTTGGGCCAGATTCAACCATGAATGAACGATGTTGTTGCCGTCGCCCACATAGACAATCTTCAGGTCGTCCAGGCCCTTGCGGTGCTCGGCGATGGTGAACATGTCGGCCATGATCTGGCAGGGATGGTTATAATCGGTCAGGCCGTTGACCACCGGCACCGATGCATACTCGGCCAGTTCCAGAATGTGGGCGTGGTCGAAGAGCCTGGCCATGATCAGGTCATTGTAGCGACAGATCACCCGGGCCACGTCTTTGACCGCCTCGCGCTTGCCCAGGGCGATATCGTCGGGCCCCAGATAGATCGCATGGCCGCCGAGCCGTGCAAAACCGGTCTCGAAACTGACGCGGGTTCGCGCCGACGGTTTGGCGAAAATCATGGCCATGGTGTGACCGGCAAAGGGTTTGTAGGCCTCCCGGGCACCGAGCCTGGCCTTGACCTCGCGGGCCAGGTCAAAGGTCTGCAAAAGCTCTTCGCCGCTGAAATCGGTAACATGCAAAAAATCGCGTTTCACGGTGTCGCCTCCAAAGTCCGTCCGGGTTTTGGAAAGTATCAAGTAAAGAATCCTGGCACAGAAAACCATGCTTTGGTTTGCCCTTGGAAGGGGCCAAAGTGCTCGCGGGAACAAGTGACTATAGTGACTATAGATCACTTTAGTTCACTCGACACTTGACCCAGGATTGTTCGCCATGGCATCCAACGCCGACCGGCCAAATTTTCACCGATTCTGCCACGGCTCTTCAACTCCGGCAACAAATATTTGCCCGAAACGGCCGCCAAGGCAACTCCCGGCAGCATGGGTCAGCCGTCGGCCAAGGCCGCGGCGATGCGCTCCAGTGCCCAGTCGACCTCATCCCGGGTGATCACCAGGGGAGGGGCGAACCGGATCACATGGTCGTGGGTCTCCTTGCACAGCAACCCTTTTTCCCGCAGTTTCTCGCAGTACTGGCGGGCGCCGCCCACCTCCGGATGAAATTCAAGACCGATCATCAGCCCCCGGCCGCGAATCTCGCGGACCTTTGAATCGCCCAGGCTTTTCAATCCCGCCTGAAAATAGGCGCCCATGGCCGCGGCATTTTCAATCATCCCCTCTTCCACCAATACCTTCAGGGCCGCCCGGGCCACGGCACAGGCCAGGGGATTGCCGCCAAAGGTACTCCCGTGTTCGCCGGGCTGAAGCACCCCCATGACCTCGGTGTTGGAAAGGACCGCCGATACCGGGTAAAATCCGCCTGAAAGGGCCTTGCCGATCAGGGTCAGATCCGCCTCGATGCCGTCGTGGGCTTCGGCCAGCAGTTTTCCGGTGCGGCCCAGGCCGGTCTGGATCTCATCGAGAATCAGAACCACATTGTGTTTCTCACAAATCTCCTTGGCCCGGCGCAGGTAGCCGTCGGGGGGAATAATCACCCCGGCCTCGCCCTGAATCGGTTCCACCATGAATCCCACGGTGTTGGGGCCGATGGCCCGCTCCAGGGCATCGGCATCACCAAAGGGGATGATCTTAAACCCCGGTGTGAAGGGTCCGAAACCGTCCCGCGATCCCGCGTCGGTGCTGAAACCGACGATGGTAATGGTCCGGCCGTGAAAATTATTCTCGCAGACGATGATTTCGGCCTGATCCTCGGCAACGCCCTTGACCTTGTATCCCCACTTGCGGACCGTCTTGATCACCGTTTCCACCGCCTCGGCCCCGCTGTTCATGGGAAGCACCTTGTGGGAATGGGTCAGCTCGCACAGCTCCTGGTAAAAATGACCGAGTTGGTCGTTTCGAAAAGCCCGGGAGGTCAGGGTCAATTGCCGGGCCTGGGCGATCATGGCGTCCATGATTTTCGGATGACAGTGGCCCTGATTGACCGCCGAATAGGCCGACAGGCAGTCCAGGTACTTTTTCCCGGCCACATCCCAGACCCAGACCCCCTGGCCTCGCGCCAAAACCACATCCAGAGGCTTGTAATTGTGGGCCCCGTATCGTTGTTCCAGTTCGATGTATTCCTGCTCGTTCATGACACCTCCTTTACGGTTCGGTATTTCGTAAGCATTCACAGGGCATCACGCCAAGGCGTGACTTTGTTCCCGGGCATTTGAAGTATGCTATAGTACGTCTTCATGCCCGGCGCCTCGCATCTACGGCACCCTGTAAACGCTTACCGTACGAGGGTATGGAACTTCGTATCCTTTCACCCCCGTGAACAGTTACGGTATTTTCGGTCACACAACGTTTTTCACCACCCGTTCGCGTTGCTCACTTGGGACACAAAGATCACGGAGAAATTTTTCTTTTATCCAATCGGGAGACGACGATTGGATAAAAAACATCAGCCTGACGGCAGGGGCAGGTCTGTGCCACGAAGTGGCTGAGTGCTTATGGATTGGCGCCGTCTCCCGGCAATCCATAAAAGACCTTCCTCTGTGCTCTTTGTGCCTCGTATGTTGAAAGTTAATGAAAAGCCATGCAGGGAGGAGGAGGCGTTGCCCCCCATCCCCCAATGAC
>JAEINQ010000089.1 GCA_016342285.1 Desulfobacterales bacterium
GCTCATTGTTCCTCCATTGCAGAAGAATCTCGTCCAGGCACTGTAGCACAGGAGGAGCTAACCGACTACCCCACTTGCCTAAATTGCCTAAAATGAAACAACGGTTGATCTGTTTCCCCTCAGCGGGGTTTTTGCATTTGCCCCGTTTCGTGATACACTAACCGGCAGCGTCAACCCCAAAGTCGCATAAACCATAGGTCAAAAGGGGATCGCAACGGCTTTCCCCTTTGCGCGTGGGGGATCTGAAAACCCTCCAGCTTTTGCATCATTAGAGTCAACATAGACGCCCCAAGCCCCGGAAGGATCGCCCAAATGCCGGACTCCAGCGAATCATTGACGCACCTGCGCCAGCAGGCCGAAGCGATCTTCCGCGCCGGACTCGAGGCAGTGGAGCCGGCCGCCGCCATCGGCCGCCACTGTCACCGGAACCGAGCGGTGCTGGTTGCCGGTGACAACCGCTACGATCTGACCCGCTTTCGCAACATCTACGTTGTCGGTGCGGGCAAGGCGGCCGCCCCCATGGCAGCCGCTGTGGAAATGCTTCTCAAAGAGCGCCTGACCGCCGGCATGGTCACTGTCAAATACGGCCATTCGGCTCCCCTGAACCAAATTCACATCGCAGAGGCCGGTCACCCCGTACCCGATGACAGCGGTGCCCGGGCCGCGGCCCGAATCCTGGAGATGGCATCTCGGGCCGGGCCCGATGATCTGGTAATCTGTCTGATCTCAGGCGGCGCCTCGGCCCTGATGCCGCTCCCGGTCACAGGAATTACCCTGGCTGAAAAACAGGCGGTCAACCGGCTGCTCCTGGCCTGCGGGGCCGACATCCATGAAATGAACACCGTCCGCAAGCATTTGTCCGCCATCAAGGGCGGCCAACTGGCCAGGGCCGCCCATCCGGCAACCCTTCTCTCACTGATCCTGTCCGATGTGGTGGGAGACGATCTGGACGTCATCGGTTCCGGCCCCACCGTGGCAGACACCACCACCTTTGCCGATTGCATCGACATCATTGCCCGATATCACCTCGCCGGAGATCTTCCCGGGCCGGTAACGGCGCGCATCCGTGCGGGGCTGGCGGGAAAGGTGCCGGAAACCCCCAAACCGGGCGAGGCATTCTTCGCCCGAAGCCTGCAGGTGGTCGTGGGAAGCAATCTGGAGGCAGCCAGGGCCGCCATGGACCGCGCCCGGACCATGGGGTTTAACGCCTTGATACTCTCCACCATGATCACCGGAGACACGGCCGCGGCAGCGCAACTGCATGGCGCCATTGCCAGGGAAGTGGTCCGGTCCGGCCTCCCCGTGCCGCCTCCTGCCTGCATTATCTCCGGCGGCGAGACCACCGTGGCGGTGACCGGCAGCGGCACCGGCGGACGAAACCAGGAATTTGCCCTTCACGCGGCCCTGGCCATCGCAGGCGCTGGCGAAGTGGTCATCCTTTCCGCCGGCACCGACGGCACCGACGGTCCCACGGACGCCGCCGGCGCTATGGTGGATGGCGAAACCATCCGCCGTGCCAAAGCGCTCGGCCTCGACCCCCACGGCAGCCTGGCGCAAAACGACAGCTACCCCTTCTTCCGCGCCCTGGGCGACCTGCTGATCACCGGCCCCACCTGCACCAACGTCATGGACCTGAGAATTGTCCTGGTGGGAAATGCAACTCATGACGCATAGCAAGTAGCTCATAGCTGACAGGAAAAGCATCCATAAACCATAAGCTATGAGCCATCAGCTATCAGCTATCAGCCATGAGCTGTGAGCTTATAACTTCTATCCGCGGCGCGAATCGAGGGCTTCGAGGATGGCGCCGACGGCCCGCAGCACGACGCATCCGGCAACACCGAAGAAAACCGATAACACCACCAGCAACGGGGCGGTGTATCCGGCGCCGATAATCCCGGGACCGGCCGCAATACCAGGCGCTCCCACTGCCTCCCAGAGAATCACGGCACTGGCCAGCCCCAGTCCCAGGTGGATCCACGCGAGCCATTTGAGAAGATCCGAAAGCCCCCGCCTGCCGGGATCTCCAGCCGGGGTCACGGCCACTTTTCCGGCCGTGTCTTTACGTCCATCGACAGCCGCCGGGGCCTGGCTCTTTTCCTCACCTTCAGCCGAATGGGCAGACCAATAGGCTTCGACCCGGGCGATGACCTGGGAAAGGATTTCCTCTTCGATCTTTTTCAGATGCGGGCTCCGGTAATGGCGCTGGGCCGCTTCATCAAAGGGGAATCCGCAGTGCGGACAACTCTCGTCATCGGGTTCTGGAATCTGACCGCATTTGGGACACTCTTCCATGATCCACTCCTCAGGTCAATTGGCTGCGCAAATTGACCTATCACTGAATTTTCAGAAAAACATCTTCCTCGATGCCTTAGAGAACACTGCATCCAGTAATCCACCAAACTGCGGCGGTATTTACAGATTGCCGCATTGCGACTTATCCGTCAATTCGTCAATCCGCCAATCCGTCAATTCGTCAATCCGCCAATCCGCCAATCCGCCAATTTCCAGTATCCAATTTCCAGTATCCAGCATCCAGTATCCAGTATCCAATTTCCAGTATCCAATTTCCAGTATCCAGCATCCAGTATCCAGCATCCAACATCCAGCATCCAGCACCCAGCATCCAGCATCCAGCATCCAGCACCCAGTATCCAGCATCCAGCATCCAGCATCCAGTATCCAGCATCCAGTATCCAGCATCCAGCATCCAGCATCCAGCATCCAGCATCCAGCATCCAGCATCCAGCATCCAGTATCCAGTATCCAGTATCCGACCGTCCGGTCAGGCAAAAAAGTGCTGAATCTTCTCCACCACGAAGGCCAACTGATCCGAAGTCAGTTCCGGATAGATGGGAAGGGCCAGGGTCTGTGCGGCGGCCGCCTCTGCTTCCGGGAAATCGCCCGGGCCGTGGCCCAGATCGGAAAAACACTGCTGAAGGTGCATGGGCACCGGGTAATAGATTTCAGTTCCAACCTGCGACCGCAGCAAAAATTCGCGCAGCGCATCCCGGCCTTCAGCCACGCGGATCACGAACTGGTTGTATATGTGTCTCGACTGGACCTCGGCGGGCAGAACGACCCGGGCGTCGAGACCGGCTGCGCCAAAAAGCTCCCGGTACTGCCGGGCGTTGTCCTGGCGGGCCGCCGTCCATCGGTCCAGATACCGAAGCTTGATGTTGACAATGGCAGCCTGAAGAGCGTCGATCCGGAAATTGCCGCCGATGACCTTGTGATGGTATTTGGGACTGGCCCCGTGCCCCCGGAGAATGCGCAGGCGGTCATAGAGATCTTTTGAACCGGTGGTGACCATGCCCCCATCTCCAAAGGCACCGAGGTTCTTGGAGGGGAAAAAAGAGAAACAACCGAAATCGCCCATGGCGCCGGCTCGCCGCCCCTTGTATTCCGAACCGATGGCCTGGGCCGCATCTTCGATCACCACCAGGTCACAGGCTTTGGCAATGGCGTTCATGGCGTCCATATCCGCGCACTGCCCGTAAAGATGCACGGGAATGATCGCCTTTAGCCGGCTTTTCTCGTCAAGGGTCATGGCAGCCACAACCGCTTCGGCGGCCGCGGGCGAAAGGTTGTAGGAATCCGGCTCAATGTCGGCAAAGACCGGCCGGGCGCCCACGCGGACAATGGCTCCGGCAGTGGCAAAAAAGGTGTAGGGGGTGGTCAGGACCATGTCTCCCGGGCCGATCCCGGCGGCCATGAGCGAGAGGATCAATGCGTCCGACCCTGAAGAGACGCCTACGGCATGGGCCACCTGGCAGTAGTCGGCGATATCGGCTTCCAGGGCCTCTACGCGGGGGCCGAGGATAAAGTACTGGCTGTCGAAAATCTCCTGGGTAACAGCCAGCACCTCTTCTTTGATGGTCGAATACTGGGGTTTGAGGTCGAGCAGGGGTACTTTCATTCAATCAATTTCCTTTTATGGTGCGGGTTAGAGATGCCGGTCTCCAAGAGAATGCCGCTGGCTTTCTTAAGTGGCTTAGTGCTCGAAAGCACAATGACTGCGACATATGATGTATTAACCGCGGACACTCGCCGACACCGCAGACTTTTTTTGAACCGGCCGACCTGGCCGGCCCAAAGAGGTTGCCCTGCGGGGCGCACGCTGTACAAGGAAACTCCTTCTTGCTTAGGATCTGTCGTACCCTTCGCGAAGCGATGCGAATTTGTTGGCGATCAGGTCGATCGCCAACAAGCTTTTCCTGCCTGCCCGGCGTCTTGTGCGGCGAAACCTTTCAGGCGTAAACGTAAGCCTTCAGGCGAAACCTGGTCTGCGGCGGTCTGCGAGCGTCTGCGGTTCATAATAAGCCTGGATCTGTTCTGACTTCAGTAAACTTACGTCATCGTATTTCTGACAATCGGCACTTAGGATGCCGCCCGTCAATCCGCCAATCCGTCAATCCGCCAATCCCTGACTTCCTACCGCTTGCCATTCCATTTTCCCCGACCGTTGGCGCCATTTCTGTCCGGAGGCGGCTGGGCCTCGCTGCAGACGGTTCGCACGGCACTGTAGCCCACGAGGCCGTTGATCGCCCGTTTGAGCTCGCCGCCGGCACGGATTTTCAAGGATTCCGGCAGCGAGATGACGGTTTCCGTCTCCTGGTCCTGCCGCAGATGTAAAAAACCGAGACAATCGCCCCGGTGCTCAACCACCACCCGACGCAATCGTTCGAGAAGTTCGCGGTCGGTCCGTCCGGCATCAAGATGGAAATGAACGCTGGCCGTCCAACGCGCCTCAGCCTGGTCCATGGGAATCAAGCTGTCGGCAAGAATTTTTACGGCGTTTTCTTCCTTCTGGACCTGGCCCTGAATCAATAAAGCCGCATCGACCACAAGCAGGTCCGATGCCTCGGCATAGGCCTCGGGGAAAACCACCACCTCGACACTGCCCTGAAGATCTTCAATGGCGACAAAGGCCATGAGGTCGCCCTTTTTCGTTCGCAACACCCGGATGCTGCGAACCATGCCGCCGATCCGCACCGTTTCACCGTCAGCGGACTCTTTGATGGCCATGGCGTCGGAACTGGCAAATTTGCCGAGAATCTTATCAAATCGCATCAACGGATGGCCGGAAACGTAAAACCCCAGGGCTTCCTTTTCCAGGACAAGCCGTTCGCTCTCTTCCCATTCGGTGATCTGCGGCAGGGCCGGCATGTTGATCGCTTCCACCTCGCCGCCGCCGCCGAAGAGCCCCATCTGAGGGTCGTTCTTCTGTTTCTGGATATGTTGACCGTATTCCAGGGCCTCTTCCAGGGCGGCCATTAGTCTGGCCCTCGGTTCATCGAGAGAGTCAAAGGCGCCGCATTTGATCAGACCCTCCACCACCCGTTTGTTGACCTTGCGCAAATCGATCCGCGCACAAAAATCGAACAGGGACGAAAACCCCCCCCCCTCTTCCCGAGCCTCGATAATCGCTTCAATGGCCCCTTCGCCCACGTTCTTGACGGCCACGAGGCCAAAGCGGATCCGGTCCTCCCCATCGACGATAAAAACCGTGCCGCTGTGGTTAATGTCCGGCGGCAGCACTTCGATATCGTGGCTGCGGCATTCAGCGATGAACTTGACCACCCCGTCGATGGAGTTCATCTCGCTGGTCAGCAGGGCCGCCATGAAACAGACGGGGAAATGGGCCTTGAGATAGGCTGTCTGAAAGGCAATGAGGGCATAGGCGGCGCTGTGGGATTTGTTGAATCCGTATCCGCCGAATTTCTCCATGATATCGAAGATGGCGCGGGCTTTATCCTCGGGGTGGTTGTTGGCCACGGCCCCTTCCATGAAGCGTTCCCGGTGCTTGGCCATGACCGAGGCGATCTTCTTGCCCATGGCCTTTCGCAGGCCGTCGGCCTCGGCCATGGAGTAACTGGCCAGGGTGCCGGCGATTTTCATCACCTGCTCCTGGTACAAAATAACGCCGTAGGTCTCCTTTAGAATCGGCTCCAGCTCCGGCACCAGGTATTTGACTTTCCGGCGGCCGTGCTTTCGCTCGACAAAGTCGTCCACCATACCGCTGCCCATGGGGCCGGGCCGGTACAAGGCAACCAAGGCGGTCACGTCCTCAAACGAAGCGGGCCGGAGCCGGACCAGCAGGTCTTTCATGCCCGAACTCTCCAGTTGGAAGACCCCGGTGGTGTCTCCGGCCGCAAGGAGTCTGTAGGTGGCCTCATCGGCAAAGTCGAGATCGGACAGGTCCGGTGGTTCCAGTCCCTGGGATCGGATCAGGCCCAGGGCGTTGTCGATAACCGTCAGGTTCCGAAGGCCGAGAAAATCGAACTTGACCAGCCCGATCTGCTCCACCCGCTTCATGTCCAGCTGGGTCACGACTTCGCCCTTTTTCCCTTTGTACAGGGGCAGGTATTCCACCAGGGGACGGTCGCCGATGACCACGCCGGCCGCGTGGGTTGAAGCATGCCGGGGAAGGCCTTCCAGGGTCCGGCAGATCCGGATCAATTCGGCCACATCGGACCGATCCGCCACCATCCGGGCCAGCTTGGGCTCCTGGATCAGCGCCTCGTCAATGCTGATGTTGAGCACATCCGGAACCATTTTGGCAATGGCATCGACTTCGGAAAGGGGGATGTCCAGCGCCCGGCCCACATCGCGGATCACGGCCCGGGTCTTGAGGGTCCCGAAGGTGATGATCTGGGCCACATAATCGCCACCACCATAACGGTCCACCACATACTTGAAAACCTTCTCCCGGCCGTTGATACAAAAATCCACGTCGATATCCGGCATGCTGATGCGCGACGGATTGAGAAAACGCTCGAAGATAAGCCCGTTGGCGATGGGATCCAGGTCGGTGATGCCCAGGGAGTAGGCCACGATGCTGCCGGCGGCCGATCCGCGCCCCGGTCCCACCGGCACGCCGTTTTCCTTGGCATAGCGGATAAAATCGGCAACGATGAGAAAATACCCGGGAAATCCCATGTCAATGATGACGCCGATCTCGTAATCGAGCCGCTGGCGATAAACGGATTCGTCAACGTCTGGATTTTTTTTCCGAATGCGGACCATAACCCGTTCGAAACCCTGCCGGGTCTGTTCCTTGAAAATCTCGTCGGCACTCTTTTCCGCGTCGGCATCGAACTGCGGGAAATGATAGGTCTTGAAATCGAATTCCACCTGGCACCGACGGGCGATATCCACGGTGTTGGACAGGGCTTGGGGATAGGAACCAAAGGCGTCTCGCATCTCCTCGGGTGACTTGAAGTAGAGTTGATCCGTCTTGAACCGAAATCGGTTCGGATCGCTCATGGTCTTGCCCGTCTGAATGCACAACAATAGCTCGTGGGCCCGGGAGTCTTCCTTGTCCAGGTAATGGCAGTCGTTGCTGGCCACCATCGGAATGGAGAGTCTCTGACTCATGTCCAGCAAGGCGTCATTGACCCGTTGCTGAACGTCGATGCCGTTGTGCTGAACTTCCAGGAAAAAATGGTCCTCTCCGAAGATCTCCTGATATTCCCTGGCCGCCGCATCGGCCTTTTCCATGGGGCCATCGAGAATCCGTCGGGGGATTTCTCCGTGCAGGCAGGCACTCAGGGCGATAAGGCCACGACTGTGTGCCCTGAGCAGCACCTTGTCGATCCGCGGCTTGTAGTAGAAGCCTTCAAGCTGGGCCACGGTGGCCAGCTTGCACAAGTTCCGGTATCCTTCCTGGGTTTCGGCCAGCAGGACCAGATGGTTCAACCCCTTGCTGTCCAGGGTGGTCTTGTCCGTCAACCGGCGCGGCGCCACATAGCATTCGCACCCGATGACCGGATGCAGGCCGGCCTTGAGGGCCTTTTCGTAAAATTCGATGGTGCCAAACATGGTGCCGTGATCCGTGATGGCCACGGCCTCCATGCCGAATTCCCGCGCACGCGCGATCAACGGATCAATGCGGATGGCACCATCCAGCAGGCTGTACTGGGTGTGAACATGGAGATGGACAAAATCAGCGGTGGATGCAGTCATGGGGGATATCTGGTGTCTCGGGTCAAGTAAAAAGCCTGGCCCACAAGACCAGGCCTTGGGTTACAGCTGAAAGGGGCCGGGTTATCGCCCCCATATCAGTGTGGACTCACTCTAAACTTTAGTTCACTTTAGTCACGTCAGCAAAGATGTCTCGGCATAGCCAGTTTTCTCTGACCACGCCCACAGGACGCGGATACCAACGGCATTCCGAACCCTCGCACGGTAAGCGTTTACAGGGTGCCGCAGATGCGAGGCGCCGGGCATGCAGACGTACTGTAGTACTTCAAATGCCCGGGAACAAAGTCACGCCTCGGCGTGATGCCCTGTGAACGCTTACGCCTACTCAATGCGGTAGTTGGGCGCCTCCTTGGTAATGATCACGTCATGAACGTGACTTTCGCGCATACCGGCGGCACTGATTCTTTTAAACCGGGCCTTTTCCCGAAGCTCATCCAGGGTTCGACAACCCAGGTAGCCCATGCCGGCTTTGAGTCCGCCCACGAGTTGGTAGATGTTCTCCGCCAGCAACCCGCGATAGGGGACCCGCCCGACAATCCCTTCAGGCACCAGCTTGTCATCCTTTTCGTCGTCGCCCTGATAATACCGGTCCTTGCTCCCCTTCTTCATGGCCTCCAGCGACCCCATTCCCCGGTAGACCTTATACGTCCTTCCCTGGTAAAGGACCTGTTCACCCGGACTCTCTTCGGTACCGGCGAACAGCCCGCCGATCATCACGCAGTGGGCCCCGGCGCCGATGGCCTTGGTCAGATCGCCCGAATACTTGATGCCACCGTCGGCGATCAACGGCACGTCGGTCTTGCTGGAAATGGACCGGCAATTCATGATGGCGGTGACCTGAGGAATACCCACACCGGCCACGATCCGGGTGGTGCAAATGGATCCGGGCCCAATCCCCACCTTGACCCCGTCCACGCCGGCGGCGATCAGGTCTTCAGCCCCCTTGGCCGTGGCCACGTTGCCGGCGATCAGTTCAACGTCCTTGAAATTGGCCTTCAGGGTCTTGACGGCCTCAATGACGTTCTTCGAATGGCCGTGGGAGGTGTCGATGCAGAGCACGTCGGCACCGGCCCGGAGCAGCCCCTCGGCCCGTTCTTCCATGTCCTCGCCGACCCCGATCCCGGCACCAACCCGAAGTCGGCCCAACTTGTCCTTACAGGCATGGGGGTACTTGCGGATCTTCTCGATATCCTTGATGGTGATCATGCCGGTCAGGCGACCGTTCTTGTCCACCACCAGAAGTTTTTCAATACGATGCTGGTGCAGCAGTTTCTTGGACTCGTCCAGGGCAATCCCCTCGGAAACGGTGATCAGGTTGTCACGGGTCATGACCTCGGATACGGCCTTGTCCAGGTTGGTTTCAAATCTCAGGTCGCGGTTGGTCACGATACCGACCAGTTGCTCACCGCGAATGACCGGCACACCGGAAATGCGATACTGCTCCATGAGCTTAAGGACCACGGAGATCTTCTGGTCCGGATCGATGGTGACCGGATCGATAATCATGCCGCTTTCCGATTTTTTGACCTTGCCGACCTCGATGACCTGGCTCTCCACGCTCATGTTCCGGTGAATCATCCCCATGCCGCCTTCCCGAGCCATGGTGATGGCAGCCCGGGCTTCGGTCACCGTGTCCATGGCGGCACTGACGATGGGAATGTTCAAAGCGATGTTTCGGGTCAGCCGGGTGCTGGTGTTGACGTCCTTGGGAAGCACATCGGAGTAGCTGGGTATCAGGAGCACATCATCAAAACTGTAGGCCTCTTCGGGCGGTATTTTGTTCATCGGGTTCCTCCAAATGCAGAAAAGATGGTCGCCGACGGATGCCGGGCGAACCGTGTAGCGGTAATGGGGCGACAAGGTAGGATCGCCTGAATGGCACCAAATCCTGCGGTGTGGCTACCCGGAAAAGGCACGAGTCGGGAATGGGTGTCAGTGTTTTTTACGCACAGGCCATACCAGAAGGCAGGGTCTTTATCAATCCTTTATTTGGGTTGCCTTGGAAGTGGGTTTGTACTAAAGTCCTATGCGGTCTTGGCTCGGAGCCGATTCGCGAGGACCGATGTATCCTTATTAATTAAAACCCAAATGCAAACAAACGCCATGCTCCTGACCATTAACCCGCAAAATCCGCAGGCCAGGATGATCGCCAAGGTGGGCGAGGTCCTGAAAAGGGGAGGCATCATCGCTTATCCCACCGACACCTATTACGGCATCGGCTGCGATATCATGAACAAAAAAGCCATCGAAAAGATTTATCAACTTCGCCAACGCGACAGAAATAAACCCTTCAGCTTCATCTGTTCGGACCTGAAAAACATAAGCGATTACGCCAAGGTGTCCAACTACGCCTATAAAACCATGCGACGGTTGCTGCCCGGCCCATACACCTTTATCCTCGAGGGGTCCAAACTGGTCCCCAAGATCATGCTCACCAAACGGCGTACCGCCGGCATCCGCGTCCCGAACAGCCCTATATGCATGGCCCTGGTCGAAGAATTGGGCCATCCGATCATCTCCAGCAGCGCCGCCGGTCCGGACGGCGTGGTGTTTGACGACCCGTCCCTCCTCCATGACCACTTCCACCCCAGAATCGATCTGGTCATCGACGGCGGACCGGTCCCCGGCAGGCCCTCCAGCGTCATTTCCCTCATCGGGGACACCCCCGAAGTGATCCGCGCCGGTCTCGGCGACATCTCCGAATTTTTATAAATTCGCCCCGGGCGAATTTATGAAGCGCGGCTTCGCCGCTTTGGATTGGGGATCGAAATCGCTATCGGGATCGAAGTTTGGGATGGTTTAGGGTTTCATCAACCTTCGGCCCGTCGTCCTCGAACCCTTGAACCTCAAACCCCTCGACCCCTTCAGCCTTCAGCCTTCAGCCTTCAGTCTTACCCTGAACCCCCGAACCCTCGAACCCTTGAGCCCTCGATTTTATGGAGTATACAAAAAACCGGCCCACAGTTCAGAGCGGAAGAAGTTCGCGGCCATCTCCTCGATGGAACTTCCGGTGAGCATCTCTATATAGGAAAAGCGCCGTTCCTGAGGATAGACCGCCTCGACCTCGCCCTCAATGCCGGCCATGCGGCCGGTCCATTCCAGGGCGTCGTCAAAATTGCCCAACCGGTCCACCAGCCCCATGGCCACCGACTCCTCGCCAGTAAAAATTCGACCGTCTGCCAGGGACTGCACTTTTTCCAAGGGCAGGTGTCGCCCTTTGGCCACATCGCTGACAAACTGCCCGTGAATTTTTTGAGTCATCCCTTGGAGCAAATTGCGCTCGTCGGGACGCATCTCCCTCACTGGCGAGCCCATATCCTTGTACTCCCCGCTCTTGATCACCACGGGGAAAAGTCCGATTTTCTCCAGCAACCCCTCGAAATTGGTAAATCCCATGATCACGCCGATACTGCCGGTTATGGTTCCCGGATTGGCCATGATGCCGTCCGCGGCCGCGGCAATGTAGTATCCGCCCGAGGCAGCCACCGACCCGAGGGAGGCGACCACCTTCTTTGTCTCGGAGGTTTTCCGGACAGCCCGGTAAATCTCCTGGGATGGCCCGACCGCCCCTCCCGGGGAATCGATCCTCACCATCACGGCCTGAATCGTGTCATCCTCACGAAAGTATTTGAGCGTTTCGAGGGTCTTTCTGGCATCGGCAATCACACCGGTAATTTCCACCACACCGACCTTGGACCCGCCGTCTTCCATGAGTCCGTGAAATTGATCGCCTCGAATGGCAAGCGCCACCACCGTCGTCACCACAATCACGGTAACCGAAGCGATGGCCGAAAAGATCAGGAAGAAAAAAAGAATCGGGTGCCTGCGAGAAAACATGGTCCAATACCCCCGGCATGGCGGCCAAAGGTCCCGGCGGGTGAAGACATTGAAGGAGGATAGAAGCCGGGCGGGGTATGCCGCCGGTTGAAAAAGCCGGTGGCGGGATAAACCGCCACCGGCGCATGCAATGCCCCGCGATCACGAGGGGCAGTCGGCCCGTTTTCCGGTCTTCGGCCGATCAGGGCAGAGACACGCCCATGAAGAGGTCGACCGGGCATTGTGCCGCATTATTTGTCGTCTTTTTCGGTTGCTTCTTCTTCGGTTGCCGCTTCTTCGGTTGCGGCGGCTTCTTCGACCGATTCGACCGGGGCCTCTTCTTCGGCTACCACTTCTCCGGTTGCCGCGGCTTCTTCGACCGATTCGACCGGGGCCTCTTCTTCGGCTACCACTTCTTCGGTTGCGGCGGCTTCTTCGACCGATTCGACCGGGGCCTCTTCTTCGGCTACCACTTCTTCGGTTGCCGCGGCTTCTTCGACCGATTCGACCGGGGCCTCTTCTTCCTTGCCCTGGCTATCCACCACGCTGAGCTTCTCCTGCAAGTTCTCACGAAGGATTTCGCCGAAGGTGGATGTTGCCGGCTTCATATTGCTGACGTAATCGCTCAGGATCGCCTGGTCGTCTTCCATTTCGAGGCGCTTGATGCTCAAGCCGATGCGACGTTCGTCACTGTTGATATTCATGACCCGGGCGGTGATCAAATCATTGACGTTGTATGTACCCACCGGTGTCTTGATCTTCTCCTTGCTGATCTCGGAAACATGGACCAGTCCCTCGATCCCTTCCTCGAGCTCCACGAAGATGCCGAAGTCGGTCAGGTTGGTGACGGTGCCGGTAATCTCTTTGCCCACTTTGTAGCGCTCGGCCACGGTGGTCCAGGGATCGGTGGCCAACTGTTTGACACCCAAGGAAAAGCGTTCGTTGCCTTTTTCGATGTCCAACACCACCGCCTGCACCACATCCCCCTTCTTGTATAACTCCGATGGATGCTTGATCCGTTTGGTCCAGGAAATATCGGAAATATGAACCAGGCCGTCGATGCCCTCGTCGATACCGATGAACAGACCGAAGTCGGTAATGTTCTTGATCTTTCCCTCGATGGTGGTACCCACGGGGTATTTTTCGCTGATGACGTCCCAGGGATTGGGAACCACCTGCTTCATTCCCAGGGAGATGCGCCGGTTGTCCGGCTTGATATCCAGCACCACGGCATCCACCTGTTCGCCCACCGATACCACCTTGGACGGATGTCGGATCTTGCGGGTCCAAGACATCTCGGAGACATGGATCAGCCCTTCGATCCCTTCTTCCAATTCGACGAAAGCACCGTAGTCGGTCAGGCTGACCACCCGTCCGGCAATCCGCGATCCCACCGGGTACTGATTGGCCGCCGTCGTCCAAGGATCGGGGGTGAGTTGCTTCATGCCAAGCGACACCCGTTCCTTTTCCAGGTCCAGGTTTAAAATCTTGACGTTGATCTCGTCGCCGACGGAGAACATCTCGGACGGATGCTTGACGCGGCCCCAGGAAATATCGGTGATATGGAGCAAGCCATCAACGCCGCCCAGGTCCACGAACACCCCGTATTCGGTGATGTTCTTGACCACACCGGCAACCACTTTTCCCTCATGGATGGAGGAGAGGGTCTCGGACCGTTTGCGCTCCCGATCTTCTTCAAGAATGACACGGCGGGATAAGACGATGTTGCTGCGCTTGCGGTTGTATTTCAGAATCTTGAAGTCAAAGGTCTTTCCGACCATTTCGTCCAGATTTCGGATCGGCCTGAGATCCGCCTGACTGCCGGGCAGAAAGGCCTGGACCCCGATATCGACGGAAAATCCGCCCTTGACCCGGGAGGTGATGGTCCCCTCCACGGTCTCGTCTGCATCAAAGGCAACCTTGATCGCCTCCCATACCTTGACCTTGGCGGCCTTCTCCTTGGACAGGACGACCACTTCGTTTTCATCGTCCCACCATTCCACCATCACTTCGACGGCGTCGCCAACCTCGGCCCGGATTTCTCCGGATTCGTCCCTGAATTCATTGATGCGGATCTGACCTTCGGATTTGTAACCGATATCAACAAGGACGTGATCCTTGTCAACAGAGATGATCTTTCCGGTGACCACTTCACCTTCGGCGAACCGTTTGAAGCTCTCCTCGTACATCTCCATCAGGCTTTCCATGCTTTCATCTTCGGGCATGGTGCCTTCCGGCATGTTCGCCTCCTCTTCTGCCATGTCTGCCGTCTCGGGCGGCATCTCCGAACTGGTCTGATCGATTGAATCGGTTTTCTCTAAATTTTCCATGAACAAGTATCCCCCTTAGCCTATAAGAATTTGCTGACTCATCAAGGAGTCAGCATAACCGATTTTTGTAGCAGACTCACCGGCAAAATACAACGACTTAATTATTAAACCTAAGTTGAGCGATTGTCGAGGCTTGCCCGCCTTTGGCTGTGTTGTCGCAGATACAAGGAAGATGTTTTTCCGCTATAGTCCTTTATGCGGGAAGGCATCTGACGCTGTAGATGCGATAAGATCGGCAATCCCGAAGGGTTTTAAATTTCGAATGACAAAATAGGATATTTATTCTCTAATATCGTTTACTTATATTTTATTTCGAAATTTAAAACGCTCGGTTTAGGTCAAAGGGATCCCGGCCCGAGGACCGGACGTGCATCTGCCCTTGAAGCCTTGATGTGTTTGCGGAAAAAATCTCTAAAAACCACAAAGGCACAAAGATAACACCCCGTATTTAGGGATTATTATCTTTGTGCCGACTTGGTAACTGGGCATTCTTTACAGCGTCGTCAACCCGTTCTCCCCTTAGGCACGGGGCTCGCCGATATGCCCCAGCAGGGTATCTACCACCTGTTCGATATCCATATTCGTCGAATCGATAATGATGGCGTCGGCGGCGGGCCGAAGCGGTGCCAGGGTTCGGGTGCTATCGGCATGGTCCCGCCGTTGCATGTCCTGGCGCACGGCATCCAGGCTCTGACCGGTGTCGTTGTCCAGTTCGCGATGACGCCGAACCGCCCGGGTATCGGAGGCGGCATCGAGAAAAAATTTAATGTCCGCCTCGGGAAAGACCTCGGTACCCATGTCCCGGCCTTCAAAAACAACACCCTTTTCCTTTGCCAACCGGCGTTGCACCTCCAGCAGGAACAGCCGGACCAAGGGCCTGGCCGATACGGCCGAGGCCAGCATGGTGATGTCGGGCTGGCGTATGGGGTCGGAAACATCCTCTTCGTTACAGATCAGCCGTACCCCATTGGGCCCGCGAACAAAGGTCAGGGTCAGATCCCGGCACAGCAATGCCAGTCCCGCGTCGTCCTGGGCAGAGATGCCCCGGCGGTGGGCCAACAGGGCCACGGCCCGATAAAGGGCGCCGGTATCGATATACCGGTAGGCCAGACGATCGGCCAGGATCCGGCTCACGGTCGTCTTTCCGGCACCGGCCGGCCCGTCAATGGTGATCAGAAGGGGTTTCATGAACAGATTCCAGTGAGGCTCCACCCACAAAGCGGTCAGCATCAGGAATCCCCCCGGAGGGGGCAAAATGATTAATATCCAATATCCAACACCCTATTTCCAAGTAAGGTATTCTGCTGATTTTAGCTTTTTTATTTGGCGGAGCGAAGCGATTCAACACTTAACCATTGGACATTCGAAATTGGACATTCGAAATTGCCCGTTAAATTACCGTTTGTTTTCTCGCTGGAACGGTAAAAACTTTACGGCTCAGCTACAATACGTAGCGGTTCTATTTCAGGGCAACTCATCCGGCCTCAGCGATCTTTTTGCCCTGGGCCATGGCCTCGAGGTTCACTGGAATCAGTTTTGGCTTTTTGGAGAACTCTTTTTCCACGCAGTGGCGCAGCACATCAAAATCGACCATGTGGCTACGGGCCACGAATGCGGCCAGAGCCACGATATTGGCCGATCGGATGCTTCCCGCTGCCTGGGCGATTTCGTTGACAGGCACCTTGAGTTCGTCCACATCGCTACGGCCGCAATCAACGTCGATCAGACTGCTGTTGATCAAAATGACGCCGCCCGGTTTGACTGCCGGGGCGAATTTTTCCAGGGATGGACGGTTCATGGCCACCAGATGGCGGGGGTTTCGGATAATCGGCGACCCGATGGGCCGGTCGCCGACCACCACCATGCAGTAAGCGGTGCCACCACGCATTTCAGGCCCGTAGGACGGAATCCACACCACCTCCTGGCCTGCTTCCATGGCGGCATGGGCGAGAATTTTTGCACTCAACAAAATTCCCTGCCCGCCAAATCCGGCGAACATCACTTCGCTTTGCATCTTCCCTCCTGTGTATGAGCCAATCGCTCATAGCGCATAGCTGATAGGAAAAGCTAAAATCCATTTATCATAAACTGAACGTTAATTCTTGCATATGGGCTCACGTTCCGGGTTCTAGCGGTCCTCGGTTCGCCCTTCAGACTTCACCCTTCAGACTTCAGACTTCAGACTTCAGACTTCAGACTTCACCATCCGGGGTCTTGACGTCTCCCAACGGATAGTAGGGCAGCATGGTCTCCTCGGTCCAGCGGAAGGCCTCAAGCGGGGTCATGCCCCAGTTGGTCGGACAGGTGCTGACCACTTCCACAAAAGAGAAACAGCGGCCTTCAAGCTGATAGGTAAACGCCTTTTTGATAGCCTTTTTCGCTCGACCGACATATTTGGGGGCAATCACCGTCTGCCGGGAAATATAGGCCGGCGTCTGCAGCGCACCCAGCAGTTCAGCCACCTTAATGGGCATGCCCACCTCTTCCACGTTGCGACCAAAGGGACTGGTGCTGGTGCGCTGGCCCGGCATGGTGGTTGGGGCCATCTGGCCTCCGGTCATACCATAAACCGCATTGTTAACAAAAATGGTGGTGAATTTTTCACCCCGATTGGCCGCATGAACAATCTCTCCCATGCCGATGCTGGCCAGATCGCCGTCTCCTTGATAGGTGAAAACCACCAAATCCGGCCGGACCCGCTTGATCCCCGTCGCCATGGCCGGCGCACGGCCGTGGGCGGCCTCTTGAAAATCACAGTCAAAGTAGTTGTAAGCCAGGACGGCACAGCCTACCGGCGCAATCCCGACGGTATTCTTTCGAATCCCCAACTCGTCGATAACCTCAGCGACCAACCGGTGGATGATCCCGTGGGTACATCCCGGACAATAGTGGGTCGGCTGATCGGTCATCGCTTCGGGCTTTGCAAATGTCTTTCCCATGGTTTTTCTCCTGTTGCGGTCTTAGGCGATGGTTTTACGGATCGAAAATCAGGTAGATCCCTTTTCCACAAGCCTCGCACCGCAATTCACTGTTCTTCAGCGGATCGATCCGATCCAACCGATCCAACCAATCGAACCAATCAAACCAATCGAACCAATCAAACCAATCAAACCAATCAAACCAATCAAACCAATCAAACCAATCAAACCAATTGAACCGGTCTATTCCAAAAACCCTCGAATGGCGCCAATGATCTCCTCGGGGGTCGGCACGTCACCGCCGCATTTGCCGTACCACTGGACCGGCAAGCGCCCCTGGACACAGCTGACCACGTCCTCGACCATCTGCCCCATGCTCATCTCCACACTGATCACCACCTGGCACCCCGCCTTGCGGCTGGCTTCGGTGATGGCCGCCTCGGGAAAGGGAAACAGGGTCTGGGGCCGGATCATGGCCACCTCCAGCCCCTCTTCCTTGAGGTTATCGATGACCGTGCGACAGACCCGGCTCATGGTGCCGTAGCTGACAAGAAGCACCCGGTAGTCACTGTCGGTATTGTAGGCCTCGTAGCGGACCTCTTCTCGCCGCATTTGCTCGTATTTGGCCTTGAGGAGCAGGTTGTGGTTGTTGAGCGCCTCGGGGTCGAGAAAGAGGGTCTTGACCAGATTGCGTTTGTCGCTCTTTCGGTGGTCCATGCCGTTGGTGGCCCAGGCATCCTTGTTGGACGGTTTGCTGGCCAGCTGATCGGGGAACTCCACCGGCTCCATCATCTGACCGATGAGCCCGTCGCCCAGGATCATCACCGGATTACGGTATTTTTCCGCCAGGGGAAAGGCGGTCATCACCATCTCCACAACCTCCTGAATGCTGGCCGGTGCCATGACCAGCAACCGGTAGTCCCCATGCCCGCCGCCCTTGGTGGCCTGAAAATAATCCGCCTGCGAGGGCAGAATACCGCCCAGACCCGGTCCGCCGCGCATGATATTGACAAAAACCGCCGGGCACTGTGCATTGGCGATGTAGCTCAACGCCTCGCTCATCAGGCTGATGCCGGGGCTCGACGAGGTGGTCATGACCCGCGCACCGCAGGCAGAGGCGCCGAAAATCATGTATCCCACGGCCACCTCACTTTCACCCTGAAGGAAAACGCCGCCGGCTTCGGGCATGCGACGGGCCAGGTATTCGGCCACCTCGGACTGGGGTGTGATGGGATAGGCGAAATAGTTCAGGCACCCGGCCCGAATGGCGGCTTCGCCGATGGCTTCGTTGCCTTTCATTAAAACTTTACCCATGTCGTTCCTCCACGTTACGCAGGTTCAAACACCTATATATCGGCGGTTTCAGTGATGGTGATGGCCACATCCGGGCACATGGTGCAGCAGATGGCGCAAAAGATGCAGTCCTCCGGGCGTGCCTGGTGCGCCGGGAAATAGCCCTTGGAGCTGATCTCTTTGCTCATTTCCAGAACTTTCTTGGGGCAGACCGACACACAGATTCCGCACCCCTTGCATTTTTCCTTGCTGATGCTGTGTTGATAAGCCATGGGGAAAAACTCCTTACCAAATGTCATATTAATGGTAAACCATTTATGCCGCCGCAGAATCGCGGAGAGGCCCATCCCGCCATTTCACCGGCCGCTTATCGGCGCAGCGCGGCAGCCCGCTTCCAGGGCGGCACCAGTTGCCGATGCAGGCCGAGCACCGGGCATGTCAATCGTGCGGCGTCGATGGCAGGCATCAGATCCGCGGCAACGGTCACAAAAATCAGCGGCAGTCCGGCTTCATGGGAAAGCGCCTGTACAAAATCGTGGCCCTGGTAAATGTCTTCCAGGGTCGTATCTTCAATGAGGTTGGCATTGCCGATAAAGCCGGTCACCGCCAGTCGCGAAGCCGCTTCGATCTCCAGCCGAATCTTTTCACATCCGGCCAGGGTATCGGTGAACGGCCGAAACGGATTAATCACCTGAAACATCTGCACCGACCGGTCGGACAGGGCATCGCCCAGAGACGCCAGGACAGTGGCTCCCACATCATCTCCACCGGCATCGAGCAGGGTCAGGGGAGCGGGCTGACCAAGCAGGCCGCGAATGCTCCGGCTGACAATGGGCAGATCCGCCTGAAGATATTTCGCATCGGGAAGGACCACTTCGACCCCCAATTCGGCCAGTTGCCGCCTGGCTTCACGGGTCCGGAAATAGGGGTTGACCAGGTCCAGGTCGGCAATACGCACACCCACACCAGCCGCTTTGCGGTCGGCGGCAAGGTTGATGGCAACTTCGGTTTTCCCACTACCGTAGTTACCGACAATGGCCACAATGCCTTCCAGATCAATATCCAAGACAATTCTCTGTATGCTCAATGGTTAAAAAAACGGCTTTTGGCGAAGCCATCAAAGGTGGTTTTGTTATGCCCAATCGATGGGGATGTCAAGGAATTTACGTGGATGTGGGCGACAATGGATCACTGACCGGAAAGAAGGCTTCACGGATTGTTACGCCGTGTTTTTTTGACCTGAGTTGAGCGATTGTCGAGGTTGCCTCGTCTACAAGGAAGATTTCTTTCCGCTATAATCACTTATGCGCAAAGGTCGAAATCTTTCGAAAACAAAAGGCTTGAATTTCAACCCCCATCGAAATAGTCTGCCCCTTGAACGGGATCGAGATTCTCCACGCGCTACGAGTGTAAAGGATCCTGGCCCAGAGGACCATGCTTTGGTTTGCCCCTGGAAGGGGCTGGGTTACCGACCCCATATCAGTGTGGAGTGA
>JAEINQ010000090.1 GCA_016342285.1 Desulfobacterales bacterium
TTTAAGGGGTTGTTGCGTAGTATGGCAGGTTGTCCATGAAATATCAAGAACAAATTATACTAAGTGACGTTGTAGGGTTAGGCACTTGCCTGCAATCTTATCGGCATAGCCAACTGACTCTGACCATGCCCAAAGGACGTGGATTCCAACTGCTAATTAAAAAAACGGGTTGTCATGCGAAGCACCCGGGAGGGAGAGTATGGCCAAATTTTCGGAACAGCGTAAGCACGACCGGGCGTTTGAATTGAAACCGACGCAGGTTCTGCTGAAGGGGAAGTCCTTTGCGGTCAACGACATCGGCAGCGGAGGCATGGGCCTCGTCCTCGAAGACGGCGGGCCGCCGTTTTTCATGGGGGAGCGGCTTGACGCGATCCCCCTGCCGATGGCAGGTGGAACGGTGACGCTCAAGGGGGTTGTTTCCCATATTTCCGTTACGACCGAACGTCGGGTTTGCGGGATTCGCTTTATTCTCAGTGGCGACGACTTTGACGTCGTCCTTCGGTTCAAGAAAGAACGGGTTGCCTTGTCAAGCGAGCCCATATGAAACATGATAGCGGTGATCAAAAGACCCTGGCCGACCTTTTCAGGGCTGCCATCGCCCTTGAAGAGCAGGCTGGCGCCATATATGACCAGCTTTCCCACCGGTTTGCCCATGTTCCGGAAATCCATGCGTTTTGGAAAGGGATGCAGGCCGATGAAATCGGCCATGCCGAGGCCCTGGAAACGATCCGGGATTCCCAGACCGCCGCGGATCTGAGCCGGCGAATAGATCCGAAGATGTGGTCCGAGGCGGTTGAGATCAATCGCTTCCTGTCCGGCGACCGGGTTCGGATGGTGGAAACCCTCGACGATGCCTACATGCTGGCCCATGAGATCGAGTTTTCAGAGGTCAATGCCATCTTCAAATTTCTTGCCGTCAAGTCGGTCTCCCTGGAGGCCCGTTCCGACTTTGTCCTCTCCCAGATCCGCCAGCATCAGGAAAAAATCACATCCTTTAACCACACCTTCGGGGACCGGGCGTGGCGGCGTTCCATTTTGGCCAGTGGGGCGACTGCCCCTTGACCGGTTCACGGAAAAGAGCTGTAACCAGGATTCTTTACTTCCCACAGACCGAAGCCAACGCATCGATCAGCCGATCCACGTTTTCTTTTCGGGCCGTGTGGCCCATGAGGCCGATCCGCCAGATCTTCCCTGCCAAGGGGCCGAGTCCGGCCCCGATCTCAATGCCATGGTCCTGAAGCAGTTTCTGACGGACGGAGGCTTCGTCCACGCCATGGGGGATTTTTACTGCATTGAGCATGGGGAGTCGAAATTTTGGGGCCACCAGCATCTCCATGCCTAGTGATCCCAAGGCCTGGACCAACGCCTCGTGGCTCTGCCGGTGCCGGTCGAACACCGCTTCCAGACCTTCGTCTAAAACCAATCCCAGCGCCTGGTATAGCCCGTAAAGCATGTTGATAGGGGCGGTGTGGTGGTAGGCCCGCTGGGAGCCTTCCCAGTAGGCGACGATCATGGAAAGATCCAGGTACCAGTTGGGAACTTTTGTCTTGCGGTTCATCATTTTGTCGACGGCCCGGTCCGAAAAGGTTACCGGCGACAGGCCCGGGGGGCAGGAGAGGCATTTTTGGGTGCCGCTGTACATGGCATCCACACCCCAGGCATCGGCGTCTACCGGTATGCCGCCGAGGCTGGTCACCGCATCCAACAGAAACAGGGCGCCGGTGGGTTTGACTTGCGCTGCGATCTCTTCAACCGGATTGCAGACCCCGGTGGAGGTTTCCGCGTGGACTACCGCCACCATGTCATATTTTTTCCCATCAAGTGTTGCCTGCAGCTGTTCCGGGACCACCGGGGAGCCCCAGTCAAAGGCGAGGGTGTCGACGTCGGCCCCCAGGCGGGTGGCCACATCGGCCATGCGCATGCCAAAGACGCCGTTGATGAGGACCAGCACCGCATCCCCCGGTTCGACCAGGTTGACAAAGCAGGTTTCCATGCCGGCAGACCCGGTTCCGGAAACCGGAAGGGTCATCCTGTTTTCTGTTTTCATGACGTTTTGTAGCCGGCCTTTGATATCGTCCATGATGGCGATAAATGTCGGATCGAGATGGCCGATCGTTGGTTTGGCCAAGGCCTCATAGACAGACGGTGGAACGCAGGATGGTCCCGGCCCCATGAGAAGTATTTCGCTCAAGGACTCCAGTCGATTGTTCATGGCGTTTCTCCCTTTTCTTTGTGGCGTATTTTTTCAATGTAAGAGGCGCAGATGCGCGCATGTTCCCGAGCCAACGTCCTGGCGGTCTCCACATCCTTAATAGCGATGGCTTCCAGGATTGGCCGGTGCCTTTCCAGGGCTTCTTTTCGGTCGCCAATGCTCAGGGCATACTGGGCCAGAAATATCCGGATATGGCTGTACAACGCCTGGTACATGGCCAGAAGAAACTGATTTCCGGCCATTTGCGCCAGTGCCAGGTGAAAGGCGTAGTCCCTTTCGGCAAACGCCTCAGGCGAGCCGAGGGCCGCTTCATCGAATTGCAGCAGTTTTTCCAGTTGGTCGATCTGTTCCGGGGTTCGCTTGGCGGCTACCATGGCGGCCATTTCAGACTCCATAAGGTTCCTGGCTTCAACCAACTCGTTCATCCGGTTAACGTTGTGCTGGGGAAACATCGGTATCAGTACGTTGTCCAGGGCTTCTGCGCTGATGGACGACTTGACGAAAGCCCCTTTTCCGTGCTGAACCGCAATGATGCCCAAGGCGGCCAGGCGGGCCAGGGCTTCGCGCAGGGTCAGCCGGCTGACACCGTATTCCCCGAGCATGCTTTGTTCGCTGGGAAGCTGATCGCCGGGGCCGAATTCGCCGTCTCGAATCCGTTCTTTCAGACTTTCGACAATGGCTTCGGTGGCGGTCACTTTTCGGATTGGTATGGTCATGATTCCCCGCGTAAACGATTCATGGTTGGACTCGACCAGTATCCGACACTCATAGTACTCATCAGATGAGTGTGTCAACAGAAAACAAAATTACCAGAAATCGGTCCCGGTCTTTCCCGTTTTGGGCAGATGGCAGTTTTATATCTGAAATAAAGTCACACTTGGAAATTGGAGTTGGATGATGGATCATCTTGCCCCTTGTGGGGCCGGCTGTGGCCACCGCCTTACCGGTGGAGACGCTCTCGAATGGAATAAAAATTAGCAGAATTGACACTGCCCTGTCCGACCTTTATAATCGGAAAAAAATTTAAACCAAATCCTCAGGACAAGGAGACGCCATGAGCGACAGTAGCGGAAGTGGGCCTTTCAAGGTGGAAAAAGACGGCCATGTGGCCTGGTTGATTTTAAACCGCCCTGAAAAGCGAAACGCCATG
Organism: Desulfobacterales bacterium; assembly: GCA_016342285.1. Classification (GTDB taxonomy): domain Bacteria; phylum Desulfobacterota; class Desulfobacteria; order Desulfobacterales; family JAEINQ01; genus JAEINQ01. The sequence goes on from JAEINQ010000090.1 coordinate 3,363, forward strand.
GGGCTGGATTTCTTTTCGATGTTGGCCGAGCACATGAAACGCTTCGATGAAGACCCGGAGGTTCGCGTGGTGGTGATCCGGGCCGAGGGGAAGTGCTTTACCGCCGGACTCGATCTGGTGGAAGCCGCGGCGATTTTAAGCGGTACCACGGCCAACGGCCGGGAAACCATGCGCCGAAAGATTATGGAACTCCAGGAAAGCATCAGCGCCATTGAACAATGCCGCAAACCGGTTATTGCCGCCGTGCATCGCCACTGCATCGGCGGCGGGGTGGACATGCTTTCGGCCTGCGATATCCGCATCGCCACCGAAGACGCGATCTTTGCCATTCGAGAGACCAAGATCGCCATCATTGCCGATGTGGGCACCATGCAGCGAATGCCGGCCATCGTGGGCGATGGCTGGTTCCGCGAACTGGTTTTGACCGGCAGGGATTTCACCGCCGCAGAAGCGCTTGCGATGGGCTTCATTACACGGATCTGCAAAGACCGGGAGGCATTGAACCGGACCGCCGGGGCTTTGGCTGCCGAGATTGCCGCCAATGCACCACTGACCGTTCAGGGGGTCAAGGATGTGATTTTGTTCAACCGGGATAACGGGGTTTATCCGGGGTTGCGCTATGTGGCCCAGAAGAACTCGGCCCAACTGCCGTCGGACGATCTCATGGAGGCGGTCACGGCTTTTATGGAGAAGCGGGATCCGGAGTTTAAAGGCAACTAAAATTGCTGGTGCAATTTTAGGAAACGCGGCTTCGCCGCTTTAAAAGAAAAATTCGATCTTTCACCTAAAACACCAGTCTATTCGCTGTACTCTTTTTTCACAATCAGGCTGTCGACACCCCCCAGGGTGAAGGAAACGGCGCCCTGGGCCAGTTTCATGATGTCCGATTTGGGACTGTCCTTCCACAGCAGGTAGTGACAGGCCACCCGCTCATAAATGCCGACGATACAGACGGCCATGAGTTCCGGTGAGAGGTCATCGTCGTGATAGCGGATTTTTTGCCCCTCGCGAATTCGTATCAGCGCCCCTTCGATATCCGCCGTGATCTGCATATGCAGTTTTTTCCGCTGTCGCTCCACTTCAACGCTTTGACCGACCGATTCCCGGTAAAAGATGGAGACCTTCTCCGGGAAGTTGAGGCAGAACGAATTGAAGAAGGCCAGGCCGGCATTTTTCAACCCTTCCGGCGATGCTTCGGCCCGGCGGAATTCCGTCCCCAGAAGCTTTCTCAGTTGGAATCCGATATCTTCCATCAGGTTGATGAGGATTTCCTCTTTTTTCTTGAAATAGAAATAGACGGTTCCCACGGAGACTTCGGCCGAATCCGCGACCTGTTCGATGCTGGTCTGCTGGTAACCCTGGCGGGCGAAAAGGGATTCGGCAGCCTCTAAAATGGTTCGGTAGCGCATCTCCTTTTCGCGTTGCCGCCGCATGGCGCTTCGAGACTTGGTTTTGAACGGGTCCATGGGGAATTCCTTGAGTTTAGCCAGTTGAATTCTGGCATGTGCCACCACTTTCAGTGGTGGACCCGGAAAGATTCTACCGTTCCGGCGAGAAAAGTTTCACGTGAATTTCAAATTTCAAATATTCAATGTCCAATGCTCAAGTGAGGAATCGTTTCGCTCTGCGAATTTTAAAAGGCTAAGAAGACAGAATACCTTACTTGAACATTGAGAATTGGATATTGGACATTGAGCCCCCTTTTGGGGGGCTACCTTAGACTATCCGCTCAGCGGGTGGAGCCTCCTGGCCAACGAAATTACAAACCCAACAGCCGTTTGGGGTTTTCGGTCATCAGCATTTCCAAAATACCGTCCTGAAAGGAAAGGGCCTTGAGTTCCCGCACGATCCGCTCCCGGGTCAGCAGCGGGTAGTCGCTGCCAAAGAGCGCCTTGGCCCGCAACGGGCCGTTGATGTGACGAATCACGTCTTCGGGGATCCGCTTGGGCGACCAGCCGGCGATATTGAAATAGATGTTGGGATTTCGAAGGACCACGGAAAGGCCTTCGTGGAACCAGGGATAGCCGAAATGGGCCATGACAAGCGTCAACCCGGGAAAGTCCACCGCTACCTCGTCCAGGTCGATCGGGCGACAGTACTTGATCTTGGTGCCGGCATGGAACTGGGTGCCGGTGTGAAACAGGACCGGAATACCCAGCCCGCGTGCCGTTTCGTAAAGGGGATACATTTTCGGGTCGTTGGGCCGCAACAGGTGCAAGTGGGGCAGGATCTTCAGACCTTTCAGGCCCAGGGTCGTAACGGCCCGCTCCAGTTCGTCGCAGGCGAGTTTGCCCTTGTGGGGATCGGCACCGGCAAAGCCCAGGAGCCGGTCGGGATACTGCCCGACGGTTCGGGCGACCAGGTCGTTTGACACCTTGTACTTGAAGGTGGTTTCGGCATCGATGCCGACCACCACCGCGCGGTCCACACCCGCCGCGTCCATGTCTTTAATGGTGTCTTCGATTTCCGGCAGGGCCATGTCTTTGAACATGGCCTTATAGCTGGCGGCCATCTCTTTGGGAAAGCTTTCGATGGCTTCCCGGGTAAACAACTGGGAATGGGTATCGATGATCATGGCAATCCTCCACGATGATTTACTTTTTGGCATCCGTTTGAACTGGCCATGCCGATTCATTTATCGGCCAATGCCTAAAATGCGCTAAAATTCGAAATGCCTAAAATGCCGGAGTCGCTTCGCTCCGGCTCTTTTCAGCTGAGATATGGCAGAATGCCTTCCTTGAACATTGAGAATTGAAAATTGGATATTGGACATTAAGCCCTCCTATGGAGGGCCTCCTGAGGTCACCCTCTCTGCGGGTGGAGGCTCACTTCATGTATCCCCGGACCATCTCTTTACAGAGGCGATCCAAGTATATCAGAATCCTTCCAATTTTCCGATAACCTCACTCATGACCTCGTCGGCACCGCCGCCGATGCTCATGAGACGGATGTCCCGCCAGAGCCGAGAGATAAGCATTTCATTCATAAACCCCATGCCGCCGAACATCTGCAGGCATCCGTCGGCGATATTCCGGCCGAGCCGGCCGGCAAAGAGTTTGCCCATGGAGATTTCCCGGGTGACGTCGAGCCCCTCGGTTTTCATCCGGACGATGTGATACATCATCTGGCGCAGGCATTCGAGCTCGGTCTTCCAGTCCACCAGCCGGTGACGAAGGACCTGCTTGGCCATGAGCGGTTTTCCGAATACGATCCGTTTTCGGATATAGTCGACGGTCATGTCGATCATCATGTCTCCGGCCTCGCAGACCAGGGGGAGCACCGTAAAGCGTTCATGCTGGAACTGCTGCATCTGGTAGATGAAGCCTTCGCCTTCTTCGCCAATGCGGTTTTCCACCGGGATGGCCATGTTGTCGAAAAAGAGTTCGGCGGTGTCGGAGCTTCTCATACCGACTTTGTCGAGTTTTTTGCTGATGGCAAAGCCGGGAAGATCGGTGGGGACCACAAAAAGGCTGAAACAATGGTGGCCTGAATCGTCGCTGGTTCGGGCCAGCAGTGTGAGGAAATCGGCCTGGGTCCCGTTGGTGATATATGTCTTTGAACCGTTGAGAAGATAGACATCGCCGTCGCGTTTGGCCGTTGTCTTCAGCGCGAAAACATCTGATCCGGCATCGGGTTCGGTGACGGCGATGGCCGCTACCATGTCTCCGGAAATGGCGCCCCGCAGGTATTTGTCCTTGAGATATTCGCTGCCGAACTCAGCGATGGCCGGGGTTGCCATATTGGTCTGGACCGCGATGCCCATGGGCACCCCCATGCCGTGGCAACAGGCAAATCCTTCCATCATGGCGGTCTCGTGCCAGTAGTCGAGACCTTCGCCGCCGTATTTTTCATCGTACCGGATGCCCAGAAAACCGAGGTCGCCCATTTTTTTGAACAGGTCGTGAAGCGGCGCGATCCCCTTTTCTTCCCATTCGTCCATATGGGGATTGATCTCTTTTTGAACGAATTCCCGGGCGGATTTTTTTACCATTTCATGATCTTTGTTGAAATACATGTTTTTGCTCATGTGCGTCTCCTTCGCTTCAAAGTTGGGTCCACCTTTTTCGGACGTGGTTGGCCTTGCCTGGCGAGGCCGACAGGGTTGTCGGGAAATGCCCGGCTATCGCCTAAAATGCGCTAAAGTGTGAAATGCCTAAAATGAATGAGTCGCTTCGCTCCAGTATTTTCAATTTCAAAGCAATATCAGACCCCGCGATAGGGGTTCTTTTCCAATTACCGACGGTCGATGTCCAGGGCGGCCAGAAAACCGCCGTGGATGGCATCGTTGATTTTGCCCGGCCGAATGCAGTCGCCCACGGTGGCAAAGGGCATGTTCAGTGTTTCTAGGGCCGCCCCCAGGCTGTTGACGGACCGGGACCCTGAAGCGACGATCACGTTGTCGAAATGTTGCGAGGTCTCTTTACCTTCTTTTTCCCAGGTGACCGAATTACGGTCCAGCGACTTGACGGTTGCGCCGGTTTCAATGCCGACATTGTAGCGATTGAGACTGTCAAACAGGACCCACCGGGTCGATCGTCCCACATCGGTGCCGGCCTTGGGAAGCATTTCAAAAACAGTAACATGGGAGGTCCCTTTAAACAGCAGTTGCCGAAGTCTTTCCGGAGTGGCTGCTTCATAACTGAAGAGAAAGTGAAGGGTTTCGGCATTGATGGTCCCCTTGGCGGCAACGAACAAGGCGGTCTCCAGCCCCACGGCGCCGCCGCCGATGATGGCCACCTCTTTTCCCAGGGGCGGGTTGTCTCGGAGCACGTCCCATCCGGTCAGTACGCTGGTGCCGTCGGCCCCCGGTATGGGTGGGACCAGGGCGGCCGCGCCCGTGGCCACAATGACGTGATCAGGCGATTGGGCTTGGATGAAGGCGGCATCCACGTTGGTGTCCAGGTGGAGGGCAATATCGTAGCGATTGATCATGGCCCGGTAGTAGCGGATCAGTTCCAGCAGTTCTTGTTTATGGGGCGGTGCGCCGGCCAACCACAGCTGGCCGCCGATATCCGATGCCCGGTCATAGATGGCCACACGGTGTCCCATTTGGGTTGCCGTGACCGCCGCTTCCAGGCCGGCGGCGCCGGCACCGATCACCATGACCGATTTTGGCGCCTCGGTCTTTTTCACCTGTCGCTCTTTTTCAAACCCGGCCCGGGGGTTACCCGCACAAAAAACCGCCTGGCCGGAAAAGACCATGTCCGAACACCCCTGGCCGCAGGCCGTGCAGGGCCGGATTTCAGCGGCCCGTCCTTCGAAGGCCTTTTGCGGCCAAAAGGGATCGGCAATGAGCACCCGGCCCAGGTTCACCATGTCGGCGTAGCCGTCGCGAATAATTTTTTCGGCCGAGTCCGGATCGGCGATGCGGTTGGATGCCATGACCGGGACCGTGACGGCCTTTTTGACATTGAGGGCCAGGTAGGCATAGGCGGACCGGGGCAGTTCCATGGGAAGCTGGGGCACGCGGGTTTCGTGCCAGCCGCCGGTGACGTTGAGGGCATCGACCCCGGCTTTTTCGTAGACCCTGGCGATGGCCGGTGTTTCCGCGTCGGTGTTGCTTCCCGGAACAAAGTCGTTTCCGGCCATGCGGATGGTCAGCGGATAGTCTTTTCCCAGGGCGGCGCGGCAGCGTTCGATCACCTCTTTGGGAAACCGGACGCGGTTTTCAAAGCTTCCGCCATAGCCGTCGGTTCGCCGGTTTTTCAGGGGCGAAAGGAACTGGGTGATGAGGTAGCCGCCCGAGCCGATGATTTCCACCCCGTCGAAGCCGGCCTCTTTTGCCCGCAGGGCCGTTGCCACAAAGGCTTCCTGGACCTGGGCGATGTCCTCTGCTGTCATTTCCCGTGGGGTGGTCTTGGAGTATTTGGAAAAGATGGCAGACGGCGCCATGGGGGTTTCGTTGTTGATGAGGATGGGATGGGAATAGGCCCCGGCGTGAAACAGCTGGATCCAGGGACTGGCCCCTTCGTCGCGGATGATGCCGGTCAGTTTTCGAAAGTCTTCAATGGGTTCGTCCGTGGAAAGGGACAGGGCCAGGAAGCCGGAGCCGAGATGGTCGATGCCGACCGGACCCACCGTGACGATACCGGCCCCGCCTTTTGCTTTTTCCCGGTAATATTCATAGTAACGCTCGTTGAGCTTCATGTCGTGGGAATAGAGCACGCCCAGGGCCGGGTAGGCGATGCGGTTTTTTACTTCCAGTTGGTTGATCCGTATGGGGCTGAAGAGGTATTTGTACATGGGGTGGTTCCTATTTTAAGGGTTCGAGGGTTCAAGGGTTCGAGGGTTCGAGGGTTCAAGGGTTCAAGGGTTCAAGGGTTCGAGGGGCATGGCAGGGCGCATCAGCGGCTCGGTTCAGTTCACTCGACCCCTTGGCCCCTCGAATCCTCGAACCCTTTTTTCCAAAAGCCCTTCTCCGGTCCTTTGTCCGGCGGTCCGGCAAAACACTGGGCGTAAATCATCCATTGCCGGGCGGTATCGCCCTGGGTTTTGATGACCGTGTCGTCCACATGCCGGCGCTGGGTCACCACCAGGCAGAAGTCCTCGGCCGGCCCCCGGACCCGGTCTTTGGCGTCCTCTTCCCCCCAGGTCCAGACGTCTCCGTTGGGGGCGGTCAGTTCCACCCTTACCGGGGCCTGGGGGACGTCCATCTGGCGGTTTGAAAAACTCCATCCGAAGGTGGTCACACCGAGGTGGGCGATGTGTTTGAGCCCGGGGCTTGCCGGGCGCTTGATTTTCAATGCGTCGTAGACATCCTGCCCGTGGGCCCAGGTTTCCATGATCCGGGCCGTGGCAAAGGACCGGGCGCTCATGGGCGGGCCGTACCAGGGGAGGCGGTCCTTGGGGTCGAGGGGGGAGAGTGCCTTGATCTTTTGAGCTCGTTGGCTTCGCCACCAGTCGAGCAGTTCAGGAACCGTCATGGCCCGCCCTTTGCCCAGTGAAATTCCGGCCACCTCGTCCATACTTTTAATTTTCCCGAATGCTTCCACCATGTGGTTGTTGAAGGCCTCGGCATCGGTGGCGGCGAGTCTGGCTGTGGAATCGAAATAAGCGAGATGACAGATCACGTCCTTGATCGTCCAGTCGCTGCAGTAAGTGGCTTTGTTCCAGCCGGCCGCGTCCAGCCCGCTGACCAGGGCGTCGAGTGTTTCCAGCTCCCAGGTCAGGTCGCTTAAGATCTGTTTCATCTTCTTGGCCTCATCCCTTTGTTTTTCAGCTTGGTGCGAATCGTATCGGCTAACCACGGAGCCACGGAGTCCGCAGAGGGGTTATAAATTTTCACAGATCGGGAGACGGCGATCTGTGAAAAGCAAACGCTGTCAGGGCTTTCTTATCCCCGGCCGCCGTCTCCCGGCCGGGTATAAACTAAAAAACCTCTGTGACCTCTGTGGTGAGATAATTGTTCGGTTTCAGCCATGCTGCGCTTAAACCTTAGTGTCTTTGTGGTTGCACGGGCGATATCCAGAAGCTTCCAAAATTTTAACCAATCAGGAGCGATTCGGGCATGTCGATGATTTTGGCCCGAAGGTATTCACCGAGGGTTTTGGCCTGGGGATCGCTTCGCAGGGAGGCGGCAACCCCTTCGCCCAGAAGCCCGCGAATGTAAAAATTGACGGCCAGCAGGTTGGGCAGTTCGTACCGATCGATAGCAAAAGGGGCGCAGTCCGGAAGCAATTCTTTCAGTTTTTCCGTGGTCAAAAACCCATTGAGGAACGCATAGGCCTCGGGCGTTTTCGCCCAGATGCCCAGGTTGGCGTTGCCGCCCTTGTCGCCGGCCCGGGTGGCAAAGGCCCGTCCCAGAGGGGCCCGGACGGTGGGGTCGGATGGCATGGGGGGGATTTCGTGTTTGGGGACTTCGATGACGATCGCTTCATTGGATGACGCGGTGGCCGGGATAACGATTTCCTCCCCGTCCAGGTTCATTTTTTGTTGGATGTGTTCAACCGAGATCAGGGCGGGCCAGTGGACGATGGCCGGTGAACCCTTGGTCGGTGGGGCGGTGGCCGTAAAACCGGGAATGCTGGCCAAGGCGATTTCAACGAGTCGGGCGGAAAAGAGCCCGACCTTTTTGGCATCCGGGTCCATCACCGTGAGGCGCAAAAAGGCGAAGGCTTCATCGTTGGAGGGCGGGTCGGCTTTTCCCGAGCTGATGAGCTGGACGTCGGCCACCTGGAATTGATCCCGCCCGCCGAGGCTGTCAAAGAGCGTTTCTTCAACAATTTTTGCCTTTTTCTCAATGTCGAGTCCCGTTAGGATCACTGTCATGGAATTTTTATACCCGCCCAAGGTGTTGATGCAGACCTTGGTGGTGTCTGTCGCCGGCTCGCCCCGGATGCCGGTGGCGCGAACCCGGTCGGGGCCCTCTTGGGTCAGTTCCAGGGTGTCGAAGCGGACGGCCACGTCCGGTGTCAGGTATTTGGGGGCCCCGATTTCATACATGAGCTGGGCTGTGACCGTGCCGACCGAGACCAGACCGCCGGTCCCTGGATGCTTGGTGATGACAAAGCTGCCGTCTTCAAAGACCTCGGCGATGGGGAATCCGACATTTTTATAGGTGGGCACTTCATCCATGAAGGAATAGTTGCCGCCCGTGGCCTGGGCGCTGCATTCGATGATATGGCCCGCGGCATAGGCGCCGGCCAGTCGGTCCCAATCGCCGCGGTCCCAGTTGAATCGCCAGGCGGCCGGCCCGGCCACCAGGGCCGCATCGGCCACCCGGCCGCAAACCACGATGTCGGCCCCGCGTTTGAGGGCTTCGGCAATGCCCCAGCCGCCCAGGTAGGCGTTGGCGGTGATGGGCATGGCGCCGGCCTCCTTGAGAGAGATCCCTTTGTCGATGTGGGTGAACGTTTCGCCCTTTTCCTGGAGTTCGGCCATGCGCGGCATGAGATCATCGCCGTGGATAAAGGCGATTTTGGGCGACAGGCCGAGCTTCTCGGCGATGGTTTTTAAGGCCGCGGCCATGCCCGCCGGATTCAGTCCACCGGCATTTGCCACCACCCGGATCTTTTTGTCCAGGCATTCGCCCATGACCTCTTCCATCTGCTTGAGAAAGGTAGGGACAAAACCGGCATCGGGGCTTTTCATTTTTTTCTGGAACAATATGGCCATGGTCAGCTCAGCCAGGTAGTCACCGGTGAGCACGTCGATGGGGCCGCCCTGGACCATTTCTCTGGCCGCTGTGATCCGGTCGCCGAAAAAGCCGCTGCAATTGGCAATGATCAGTTTTTCTGTGTTTTCTGGCATGTTGACCTCCACTGGGTTACAGGCACTTGCGATTGCACCCCTGCAAATCGTTTCGCCCCGATATTCAACACAAAGGCCACAACATTAATGCTCAAAATGGAATAGATCTGTCTCTGAGCTTTTGGGTGTGGTTTAGATTTGATCGCCCTGCACAAAGCCGGTTTTTCACCACGAAGGACACGAAGAGCACGAAGAGAAAGACAGGGCATCTAATTTTTTCAACTTCGTGACCTTCGTGCTCTTCGTGGTTGTTCATATCCGTCTGGGTGATCATGGCTTTTTTAAGAACGCATCAGTTTTCATTTTCCTGTAAAATTCGGTTCTCGCTTTTCCAAAAAGGCGGTAATCCCTTCCGCGGCGTCTTCGGTCGTGGCCACCGCGGCGAGCCGGCCTGATAGATATTGAACGGCCTCGGCCAGGGGCATGGTTTCGGCGGCGGCAAAGGCTTCCTTGCCGAGGCGCATGCCGATGGGGCTCTTTTTGGCCAGAGCGGAAAGCACCGCATCGACCTCGACATCGAATTCCGCTTCGGCGACGGTCCGGGTGAGCATGCCCATCTCCAGGGCCTGGGCGGCGGTAAGCTTTTCACCGAGCATGATCATTTCCATGGCCTTTTTCCGGGGGACATTTCGGAAGATCAGGGCGCCGATCATCATGGGAAAGAGCCCGACGTTGACTTCGGGGGTGCCGAATTTGGCCGTGTCTTTGGCGATGACCATGTCGCAGGCCAGCATGAACCCGGTGCCTCCGGCCAGGCAATAACCGTTGATCCGCGCGACGGTCGGTTTGGGAAAGGTGGCCAGGCGGGTAATCAATCGGGCGTATTCCTGGAAGACGTCCAGATTGCCTCCGCCCATGCCACTGGCCAGATCGGCGCCGGAACAAAAGGCCCTGTCTCCCGCACCCGTGACACAGATCACCCGCACCCCATCGTCTTTTTCTGCCGCGTCCAGGCCCTGGTGGAACAGGGCGATGGCTTCGGGACTGATGGCGTTTCGTCTGGCTTCCCGGTTGATGGTGAAGGTGGCGATATGGTTTTCCACCCGGTAGAGCAGATCTGTTTCGGTCATGGTGGGGCCTCCTTGTTGGGTAGGTTCATTTTTAACAGGGATAGACAGGATGGACGGGATAAGATTACTTTTTTAAAGTGAGCGAATCCTGAAGGAAAAAAATATCCTGCATATCCTGTACATCCCTGTTTATTGCGCGGTTTCGTCTGTCTCTGCGGCCTCAGCCGCCTCGATATCCACCAGAATCTGTTTCGGCGCGACCTTGTCCCCTTCGGCCACGTTGATGCGCGTTACCCGTCCGTCATAAGGAGCGTTGAGGGTGGTCTCCATTTTCATGGCGGAGACCACGATGACCCCCTGGCCCTTGGTTACGGCGTCGCCCTCGTTGACCAGGATTCGCGTGACAACGGCCGGCATGGGCGGGGTCACCGTGGTCGGGCCGTTTTTCAGACCGCCGCGCCGTCGGCCCTGTTGGGGTTGGGCATCGGCGTCTTGGACAAGCCAGGTCCGGCCGTTGATCATGACGGTCTTGCCGTCGGGCGTGTCTGCCACAAAGGCCATGGTGCCGCGGCCGTTCACGGTCAGGTGGATCTGGTGATCGGATATCCGTTGATAGCTGACCGGGGTTGTCTGTTCGCCCATGGCGGCGGTGAAGCTATCTTCGTTGTCGGTTTCGATGTCCAGATCGACGGTTTCTTCGTTGATTTTCAGTTTGTATTCCACGTTATACCCTCACAATTTTCAGGATGATTGGCACCTGTCGGTTACGATTGATCCTTGTTCATTCAAATTCAACAGGGATAGACAGGATGAACAGGATCAGGTTTTCTTTAAACGCGTGCAAAGACCGCGAAGCAAAAGAATCATCCTGCATATCCCGTGCATCCCTGTTGATAATGATTGCAAGTTATTGCCCATGGCTTTACTGGCGCCAGCCGCCGAGTGTTTTCCATGGGGACGGGTGGCCAGCGCTGGCCGCGGCACCGCCGGTTGCCTGTTGTTTGGGCGAAAGGGCGTCGGCAACATAGGCCATGGCTGCCATATCATATGTGTCGGCGCCGGGTTTCCACTCGCTGAAATGGGTTTGGATAAAATCCGTAAACGTCTCCCCTTTTTCAAACGGTTTTGATCGAAGTACATCGATGAGAAAGGAAATCGGCGTCTTGATACCGAGAATCGCGTAGGATTCAAGGGCTCGGACCATCCGGCGGATGGCCTGTTCACGGGTTTCGCCATGGACGACCAGTTTGGAAAGGATGGGGTCGTATTCCATGGGGACCTCGCAGCCGGAGTAGACACCGCAATCGTTTCTTATGCCCGGCCCGGAAGGCTCCTGGAGAAAAATGATTTTCCCCGGTGACGGGAAAAAGTTATTTTCCGGATCTTCGGCGTAGATGCGGCATTCGATGGCATGGCCGCGGCCGGAGACCTCCTCTTGGGAAACCGTCAGAGGGTACCCGGCGGCCACTTTGATCTGTTGCCGGACCAGGTCAATGCCGGTGATCATTTCGGTGATGGGGTGTTCCACCTGGAGGCGGGTATTGACTTCCAGGAAATAGAACTTGCCGTCTGGGTCCAGAATGAACTCCACGGTTCCGGCGTTGACGTACCCGGATGCCTTGGCCGCGGCCACGGCAGCCCGGCCCATTTCTTTCCGGAGTTCGGCCGTCAGGGCGGGACTCGGCGTTTCTTCGATGATTTTCTGGTGCCGGCGCTGAATGGAGCACTCTCGCTCCAGCAGGTGGATGGCGTTTCCCTGGGTGTCGGCCAGGATCTGGACCTCCACGTGCCGCGATTTTGCCAGGAATTTTTCCATATAGATGGCGCCGCTTCCGAAAGCGGCGGCCGCTTCCCGGGAGGCGGACTGGCAGGCTTCGTTCAGGTCTTCGGGCCGGTCTACCACCCGCATCCCTTTCCCGCCCCCGCCGGCTGCCGCCTTGATCAGCACCGGATACCCGATGGCTTCAGCCGAAGTGCCCCACGCCGCCGGGTCCGAGGCTTCTTCGGTCATGCCGGGAATGACCGGGACACCGCCTTGTTGCATGATCTGTCGTGCCCGTATCTTGTCTCCCAGGTCTTCGATGACCCGGGGCGGTGGACCGATAAATACAATGTCTGCCTCCTGGCAGCGCTCTGAAAACAGGGCATTTTCCGCCAGAAAGCCGTAGCCGGGATGGATGGCCTCGGCACCGGTTTCCAGGGCGGCGGTGATAATCTTTTCCATGTCCAGATAGCTCTGGGTCGGCTCGGACGGCCCGATGTGAACCGCTTCGTCCGCATGCAGCACATGCAGGGCTTTTTTATCCGCATCGGAATAGACCGCCACGGTCGCGATCCCCATCTCTTTGCAGGTACGCATGATCCGCAGGGCGATCTCTCCGCGGTTGGCAATCAATATCTTCTTGAACATAATTTTTCCTTAAATTTTCTTTGAGTGCTTTGTGTCTTTGTGGCTTCAAAAACGGTTGCGAGCATATCAAAATCTACATCCTGAACGTTCCGTATCCGTATACATCATCGCGGATGGGTGCATTCAAAGCGGCCGAAATGGCCAGCCCCAGCACGTCCCGGGTCTTGGCCGGGTCGAGAATACCGTCATCCCAGAGATTGGACGTGCTGTAGTAGGCGTCTCCCTCCTTAAGGGCCGCGGCAATGACCGGTTCCCGAATAAAGGCGACTTCTTCTTCGGTCATGGGCGGCTGGCCGGCACGAATTCGCTGGTCGTTTTGAAGGGTGATGAGCACGTCGGCTGCCTGCTGGCCACCCATGACCCCGATCTGGTGGTTGGGCCAGGTCCAGAGAAACCGCGGGGAATAGGCCCGGCCGCACATGGCGTAGTTGCCGGCGCCGAAGGAGGCGCCGATCATGACGGTGAACTTGGGCACGGTGGCCGTGGATACGGCATTGACCATCTTATGGCCGTTTTTGGTGATGCCGCCCCGTTCATACTCTTTCCCGATAATAAAGCCGGTGATGTTCTGCAAGAAAACCAGGGGGATCTTGCGGCGATCGCAGAGTTGGATAAACTGGGTCCCCTTCAACGCGCTTTCTGAAAAGAGGATGCCGTTGTTTCCCAGGATGCCCACGGGATAGCCGTGGATGTGGGCAAAACCGCAGATCAGCGTGGGCCCGTAGAGTTCCTTGAATTCGAGGAAGGCGCTGCCATCCACCATCCGGGCGATGACCTCGCGGATGTCGTAGGGGGTGGCGATGTCCCGCGGGACGATGCCGTAGATTTCCTTGGGATCGTAGAGCGGCGGAAGGGATTCCCGGGTGGTGAGTTGTGCCTTATCGGCGTCAGGCAGGTTGGCCACGATGTTCCGCAGGATTTCAATGGCATGGGCATCGTCTTCGGCATAGTAGTCGGAGACGCCGGATTCGCTGCAGTGAAGGGTTGCCCCGCCCAATTCGTCAGCGGTCACCTCTTCGCCCGTGGCTGCCTTGACCAGGGGGGGGCCGCCCAAAAAGATGGCTCCGTGCCCCTTTACGTGGACCACTTCGTCGCTCATGGCCGGAACATAGGCCCCGCCTGCCGTGCAAAGACCCATGACCGCCGTGATCTGGGGGATGCCCATCTTGCTCATGAGGGCCTGGTTGTAAAAGACCCGTCCACCGTCATCGACGTCGGGAAAGATTTCCGACTGCATGGGAAGGTAAGCGCCGGCCGAATCGAGCAGGTTGATCATGGGAAGTCGGTTTTCCATGGCGATGGTCTGGCCCCGCAACGATTTCTTCACACTCATGGGATAGGCTGCGCCCCCCTTGATCATGGCATCGTTGGCCGAAATGAGCACCTCTTTGCCGGCCACCATGCCGATTCCCAGAACAGCGCCGGCCTTGTGGATCTTGCCGTCGTACATCCCTCTGGCCGCCAGGGGGGCGATTTCCAGAAATGGCGTGTTCTTATCCAGGAGCATTTCGAGTTTTTTTGTCACCGGCATTTTGCCGACTTCGGCCAGGCGGTCCTTTGCCTTGGGGGATCGCTCTTCCATGGCCCGTTTCATTTCCGTGTTCAGATCTTCCAGGAGCGTTTCCATGACCTCCCGGTTTTTCTTGAATTCATCCGAACCCGTATCGATTTGAGTTTCTATGGTATCCATTTGTTTTGATGGCCTCCTCGTGCCGTTCGGAAAGGTGGTGGTGTTTCAAATCGGACCGACTATAATTAGATTCATGTTTATAAGAAGATTCAAAAACAAAGTCAACCTATATTTAATTCTATCGGGCCGCCCAGGGGGGGCGGTTGGGGGGACATAGCAGATAATTATACTGTATTAACAGCATTTTGACGAATTTATGATCGATTGTTTGATGGGTAAGCCAGAATGAAATCATGCCGAAGATCCGGGCAGTTGATTGAAGGGGGGTTCAACAACCAGAGTGCCGTGGCGATTCACCGGTTTTGGCCTGGCACCTGGATGTCGAATAGTACAAAAGATACGGTTTGAAGCGTGGGACTGCAACATCAATTGCTCGGTTGTGACGAGATGCCTCAGACTGAGTACTAGGTGGCAACTATACGTAACGAGGTCTGATTTTTCTTTTTATTAAAGCGGGTTACCTACCATTTTTCTGTTTCATTTTCCCCTCTTGTCAAGCTAAAAATACCCTGCTGCCTCCTCGGCAGTGCCAAGCAACCGGTTCATCGCCTTGAAGTAGTCCCTTTGAACCTTGGAGTTGCTCACCTTGCAGTAGCGCTGTGTGGTCTTGATCCGACTGTGTACGAGCAGTTCCTGGATGGTAACCAGATCCGCATCAGCGTTAAGCATTTGGGTGGCCATGGTGTACCGAACTTGATGGCAGGAGACCTCAAGGCCGATGGAGCGGGCGTAGGCCTCCATTCGTTTCTGTACGCCACGCACCGATATGGGCTTTCCCTTGTAGCGGCCCCCGCCACGAGGAATATCTTCTTGGCGCGGCGGGCCGGGCCCGGACGTATCGCACCAACTCCTGGTGGGTGTCCGGGCTGATATAGACCACGCGGTCTACGGATGTAAGGACTCACAGGAGAAGTTCCTGAGCGACTTTGTTGCGGTGTGGAACAAGGTCATGAACCTTGACCGCTAATGTCTATTTACAGCAACGGTTTCCAAATTTTCTAAACGGACAGATAACATTTGAAATGGAGGACTCCATCGTCCCTCTATCCAATAAAATGTTTGCTAATAAATGGTGATGTCATAGCGGAAAGCAGGGCGCCGTAATCCAGGCTGAAACTTACTTCATCTCCAACTTTCAGATTACAGTTTTCACTATCTAAAATAATGTGGTCGCTGCTGGCGCCAAGGATTATTAACTCTTTATGGGGTTTTAGGCCAGATACCAGAATGTCCTGTCTGCCTAAAGCAACAATCGCTCTTTGGCGAATACCGCGGTCAGGAAATTTATTAATACCCCCAAAAGCATTCTGGCCTATCTCACCAGATGGAAGAGATGGTTTATTTTTGGACTCAATAACTTCAGCAACGAGCTGAAAAGCACTCGTGTGCAATCCCGGGATTGTTTTTCGATTCATCGTTTCAAGGCCTAAAAGGATTGATTCACCCAGGCGAAGATTGTTAATGTTTCCTATATCTTTGGTAGATTTATACCACTCATAATTTGCCGAATTGCCACCCGAAATAATTGATAAACCAAGATGAAATTCTTTTTCTATGATATCAAACAGTTCAGATAGCTCATGCATGTTGTTGTCAGTAGGTTTCACGCCACCGTAACAAGCCAAATTACATCCAAGGCCAACAATTTTTATATGGGATAAAGAAATGGTCTGGCGGAAAAATTCGGACAAATCGATAGGAAGTACGCCTTCACGTAAATCGCCCAGTTCAACCATCACAATTACCTGATGGTTTTTGTTATATGCTTTTGCATAATAGGATAATTCTTTAAGTGTATCAATCTCAGTATTTAAGCTAATTGTCCTTGTCAAACACTTTCAGAGCTAAATTCCTGACATTGAAAGGTATAGAAGATTCCAAGTCTCCCCCGG
>JAEINQ010000010.1 GCA_016342285.1 Desulfobacterales bacterium
CTTCGAACTCGGGGGATACACCGCCCCAAATTATGCCGAAGGTGTCGGTTAATCTTCCCAGAGGTACAGTGTCCTGAGATTGGGGCCGGACGGCTGTTGAAACCCAATCGCGGGATCGCCGCAATCCAATGGGGTGTCGGGAATGCCCGGTTTGAGCAGGGTGCTGGGGCTCGTATTTTTATTCAATAAAAACAAGAAACCGGCAGACCGTCGGACAAAGAAAACGAGCGGGTCGATTTGAAGAGGGATAGCGGTATGTGTTTCGGAACCATCCGCGCCTTGCGAAAGGCTGGCCTGCTCGGGCTCAACCGGCGAAACGCCCAGTACACCCTTGTCCATAACCCTCGCCGGCAGTACCCGCTGGTGGACGACAAGCTGCGGACCAAACGTCTGGCTGTAGAGGCCGGGCTGGCGGTTCCCGCCCTGCTGGGGGTGGTTGAGACCGAGGTTCAGATCCGGCGCCATCTTCACGTTTTTCTCGAATCCCACGATGATTTCGTCATCAAGCCGAGTCGCGGTTCGGGCGGCAATGGCATTCTCATCGTCGCCGGGCGATCCAAACAATTGTATCGAAAAATCGGTGGTGACCTGCTGGAAACCGCCGCCCTCGGTTACCACGTCTCCAATATTCTCAGCGGCATGTACAGTTTGGGTGGGCAGCCCGACCGGGCCATGATCGAAGAGCGGGTCCATTTCGACCCGGTTTTCGAGACGGTGCTTTACCAGGGGGTG
The DNA here is from genome assembly GCA_016342285.1 of Desulfobacterales bacterium. Classification (GTDB taxonomy): domain Bacteria; phylum Desulfobacterota; class Desulfobacteria; order Desulfobacterales; family JAEINQ01; genus JAEINQ01. Next base: position 733 of record JAEINQ010000010.1, read on the forward strand.
CCGGACATCCGCATCATCGTGTTCCTGGGGGTGCCGGTCATGGCCATGGTCCGGCTCCCAACGCGACTTTCCGGTGGCAGGGCCAATCTTCATCAGGGGGCCATCGGGGCCGGTATCGACATGGCTGCCGGAACAACCTTGGCGGGGGTCTGGCGAAACGAGATCATTTCCGAGCATCCGGATACGGGCAACCGCATCGACGGCATCGCTGTTCCCGGCTGGCCCAAACTCCTGGAAATGGCCGCCCGATGCCACGAACTGACCGGTCTGGGGTATCTCGGGGTCGACCTGGTGCTGGACCGGGATCGCGGGCCGCTGATTCTGGAACTCAACGCCCGTCCGGGGCTGGCCATTCAGTTGGCCAACCGCGCCGGGCTGCGTTTCCGTCTCGACATGGTGGAAAAGGCCGCCCCCCGTCTCGGCGGTATCGGCACCCGGGTCGGGTTCGCCCGGGAACGGTTTTCCGTTACCCCATGACCCCTTTCATCCGTTCCAAATCTTCCTTTTTTCCGAAGACAACGATGACATCGCCGAGCCCTAGGTTTTCCGACGACATGGGGTTGAAGACCTTCTCATTGTCCGGCCTTTTGATGGCCACCACAATGACGCCGTAGTCGCGCCGAATATGGCTTTCGACGAGGGTTTTACCGATGAGTCCGGATTCCGGACCGACCAGGGCCTCTTCGTCGTTGGCGTCGAGATTCAGATAGAGATATCCAAACCGAAAATGTTGACGATCAGGTTGTTGAGCAGGCGCCGCAGGACCGCGTAGGAGTAGTGCCGGGTGGCCACCTGGTAATTGTGATCCACCATTATCCGTCGGCGTTTTGCATCGGTCAGGATCTGGCGGACCGCTTCTACGGTTTTGGGGGTGAGAAAGCCGTCCATGACCACCAGATCGAACCCCTTGGGCTCGATGTCCCGGACAAAGGTGGCGTAACGGTTGATCAACAGCGGCTTTTTGAAATAGACCGCCTCCAGAAAGGCGTTACCAAAGCCTTCGTAAAGGCTCGGGTAGGTGATCAGATCGGCGTAGGGGTAGATGTCCCAAAGCGAGGCACAATCGGCGGGCCTGCTTTCGCGGGCTTTCCAGGGGTCTTCCGAAGCCGTTTCCAGAAACCGCAGGTCGACCCCCTGGCTGCGGGCATCCTCCTTGAGCCATTCGGCGTATTCGTAACCTTCGTCGCCGGCTTCGTGAGAGATCACCAGCTTGCAGCGCGGGTCTTTCAGATGGCGGATCAATTCGATGGCGTGCTCGATCCCTTTTCGGGCCACCACCCGGGTCGGCTGAAGAAAGACGATATCTTCCGGGTCCAGCCCGAGGGCGGATCGAAAGTCCGGTGCGCAGGTCTGGTCGTTTTGGGGCGGATTTTCAAAATCGACCACGTTGGGGATGATGGTGGAGGAAATGCCCGTCCGCAGGGCCAGCTCTTCCTGGGCCGCGGAGTTGATGACCACATGTTCGATGCTGGTCAGGTTGGGCGGGAAGGCCATGCGCAGGTAGTCGCCCACGGCATTGACCGAAAACCGTACCCGCTCCCAGTAGAAATCGTGGTGGTGGGCGATGGTGGGGATCAGGGTCTCGGCGATCACTTCGGTCAGGGCCATGCCCAGGGGGACATGCATGGGAATGGTCAGGGCGTTTTGCACCACGAGAAGGTCGATGCCGAACCGGTCGATAAAGGTTCGAATCCGTTCCCGCAGCAGGTCTTTCTGCCGGTCGATGGCCCGGGTCACCTCCGGGTCCCGCGCCTTTCGCCCCAGGATCCGTTCGTTGATCCACCGGGTGTCGGGGTGCTGGAAGTGGGCCTCGGGCACCAGCATGCATTTTTCCGGATCCCGATCGAGTTCGCCGGCAAACCAGAAGTTTCGGTGGCCGCTCTGCTTGAGGACCCAGGCCCACTTGCTGGCCTCCAAGGTCACCCCGTCGGTGCCGGCAAACCGGGTCGATACGAATCCGATGCGTTTTCCCATGGGACCCTCCTGATGAGGCGGCGCCCGAAGACCGTTCGGCTCAGGTCTGTTTGGCCGTATCGGTTTGAATCTCCGTGTAGAGGGCGTCGAGCCGGGCCTTGATGATGGCCATGTGAAGGCGATAGTGCGTCAAAAGGCTCTCGTCAACGGGCGCTGCCGACGGCATGTCGTAGGTGAGCGGGTTGACGGTAGCACCGTTGACCCAGAAGCGAAAGTCCAGGTGGGGGCCGGTGGCCAGGCCCGTGCAGCCCACATAACCGATGACGTCTCCCTGCCGGACCGCTTTGCCGGGGGAGATCCCCCGGGCAAACCGGCTCAGGTGCAGGTACTGGGTGCGATAGACGCCGTTATGGCGAATGGTGACAAAGTTTCCATTGGACCGGCCGAAGGTGGCTTTGACCACCGTGCCGTCGCCCACGCTCAATACCGGGGTGCCGGTGGGGGCGGCGTAGTCGATGCCGGGATGAGGCCGGTATTTACCGGTCACCGGATGGAGCCGTCTCTTGGAATAACCGGAACTGACCCGGCTGTATTTCAGCGGTGCCTTGAGAAAGGCCTTGCGCAGACTCTCTCCGTTTTCGTCGAAATAGCCCTGGACGCCCTCGGATTCAAAACAGAAGGCGTAATGGTCCCGGCCGCGGTGGCGGAAGCGGACCCCGGTGATGTCTCCCTGTCCTGCCGAATGTCCGTCGACGAAATTTTCCTTGAAGACCGCGGTGAAGCGGTCACCGGGCTGAAGATGATAAAAATCGATGGTCCAGGCGAAAATTTCCGACATGGCCCCGGCCAGGCCCGGGTCGACCTGCTGTTGCTGTAGGGCCGCCCAAAGAGAGATGTCGATAATCCCCGATACGGTCCGGTCCAGAATCTCCACCGGCTTGCTGGCGCAGGTCACCGATACCGGTTCGGCGAGATCGAAGACCAGGTAGTCGATGTCGTTTTTTTCGTAGATGAAGTAGCGCGCCGCAGCCTCGGGATCGGTTTGGCGGAGAACGCAGAAGGGACGCCCGGGCTGAAGGGATCGAACGTTGAAGATCCCCCTGGACGTTTCGGCCGCTTCCAGAATGGTGCCGTAGGCGACGCCGTGGGCCTGAAGGATATCCGACAGGCTCTGGCCCGGCCGCACCTTGCGCCGAACGGCCTCCAGGCCGCGCAGGGAGATGCCGTAGGCTGCCGGTACCGGCGCGTAGGGTTCCGGTTGGGAGACAACCCCCGGCGCTTCGGTCGCAGATGGCAACGGCCCGGTCGGTGGTGTTCCTTCGTACCAGGTGCGGCAGGTCACCAACCCGATGGCCAGTACCATGGGCAAGGCCGCTGCCAGGCACCGCGTCCGGCGGTTTTTAAAAAAGGCAAGCACTGTTGTTCGTAATCTCGACGTCAACCAAGAGACCTTCACGAGACAAAGGTTTTCATGAAGGCGAGAAGCTTTTCGCGAATATCGGGCCGCTTCATGGCAAAGGCGATATTGGCCATCTGAAAGCCGGCCTTGTTGCCGCAGTCAAAACGCTGGCCCTGAAATTCGAATCCAAAGATGGGCTGCTGTTTGAGCAACCGGGCCATGGCGTCGGTGATCTGGATCTCGCCGCCGGCCCCGCGCTCTTTTTGCTCCAGAAGGGAGAAAATTTCCGGCATGAGGATGTAGCGGCCGATAATGGCCTTGTTGGACGGGGCCTGGTCCGGCGCGGGCTTTTCCACCATGCCGCGGATACGGACGATGCCGTCGTCGGCGCTCTCCACGTCCAGAATGCCGTATTTGTCGGTCTCGGACGGATCGACCGCCTCAATGGCCACCATGGAGGATTGCAGTGTTTCGAACCGGTCGAGCATCTGTTTGAGCACCGGCGTGTCGGTCATGATCAGGTCGTCGGCCAGCAACACGGCAAAGGGCTCATGGCCGACGATGTGCCGGGCACACCAGATGGCGTGCCCCAGGCCCAGGGGTTCGCTCTGGCGGGTGTAGACGATGGTTCCCGATTCCGGGACCAGGGACTGGATCTCGTTGAGCAGGCTGTCCTTGCTCCGGATCATGAGGGTGTGCTCCAGTTCGCAGGAGCTGTCAAAGTGATCCTCCAGGGCTTCCTTGCGGCGGCCCGTGACGAAAATGATCTCCTCAATGCCAGACTTCAGGGCCTCTTCCACCGCATACTGGATCAGCGGTTTGTCCACCACGGGCAGCATCTCCTTGGGCATGGCCTTGGTGGCTGGCAAAAACCGCGTACCCAGGCCGGCCACGGGAAAGACAGCCTTTCTCACTTTCATTTTTTCGGACATGGCGTTCCTCGGCGGTAAAAGGGTTTGATCAGACGGACTCAATCCAGCCCTCGGGGCCTTGGGTCAGGCCGAACTGAATGTCGGTCAGGGCCTGGTAAAGCCGATTGGAGACCGGCCCGACCTGGCCGTCACCCACGGTAATAACCGTATCGGCATATTTGAGCTCGCCGACCGGAGAGATGACGGCTGCCGTGCCGGAACCGAAAATTTCGGTGAGTTTGCCGGACCGCTGGGCCGCCATGACGTCGTCGATGCTGATTTTTCGCTCAGAGACCGCCAGCCCCCACGCGCGCACCAGTTCAAGGACCGAATTGCGCGTGACACCGGGCAGAATGCTGCCGTTGAGCTCGGGGGTGACGATCTCGCCGTCGATGACAAAGAAGATATTCATGGACCCGACTTCTTCGATGTATTTCAGCTCCACTCCGTCCAGCCACAGGACCTGGGTGTAGCCTTCCCGGTGGGCCACGTCGCCGGCCAGGAGGCTGGCGGCGTAGTTGCCGCAGGTCTTGGCTTCGCCGACCCCGCCACGAACGGCCCGCACATAGTCCTTGCTGACCAGAATCTTGATGGGGTTGAAGCCTTCGGGATAGTAGGCCCCTACCGGTGATAGGATAATGAAAAACCGATAGGTGTGGGAGGCCCGGACGCCGAGAAAGGGGTCCATGGCGATGACCGTGGGGCGGATGTACAGGGAGGTGCCGGGGGAGCCGGGAACCCAGTCCCGCTCCAGGTCGACGAGGGCTTTCAAGGCCTCGAGGATGACGGTCTCGTCCATCTCGGGAATGCACAACCGGCGGCAGGAGCGGTTCATCCGCCGAATATTTTCCAGGGGGCGGAACAACTGAATGCCGCCATCGGGTTTCCGGTACGCCTTAAGCCCTTCAAAGACCTCCTGGCCGTAATGGAGCACCATGGTGGCCGGATCCATGACAATGGGTCCGTAGGGCTCGATGCGTGGATTGTGCCACCCTTTTTCCGGTGTGTAATCCATGTTGAACATGTGATCCGTGAAAAGGGATCCGAACCCGAGTTTGTCGTCTGCGGGCTTGGTTTTGGGCTGGTCGGTGCGGGTTACGGTGATGTTCATACAGCCTCCTCGTTTGTGGACGGAATTTCGTGCTCAAGGCCGTTTCGGAAACCATGGGCGAACGGCCCCAAAGGCAGGCGCCACAGTCCCGTTCCGGCATCGTAAATTCGGATTGGCCCATGGCCGTCGAAAAATTCAATATCAATTTCTACAGCGAAAGCGACGGTTTCCGAAAAGATCCGGCCGCCATGAAGTCCTCCATGGGTGTCGACGACCAGTATTCGGGCACTGGCTTTCAGGTCTCCTTCCTGACGGCAGACCTGGCCGGTGCAGGTGACGATTTCAAGGGGTCCGGGCACCTGGGCCGTGACCCATACCTGCTGGGTCGCATCGTAGCTTCCCACCGTGAGGCCCGAGATCGTGCCGGTGAGGTGAAAGACGGCCGCCTCGACGGCCTCGGACCGGCAAACGGCTTCAATGGCTTCGAGCAGGTCCCGGTTGTCGGGAAGCCGGCCCATGAGCCTTCGTGCCGGCACAACTGAAAACAGCGGCGAATGGGTCATGGCTCTTTCCCGAACAGCGATGGGCGGAAACGGTTCAACGCTTCACAGATAGATCATCGGCCCGGTGATAATCAAGCCCTATATTGAAAATGCATCGCAAATTTGTACCTTTTCACAGGGTTGAAACGATCTCGGCGTTCCGAACCCTCGACCGGTAAGCGTTTACAGGGTGCCGTAGATGCGAGGCGCCGGGCATGCCGACGTACTTTTCCGTACTTCAAATGCCCGGGAACAAAGCAGATGCGGTGTCCTGTGAACGCTTACGCAAATTTCATCTTCAGGGATCCAATCGGTCCCGCTCGGCATAAAAACCGATTTCATGGTTATGCACAATTCTCCAGCAGACGCCAAGAATCGCCGTCTTTGGTGTCATCTAAAATACTTCACCACAACCACTTGTGCATAACCCAAACCGATTCTATTGCGGTGGTATGTACTGAAGGTGGCTGGCAAAATCAATGGCCAGGGCGATGAAGCAGGAGACCACCGGTGTCAGAAACCATGCCAGCAGGATGTTTTTCAATGTCTGGCCGCTGACCGTGTTGGACCCCCTTACAATGCCGATACCCAGCACCCCGCCGATCACCGCTTGGGAACTGGAAACCGGTACCCCGACCAGGGTGTAGAAATGGATGGTCAGCGCCATGGAAAGCGCCACCACCAGGGCGGAAAACGGGTCGAGCCGCACCAGTTTCTGTCCCACGGTCTCCATGACCGGCCGACTGAAGGTCATCACCCCCAGGGCGATGCTGCCCCCGCCGACCAGGGAAGCGTCTAAAACCGAGATCATCCCTGCTCCCACATAGACCGCCGTGACGTTGGCCACGTTGTTGGCCCCCAAGGCGTAGGCCCCGTAGCAGCCGGCCCCGATCAGGCCGGCCCGTAGCAGCCGGTCCGAGAGGAACAGGTTCAGGTTCATGCGGTTGTAAACGGCACCAAGGCCCCAATAGAGCAGCACCGAAAAGAGCGCCGCGCCGACCGGGGTGCCAAACCAGCAGGCCACCACCTTGCCCAGCCCCGCCAGGTTGATCTGGCCGTTGAGGATCCCGATGCCCAGGATCGCGCCTACCACGGCTTGGGATGTGGATACCGGCAGCCCCAGCAGGGTCATGAGGGTGACGGTCAGGGCCGCGGCCACCGAAGAGACCACTGCCTGGGAAATGCTCAGGCGGGTCAATCCGCTCAGGGTTTCGATGCCGGCCTGTCCGGAAAGGACGGCACCGAGCATCACGAAGATCGATGCCAAAATCGCGGCGGTCCAGAACCGGACCATCTTCGACGAAACCGCCGTGCCGAAAACGTTGGAGGCGTCGTTGGCGCCCAGGGACCAGCCCAGGAATATGCCGCCCAGTAAAGAAACCATATGGGATCCGTTTTGTCGGTTTAACCTTTTTGTTCCCTTGGCCGGCTGCGCCAGTTAACCCGGTTGCGCCGACCTGGCCGGTCAGGGGGTTTTGTCCGACCCGTCTGACTTGTCCGACGGGTCGGACAGATCCTTCAGACGCACCATTACACCCGTCGGGTCATGCTCATGATATTGACCCGACGGGCGACCCACAGGGTCCGGTCGGAAATCTCGCCAAGGCGTCGAATCACTTCCTTGAGTTGAAGCTTGTCAAAGGGGGCAATCCCGTCATCGTCGAAAATCTTGACGATGATGCGCCGCTGCACGTGGTCGCAATGGCTTTCATTCTTGTCGATGGTGTTCATATGGGTTCGGATTCCCTGCTGTTTTTCAAGAAGGGCCTTGATCTGTTTGACCAGTATATCGCAGCAGTCCAGGCTGATCCGAACCAGATCCTGAATGTCGGGCATCAAGGGGCCTGGGATCACGATCTTCTGGGTCTGGATCATGAACAGAATTCGTTCATATACCCGCGGAATGGTTTCGACCATCTCCAGCAACCCCATCACATCGGCCCTGGATTCGGGGATCAGGGCCTTGCCGTACATGAGGTCATTGATCTCGTCATAGAAGTCGTCGGCCTTGGACTCGTATTTGTGGGTGCGCTCGATGAGAAAGTCGAACTGATCGCAGCCGGCCTTGCCGGTGCAGGTATTCATGGCCTTGGCAAAATTGTCCCGGGTGGCCTGAAGGGTTTCAAGGTATTTGTAAATCAGCGACAGAAGATGGTCTTCTTTTTTGAAGAGAAATTTGAACATGTGCCTGGATCTCCACGAATGGATTTGACGCGGACCGTGTCATCATAAAAAATGGTTGAATCTTTTCGCCATTCACGCCAATGTTCATAACATTGGTGCGCTTTTTTCACAACTGTCTGTTTTCATTGCAAGCAATGAATTCATATCGACAAGTCTGGTCGAACTGCTGAAACGGTTCGGGCCTCGACTTTCATTTAACCATGTTAAGGGCTTTGCCCCCCTCTTGAAAGGACACGGATTGTGATCGTCTCGCCAACGGCTTTAACGCGGAAAAAGACCCCCGCCGTTTACTTGTTCTTCTTTTTTCTATCCTTTTACCTTTTGACAAATGCGGGAGGGTATAAATCCGGTGACGAGTCGTTCATGCGCTTTATTGCAAAAAGAATTGCCGACCACGGTGAAGCCGGTATTTCTGTTTTGAACATAGGCGACAAAAAGAACGTTTTTCACAATGAGGAATGGATTCAGGGCGTCGATGGAAAATTCTATATCAAATGGGGCATCGGGCAATCGCTCATCGAAGCGCCGTTCTTCTTTGTTTCCCGGATTGTTACGCTCGTTTTAAAACAAGGGAAAAATCCGATGGCGGTGCGTATTTTGGAAATGCTGATTCTGTTTGCCTGTCCTTCTGCGGTTTCTGCCTTAGGCGTCACGATGCTTTTTTTGTTATGCCAACGCATAGGCTACAATAACAGGACATCGCTGACCCTTGGCCTCTTTTATGGTTTGTTGACCATGGCATGGCCTTATTCCAAAAGCATGATGTCAGAACCCACGTTAACTGTGGCCATTTTGGGTTCGGTCTATTCAATGTTCTGCTATTCGTCTCAAAAGGAAGGGCGATATCTATTTCTTTCCGGGGTTTGCTGCGGTTTTGCGATTATCATCAAGGTCGTTTCGGCCATCCTTTTGCCCCTGGTCCCGATTTACCTGCTGGTCGTTTCCCCTCGCTCGGGAAAGATTCGAACCGTTCAAGACATCATGATTTGGTTTCTTTTTCCGGTTGTTCTCTTTTGCGGGGCTCAACTGGCCTATAACGAGATTCGGTATGGATCCTGGCTTTCCTTTGGCTATTCCCTGGGACGAGATGCCTTCGGTTTCCGCACGCCTCTTTATGTGGGGCTCTGGGGTTATTTCCTTAGTCCGGGGAAAAGCTTTTTCCTGTACAACCCCATCGCGGTCCTGGGCCTTGTGGGGCTTGGACGGTTCTTTTCGTGGAGGCGGGCGGAGACCCTGTTTTTTCTGGTCCTGTGCGGCCTCTTTGTCTTCATCCACGCCAAATGGTGGGCATGGGCCGGAGACTGGGCCTGGGGGCCCCGGTTTCTTCTGGTGCTGACGCCCTTCCTTATCCTGCCCTGCGGGATGATTGTCGAAAACTGGCCCAGGGCATCGCCTTTGACAAAAACCGCTATCGTCATTTTCATGGGCCTTTCATTTTCAGTTCAAGTTCTCGGTGTCTTTGTCCACCCATTTTCCTTTATCCATGCCCGAACAGTGGTGTTGAATCACCTTGTCGGACAGAGCTTGGTGAACTGGGGCGCTTATTCCCGGGAATATATCGAAAACGCCATAGTCAATTTCAGCCCCATGTTTTCTCACATCGTGGGGAATTTCTGGTTGTTCAAGCACATGCTCTTTTCTTACGATCTTTGGGTCGATGCGCCCTGGACGGTCCTGGGAAATACCCCTTTGCCGGCGATTCCGATGGTTTTGGGTAACCGGACGGTTCCGGATTGGTGGCCCGTCGCCTTTCCCCTGCTCTTTCCCGGTTCCAATTTATGGATCTGGCCCCTGGCCACAGCCAATGCGCTTGTGACAGCGCTTTTTGGTTTTCGATTGTCCCGCATCTTGCGTTCAATGAGAGAACCGGATACAGCGGTTTAACATGCGCAGCTTGACTGCAAGATTCCGGTTTTGAAAGCCTGAAGCCGGATTTAAGGAGGTGTCGTGGTTGAGGGCTTTTTCCGGTCGCATCCCCTGATCATAGCCCACCGGGGGGTTAGCGCACGCTTCCCGGAAAACACCCTGGCTGCCTTTGCCGCGGCCCTGGATGCCGGCGCTGAAATGGTCGAACTGGACGTGACCCTGACCCGGGACCGGCACCTGGTGGTGATTCACGACGATACCCTGGACCGGACCACCGACGGCCGGGGTGAGGTGGCCGCTCTGACCCTGTCAGAATTGGGGCAACTGGATGCCGGGTTTTGGTTCGATCCGGCCTTTTCCGGCGAGCGGATTCCGACCCTGGACGAGGTGCTGGCCCTGGCCCGGGGCAGAGCCCAGGTGAACATTGAAATAAAGGTCTCGGCCTTTGAACCGGAGGCGCCGACCGATGCCGTGGAACGCCAGGCGGTGGTGGCGGCCCGGCGGTATGCCATGGTCGACGCGGTCGTCATCTCCAGCTTTGAGCCACGAATTCTCAGGCGCCTGGCCGCCCTGGCCGGTGCCGTGCCCCGGTTGGCCGTCCTCACCGAAACCCCCTTTGCCCAATCCGACCTGGACCTGTGCCGGGAACTCAACGCCTGGTCTCTCAATCCCGGCTGGTCCTTTGTCACCCAGGCGATGGTCACGGCCGCCCACCGGGACGGGATCCGGGTCCTGCCCTATACGGTCAACGACCTGGACCTGGCCAAGGCGCTTCTGAACATGGGGGTGGACGGCTTTTTTACCGATGATCCGGTCGGCCTGGCAGGGATTTAAACCCGTTGACGAAAACCACATATATGCTAACATATGTTCCCATGCTTTGAAACGGCGGCGAACAGGAGAAACATCATGGCCCAAGTCACCATTTACCTGGATCCGGAAACCGAGCGGCGGATGAACGCCCTGGTTAAAAAAAGTGGAATTTCCAAAAGCAAGTGGATTTCCCGGCTCATCCGGGAAAAGACCGCAGAGCGCTGGCCGGAAACGATCCGTGAAATGGCCGGATCCTGGGGAGATTTCCCCTCGGCCGAGGAGATTCGGGCCGGTATGGGCGAAGACGGCAACAGAGAGCCGGTGTGATGTTCGTCCTCGACACCAACACCTTGATCTATTTTTTCAAGGGCGAAGGGCGGGTTGCCGAGCGCCTGCTTTCCGTTTCACCCCAGGAAATCGGTCTGCCGTCCATGGTTCTGTTCGAACTGGAGGTCGGCATCGCCAAGTCTACACGCCCGGAAAAACGGACCCGGCAGCTCGAGGAGATGCTGGCACTGATCCAGGTTCTTCCTTTCGGTCTCGAAGAGGCGCGGTGCGCCGCTCTGATCCGCGCCGAGTTGGAGCGGCAGGGCTCCCCCATCGGGCCATACGATATTCTGATTGCCGCGACGGCCATGGTCCGCGGTGCGATTCTGGTGACCCGAAACACACGAGAATTCGAACGGATTCAGGGGTTGAGGCTCCAGGACTGGTTTGGATCCCCCTGACACGGTGCTGACCACGGCCCCCCATCCCTGCGTCATTTTGTTTCTCTCTGCGGAAAGTAAAAACGCTCTTGCCGTGATCTCCGCGTTTCCAATGACCATAGAAAATGGGCGGTGGAAACGACGATGTGATCATCCTTTCCGGTCGAGATCTTCGTCCAGACGGCTTTCCATCTCACTGTTGACCCGGCGGGTTTCTGTGGCCGCTTCCTGATATTCAGCGGCGAGGCGTTGGTCCGGTCTTTCCTTTTCATCGGGCGGGATAAAGACCGCGGCCCTATCCGTCGGGAGGGTTTCCACATAGAGCGACTGGCTGGGGAAGGCAAACCCGGTGCCGGCGGCCGCGACGATCTCCTTGATCCGGTAGGCGAGCGCTTCCTTGATTTCCAGCCACCGGCCCCAGTCGGTGGTTCGGGTGAAGCAGTAGACCATGATGTCAATGGACGAATCGCTGAACCGGTCGATCCGGACAAAGGTGGAAACCTCCGGCGGGTGGGCAAAGGCGTCGGAGTTCAAAATATAGGCTTCGATGCCGTCGCGGATCTGGCGCAACTGTTCAACGGAGGTGCGGTATTCCACCCCGATGGTCCAGTAGATGCGCCGGTGGCTCATGGAGCTGAAATTTGTGACCGATCGGTCTGAAAGCTGGAAGTTGGGTACGAAAACCGGGGCTTTGTCAAAGCGCCGCACCCGGGTGGACCGAAAGCCGATGGATTCCACGGTCCCTTCGACAACGCCGTCAACACAGATCCAGTCACCGATATTGAAGCGCCGTTCGGCCAGGATCAGCAAGCCGGAAATCAGGTTCTTAAACAGGTCCTGGGCGCCTAACGCCACGGCCACACCGAAAAGCCCCAACCCGGCGATGATCGGCCCGATCCGGATCCCCCAGATTTCGAGGATTGTCGCTGTGGCGATAAAGACCAGGGCGACTTTGATCGCCTTGTTGAGCCACTCGACCATGGATGCGTTGAGCACATTGTCGAGGCGATGCAGGAGAATGGAAAGCGGCTGGACCAGTCGGACCAGGCCCCAGAAAATCACGAACACAATCAGGGAGCGGACAAAGCGATCGGCGACGGTCTCCAGCGCCCCGTCGAGCGGCAGGTAGGCGACGGCGAAATAGACGCCGATGACCACCGGGATGAAAGCCACCGGCCGTTCCAGCAGTTCCACGGCCTCGTCATCGATGGTTGTCCGGGTCCGCTGGGCCAGGCGGCTGATCCGCCGGATGACCAATCGGGTAAACAGCCGCCGGATCAGAAGGAAACCGAGCAGAATCAGGGCGGCGGTGATGATCCGCCCCAGGTCGATTCCGCCGACGCCTTTTTCCCACACATCGACCACCAACAGCCAGAATCGTTTGAACTGTTCCACGAGTGTCTCCATAACCGGCTTGGGATTCAGATGACAAAATGTTCAGACAGATAAAAGCATATCGTGGATTCCCCTGTTCGGGCAATAGGCGTCGTCGCCGACAAGGAAATTCTTCGGTTAACGGTTTTCCATGGTAAGGTGGAACCCTGTTTCGGGGGGTGTTTGGGCGGGTCGGCTTGGCATTGGGTGGTTATTTGCTGTCGTAGGTGGGCACTGGTGGGTGGAGCCGGCAGTGGTCGCAAAGGTCGGTGGCGCGTTTGGGGATGCCGCAACAGCTCGGAACCACCATGGCCGGCTGGGTTTCGTTGTCTTTGTCGCCGAGGGTGTACTGGTTCAGGGGCGTCGCACTGGGTGAACTGTCCATGGGGGTATCGGCGTTCTCCTTCGTATTTGAAACCGGCGCATCCCTTATCCCCGGAAGAATGGCAGCGCCGGAACTTACCGACTCTTATCGCACCATGTGGACAAATTCAAGAACTAAGTTCCATATGTTGTGGAAGAAATCCGCTGACATGACCGATGACCGACGACGGTGGTCTGCCGTCCGCGGTCTGCCGTCGTCTGCCGTCTCTATTCCTCCCAGTTCAGGGTCCGTTCCACGGCCTTTTTCCAGTTCGCGTAACCGGCTTTGCGGGTGTCGGCGTCCATGGCCGGGGTCCAGGTCTTGTCTACCCCCCAGTTTTTTCTCAGGTCGTCCAGGTCGGACCAGTAACCCACGGCCAGGCCGGCCGCATAGGCCGCCCCCAGGGACGTGGTCTCCACCACGGTGGGCCGGATCACCGGCACATTTAAAATGTCGGACTGGAACTGCATGAGCAGCTCGTTGGCCACCATGCCGCCGTCTACCTTAAGGCTCTGGAGGTCGACCCCGGAGTCGGCGTTCATGGCGTCCATGATATCCAGGGTCTGATACGCCGTGGCTTCCAGGGCGGCCCGGGCAATATGGGCTTTGTTCACGTATCGGGTCAGGCCGACCAGCACCCCCCGGGCGTCGGATCGCCAGTAGGGGGCGAAAAGGCCGGAAAAGGCCGGCACGAAATAGGCCCCGCCGTTGTCTTCAACGGTTCGGGCCAGGGTTTCGACCTCCGGCGCCTGGTCGATGAACCCGAGGTTGTCCCGCAGCCACTGGATCAGGGCGCCGGCCATGGCGATCGAGCCTTCCAGGCAGTAGACGGCCGGCTGGTCGTCGATGCGATACCCCACGGTGGTCAGCAGGCCGTGTTTGGAGACCACCGGCTCGGTGCCGGTGTTCAAGAGCATGAAACAGCCGGTGCCGTAGGTGTTTTTGGCCTCCCCAACATCAAAACAGGTTTGTCCCACCAGGGCGGCCTGCTGGTCCCCCAGGGCACCGCAAACCGGCACGGCCGCCCCAATCGGGCCCGTCTTCAGGGTGTGCCCCCAGGTGTTTCGATCGCTGGACGGGACGATGCGGGGCAGGATTTGCCTGGGGATCCCCATGATGTTCAGGATCTCGTCATCCCAGTCCAGGGTTTTTAAATCCATGAGCAGGGTCCGGGAGGCGTTGGTCACGTCGGTGACGTGGGCGCCGCCGCCCGCACCACCGGTGAGGTGCCAGATGATCCAGGTCTCGATGGTGCCGAACAGGGCATCCCCCCGCCCTGCCGCGGCTTTTGCCTCGGCCACGTTGTCGAGAATCCACCGGATTTTCGGGCCTGAGAAATAGGTGGCGATGGGCAGACCGGTCTTTTTACGGAAGCGGTCCTGGCCCCCCTCTGTTTCCAGTGCGTTGCAGATTTTGTCGGTTCGCATGCACTGCCAGACAATGGCGTTGCAATAGGGCTTGCCGGTTTTCTTGTCCCAGACCACGGTGGTTTCCCGCTGGTTGGTAATGCCGATGGCGGCAATCTCTTTTCCTGAAACACCGACTTTGCCCAACGCCCCTCGGATCACCCGCCGGGTATTTTCCCAGATCTCAAGCGGATCATGCTCCACCCAGCCGGGCTTGGGAAAGATCTGGGCGTGTTCCACCTGGTCCACACCGACGATTTGTCCCTGGTGGTCGAAAAGGACAAACCGGTTGCTGGTGGTGCCCAAATCCAATGCGCCGATGTAGCTGGCCATGTGTCGCTCCTTTCCTGAATAAAGGGGGTGGTCGGAGTCGGAAATTAATTCGAAAGTACGTATCATTTTACCGGAGGGCGGACAACCGGCATGGATCGGTCCGTTTAAAATGGCTATCAGGTTATCCATAAAAACTTGGAGACGATCGGATACAACAAAAAATGACGATTTTGGTCTTTTGTGCATAAAAAACAAGAAATCGGCGCATCGTAGTACGAAGCGTAAGGCCAACTATCAGTGCCCATCCACGAATCGGTTTTCATTGGATGGGGCACCCATGGACGTTTCCAATCCAGAAATGTGAATTTTTGTCCAAGGTCAAGGAAATCAAGCCATTGCGCGGAGGCGTAGCGCGCTACGCCGCACAAGCAATGGCGCCGATTGACGCCGAGATAGGGCAAAAAGGCCATTTATGGATGGAAACTATCCATGGCCTCGATCGCCCCATAGGCCGTGGCCACAGCCAGCCCGGTACCGCTTTTGGTGCGAATCCAGTCCTGGTGGGCCAAAATCGAGCCGGCGGCATAGAGGTTGTCGTATACCGGCCGGCCGTCTGCGGTCACGGGCCGGAACCGGTCGTCGGTCTCGACGCCGGCCAAATTGATGGCATGGCCTCGGGGATCGAGAAACGTCTCCCGGTGCCAGCAACCGCGGTTTTCCGGCTGGCTGACCGGCAGATCGAAAAGCGATTCGCCGATGCCCTGACGCCCGGCCACCAGCCCTTTTCCCAGAAACCGGCCGGTGGCCAGCAGCACATGCTCTGCCACGACGGTGGTCTCGGGTTCTGTTCGGCCGATTTCAAGGACAAACCGACCGTCTTTCAGCCGAGAGATGGCATGCACGGTATGTTGATAAAAGGTGTTTACCCCCAACGCGGGCATATGGGCGTCGAAGGCCTCTTTCAAGCGAATGCCGGAAATGGCCGGCGGCATGGTGGGAATCTCGAAAACCGGCACACCGAGCATTTGGCCCAACGCCTTGCGAACGGTTTCGGTGCCGTGGATGGCCAAAATGGCCGGCAGCCCCACGGCTTTGGCCTGGCCCAGGTGGGGGGCAATGGCCTCGGCCAGCTCGCGGCGGCCCGCTTCCACTTCCAGCCCCCGGGCGATGTGTTCGGCATACTTGGGTCCCATCCGGTTTTCCCGGGGCAGGTCAATGGACGCGGCCGTTAAATCCGGCCACGAGGGTTTCAGCGTGCTCACGATTTGTTTGGCACTGAACCCGCGCAAACCCTTGACGTCAACAATCAGGCAGGGCGCCTTTGTTTCCAGGGCCGTTACGCCGGCCCACATGGTTGCCGGTACCCGAAAGGTTCGCTTGATCGTTCCCACCGGGGTGATCACCCGGGCGTTTTGGTCCGGGTATCCCCTGTAGGGGTGTCCGGCCTCGTCCAAAAACCGAGTCAGCAGATCCATGGCCGAACGGATCTGGTGATCGGACACGAGGCCAAACGGATGCCGGGGGTGATCCTGTCTCAGCCGCTTCAGGCCCTGCCAGGGATCGTCGATCAACATCCGCGTGCCGGGTGAGACGCCATAAAGATCGAACAGGCCGCTGGCATACAGGGTCTCGCCGGTGAGCCCCGCCTGAACGGTGGCAATGCCCCGGCGGGCGGCGAACAAGGCGGCTGCCATCCCCGCCATGCCGGCACCGATGACCATCAGTCGGCATTCGATCGGTTCGGTCTTTGTTTTTTCCATGGAAAACCATGCTCCGGCTTGATCGCGTGAAAGCGTTATGGGATTTCGCCGGCATCCAGGCCCAGCAATCCGCAGTGAAGCGCCTCCTGCAGTTCCGCCTGAGAGACGGCGGGCCCCCACAACAGCGGCTGCATGCCGCGCCAACGCTCCTGGATGAAATCCGTTAGCTCGTCGACCCCTTCACGGCCTTTGAGCATCCCTTCATCGTACATGTGGGCGACCATGCGCAGGCTGCAAAACGACCCCTGGCAAGGCCCCTTGCCCACCCGGGTGCGCTGTCCCATCTCCCGCAGGCCGGGGCGGTGACCGTTGGTTGTCAACGAGGCGACGATCTCGTTGAACACACTGGTGGGTACCATTTCGCACTCGCAAAGCAACAGATCCGAAGGGTCTTTCTTTTTAAACCACATCTTCGGGGTCAGCCCGGGTTCCGTGAACCGGGCCTGGCTGGAAGCGGGTAGGGGCTGCGTGGCAGTCCGACAAGGGGTGGCGTTTCCCAGCCGCCGACAGACCAGATTGGCGGTTTTTTCCGCCATGAGCCGGTAGGTGGTCAGTTTTCCGCCCGTGATGGTGATAAAGTTGTCCAATCCGTCCGCTTCATGGTCCAGCAGTGAATAGCCGCGGCTCACGGCCCGGTCATCGGACCCGTTGCCGGACCGCACCAGGGGCCGGACGCCGGCATAGGCACGGATGTACCGGGTGGTCTCCAGTTGGGGAACCATGGCCCTGCCGTCATCGATCATGGCATCAATTTCGGCGGTGGTCGGTCGGCAGTCATCGGGTGCATCAATGCGCCGGGACGTCGTGCCGAAGATGGATACCGTTCCCGCCGGGACCAGAATGTCGGCATCCGTGGCTTTGCGAAGCCGGTTGATCACCCGTTTGCCCATGCGCATCTGGCTGATAATCAGGCTGCCCTGGGAATAGAGCATGTTGATTTTAGCCCCGGCCATGGCCGCCACCTCACCGGCCCAGGCCCCGGTGGCGTTAACGATCTGATCGGCATGAACCAGAATCTCGTTGCCGTTGCGACGGTTCATTAGCCGCACCGACTCAATGCGGCCGATCCGCTTGATAACCCCCGACACTTTGTGATGCAGCAATACAGAGGTCCCCAATGTCGCGGCCTGGGCCAGGTTGTCCAGGGACAGTTTGAACGGATCGACGGTGGCATCTCCCACGGCAAATGCGGCAATGGTGTCCGGTGACAGGGATGGCTCCATTTCAAGAGCCTCTTCGGGGTCAATCGCCGTGGCGGTGATACCGCTTTGCTCACAGCGGTCGGCAAAATCGGCAATGTAATTCTCGTCGTCACCTTTGACGGCAACGAAGAGACCACCGGTGTCTTCAACGCACTGGGGCGCCAACCGCTTGATGAGAGCCCCTTCGTTGCAGCACTCCCGGGCTGCGGCCGGGTCTGAGGCGATATACCGGGCGCCGCTGTGCAGCAGGCCGTGGTTCCCGCCGGAGGCCCCTGCATTGATGTCCTGTTTTTCAACCAGGATACAACGGACACCGCGAAGGGCCAGGTCCCGGGCCAGGCCCGTTCCCGTGGCGCCGCCACCGACGATCAACACTTGGGTTGACAAACACTTTTTCATTTTGCCCTTGACACCGCGTGTCCCTGTGGCCCCGGCACACTGATAACGGGGTTTTCACTTGAGAAAAAACACCGCAAATGGTAGAGGTTCTGATCATATTCAGTGGCTGAATATGACGATTATAGGGGTAGAAATAGCATGCCGCTGAACGGTTGTCATCCTAAAATGTTCGTTTAAAACCATTTTTTGCTAAAAGGTTCTTAAGCGAAAAGAAGTGGCCCGGATGGAAGGCGGCTTAAATGGAAAAAACAACAACAAATTCGATGGAATGCCGATGAATGCCGAAAAGAGCCAAAAGGTGGCACCGGTCCGAAAGCGCCATGAAAAAATCAGAAAAATGGTTCAAGCCCAAGGCTTTGTGACCATTGAAACCCTGGCCCGAACCTTCTCGGTGACACCCCAGACCATTCGCAGGGACATCAATACGCTCAGCGACAAGGGCTTCCTGGCCCGTTACCATGGCGGCGCCGCCGCTCCCACATCCACGGAAAATGTAGCCTATAAGGAACGTAAGGTTCTCTGTTTCAGCGAAAAACAGAAAATCGCCCGGTTGCTGGCCCAGCATATTCCGGACAATGCCTCACTGTTTGTCAATATCGGCACCACCACCGAGGCCGTTGCCCATGCCTTGTGCAACCACAAGCGCCTGCGGGTGATCACCAACAACCTGAACGTGGCCTCTATCATGAGCGCAAACGAAAATTTCGAAGTCATTGTGACCGGCGGACTGGTCCGCAACCGCGACCAGGGCATCATCGGTGAGGCCGCGATCGATTTTATCCGCCAGTTCAAGGTGGACTACGGCATCATCGGCATCAGCGGCATTGATCTGGACGGGACCCTGCTGGACTTCGACTACCGTGAGGTCCGGGCCGCCCGGGCCATCATCGACAATTCACGCAAGGTATTCCTGGCGGCCGACCACACCAAATTCGGTCGAAACGCCATGGTCCGGCTCGGCAACATCGCGGAGATCGACAGTCTGTTCACGGACCATCGGCTGCCGTCCGGTTTGGCCGAAATCATTGCCGCATCCGAGGTCGAACTTCACGTTGCCTGATGCCGATGCCCTGAACCGTTATATTTTCGGTTACGAAAACGAAAAAGGATTACCTTCCGGGAAGCATGGGCCAGGATTACCGTTTGACTTTGGTAACGGCCTTGGTTAAGTACCGCCCAACCATAGAACGAACA
This sequence comes from Desulfobacterales bacterium, assembly GCA_016342285.1. Lineage (GTDB taxonomy): Bacteria > Desulfobacterota > Desulfobacteria > Desulfobacterales > JAEINQ01 > JAEINQ01. The sequence continues at coordinate 20,092 of JAEINQ010000010.1, forward strand.
GGACAGGAAAGGACAACCCATGAGCGACGCAGACAAGACCGCCTGTATCTCGCCGGTCCGGCTGGACATAGATAGCCAATTTCAATTCCGTTGCCACCCGGGTGTCGGCTGCTTTACCAAATGCTGCCGGGGTATCAACATCATCCTCACCCCTTACGACGTCATTCGACTCAAGAACCGGGTGGGGCTTTCCTCCGAGGAATTCCTGGCGGTTTACACCCGCCCTGAAATCATGGAAAAGACCGACCTGCCGGTGGTCACCTTAAAGCTCCTGGATGACGACCAGGAGTCTTGTCCCTTTGTCCGGGATGAGGGGTGCATCGTCTATGAGGACCGGCCCACCACCTGCCGGTACTACCCCCTGGGCGTGGCCAGCATGGTTCATAAGGAAGGGGCTGACGACAAAGGGTTCTATTTCTTTGTCAATGAACCCCACTGCCTCGGATTTGAAGAGGACTGCCAGTGGACCGTGGCCCAGTGGCGAAAGGACCAGGGGGTGGACATTCACGACGAGATCAACGCCGAGTGGACCGATCTGGTCGTGCATAAGCGGTCTTTTCCCGCCAACATCAAGCTCACCGAACAGGCCAAACAGATGTTTTTTATGGCGAGTTACAACATCGACAAGTTCAGGGAGTTTGTTTTCGGTTCATCCTTCCTGACGCGGTACGAGGTGGATGAGGAAACGGTGGAGCGAATCCGGGACGATGAGGTGGAACTGCTCAAGTTCGGCCTCAAGTGGCTCAAGGGGGTCCTGTTCAAGGTGCCCGACGAAGAAAAGATTCGCGTTCGGGATACGGCTGCACCCAAGGCCGATCCCGGAGATTAAAACCAAAGTCAGCCGAAACAAATGAGGCCGCATTCCCTTTCTGGGTGCGGCCTCACGTTATTTTCATGTTTATAATTACGGAAACCAGAAGTAAGCCCTCCACCCTCAGAGCGGGTGACCTCAGGAGGCCCTCCCCTGGCGGGCTTAATGTCCAATATACAATTCTCAATGTTCAAGGAAGGAAGACTGCTATTTTAGCCTTTTAAAAAAATGGTAGAGCGTAGCGATTCCACACTTGAGCATTGGAAATTGAGTATTGGATATTGGACATTCACGGTAGCCGTTTTCGGCGGGACGGTAGAACCTCTTCCGGTCCACCACTTGAAGTGGTGGTTTAATGCCAGCATTAATACCCCTCGTAACAAAGTCCCGTCAGCACGGACGGGTCTTCCAGCCGGGCCGCGATGTCCACGTTAAAAAAGTCTGCGACCGGCGCGAGGATCTCGGGATTGTCCGCCTGAACCTGGCGAAGGGCCGAAAGGACCACGTCGAGCCCCTTTTTCGTCATTTTGCCCAGGGGCCTTCGACACCCGCCGGACGGCATGCCGAGAATGGTCATCATCGCCTTCAATGCCAGGGGGTTTCGGGCCCGGCAGGCCACCTCGCCGCTGGGGGTCTGCTCCGTGGTTTTGACGGTGACCAGGCCGAACAGGGGCGAAAGGGCCGACTTGAGAATACGCGCCTCTTCCGGTTTTCCATCGGCGATCAGCCGGACCATTTCCGCCACCGCTGCCGGGGCCACGTTGGTCATGACCGAGATGACGCCGGCGGCCCGGATCCGGGGATCGGTCATCATGTCGTAGGTCAGCGCGTCGTCGCCGGAAAGAATGACAAAATCCGGGCCACAGCAGACCCGGGTGCGGCGCATGTTGTCGAGGCTACCCGTGGCCTCCTTGACCGTATTGATGTTGGGGCAGGTTTTGGCCGCAATGGCCAGGTCCTCGGCAAGGAGCTGTGCCCCTGTCCTTCCGGGAATGACGTAGGGGATCACACTGAGACTGGGAACCGCACGGGCCACCGGCTCGACGTATTCCCTTCGAATTTCCAGACTGCTCGGCCCGTTGTAGTAAGGGTCCACCAACAGCACGGCATCCACCCCGACCTCGGCGGCATGTCTTGAGGCGGCCAGGGCCTCGTGAGTGTTGTTGCTGCCGGTGCCGGCGATGCACAGGCATTTGCCCCGGGTCTTGCCGGCAACGGTTTCGATGACGCGGTTGTGTTCTTTCCAGGTCAGGGTCGGGCTTTCGCCGGTGGTTCCCACGGCCAGAATACCGGTGATACCACCGGCGAGCTGGAATTGTACGAGTCTTTCGAGACTCTCGTAATCGACCCCGTCGGCGGTAAACGGTGTGGCCAGCGCGGTGTAACATCCTGTTTTCATGTCGTCTCCCATGTCGGTTGGTGCGTTGATCGTGATGGGCGCAAGCCCGTGCGACGGGCTCAAAAAACCGTAGAAAAACAAACGGTTTATGTCAAGGAAAAAGCGCCCGGCGCCCGACACTCGTCCGAAAGGGGGGGCTTTTTTCTTGACAATGCGGCTTGGGACGTAATATCTGACTCATTTTTACATAGTACCCAGCCACGAATTGCATATTTCGTGGATGGGTACCTAACGAGAAAGGAATCAATGCCATGACCATCGCCAAAAACGTCGATGAATATATCGCTAAGCAGCGGGAGGCTGTTGCTTCTAATCCCGAATGCGGAAACGCCCACTACAATCTGGCCATCGGTATGCTGGGTCGCGGCGAATTCAAGGAAGCCGAAGCGGAACTAAACGAGGCGGTCTCCTGCAGCCCCACCCTGGCTGAAGCCTTTGTGCAACTGGGCGGCCTGTGCCTGAGACGGGGCGACCTGGAAGGGTGCATGCTATACAACAAGCGGGCGGTTCAGTCCCGGGCCGGGTTTGCCGAGGGTTGGGGCAATATCGGCTTTGTCCAACTCCAGATGGGCGATGCCGACGAAGCGGTTCGCGCCCTGAAAAAGGCCATCGCCTACAACGCCAATTTTGTCCAGGCGTATACCACCCTGGGAAACGCCTATCTGATTCAGGGGTTGGTGCACGAAAGCATCGAGGCGAACCTGAAGGCCCTGGAGATCGAGCCGGATTTTGCCGTCGCCCATAACAACCTGGCCATCAGCTATATGGAACAGGGTGATTTTGTTCGCGCGGTGGAGCACGGCGACCGGGCCAGGGCGTTGGGTTTCGAGGTGGCGCCCGAAATTCTCAAGGAACTGGAAGCCCACCGGTAACGCGTTGTTTTAAAGATGAAAAACAACTGCCCAGACCCGGTCGTGCCGGGTCCGGGCTTGATTTTCACCCCTTTTCCGTCGTGAGCCATGCCCCGCCTACCGACCATTGCCTGCTTTCTGGCGGACACCAACCATCCCGTTCTTCCCGACTCGCCCCTGTGGGTCCAGCCCCTGCCCGCGGACCGTCACGGTGCCACCCATGACGATTTCCGTTACGGCGACTATTTTTGTGCGGTCTCAGCGTTTTTGCGACAGGACGGATGCCGCCGTCTTGCCGAAGTGGCGACCGAAGCCCTGCAACGACCGGTCCGGCCCCAAGCGATCGACCACATGGACATCTTTCTGGAAAAACACGGGGCCTGCTACCATCCGTCCCGGGTCAGAATCGATTGTTCGGGCGCCCCGGCCTCCCTGGTGGTCAACGCCGCTGTCTCTGCCGCGGGACGGGCCATCATCGAGGGCGAGTACCGCTGCCTTCGACACCTGGGGCGGTCGGCCGACGGTGGTGGCTTCACCCCCAGGGTGTACGTCATGGATCGCATCGACATGGGGGGCGGCAGAGCCCTTCCCCTGTTTCTGGGGCAGTGGTTCGACGGGTTCAATGAATTCCACCTCTCCCGGGTCCCGGCCGGTGGTCGGGTCCGGATGACGGTATGGGACCCGGTGCAGGGGCCGTTTTACCTGGACCCGGAGACGACCCGGCGGCTTTACCGGGAGGCGGCTCGAATCCTCACCACCTTGTACGACATGGAGAGTACCGCGCAGGTTCGTGACTGGCAACATGCCGCGGGCGATTTCGTGGTCCGTCTGGACCCGGACGGGCGGCCGGCGTTGCGTTTGATTACCGTTAGAAACTATGCCTCCATGATGGAGACGGCCGACACCGGTGCCCAGGCCATGGTGGAGGGGTTGCTTCTCTTTGTGCTGGACACCACCCTCCGCATGCGCCTGGACCGCCTCGACGGCGTGGGCGAGACCGTCTGGGCCGACGAGACCGCTCTGGCCGGCACCCTGGCCGGGATTTTCGACGCCCTGGCCGCCAAGGAGCGGGTTGGGGATCTTCCCGAGCGGTTTGCCGCAGGCTTTTTTCGGTATCTGGCCGATTACCCGGAGCCGGAACTGCACGAGTTGGTGGACCGGCTGGTGGACGGCTATTCGAAAGGGGCTTCGGACCGGACGCTGGCGAGGATGCATACGCCCCATCACATGGCCGGCATTCACCGATGCGTGGCCGACGGTTTGGAGAACGGAGAATACCGGTAAAAGCCACAAGATAGAGGTGTTTCGGGTTGACCAGCCACAAAATAGCTGAGCCTTGAGGCCTTCGCGCGTTCGAGCCCGCGCCGGCCCCTGCAAATCCATGATTTTTATTGACAAGTTCCGACAATGATTCTATATCTGGCCCTTGCAGTTTCAGGAACCGCCATCACAAGCAAAGTGCTGATATTTACCACTTAAACGATTCAAACCCATCTTGGAAGGAGGTGACCTTTCGGCCCGTTTCGGGGAACGTTTTAATTTAGGCAAGGTGAATTCTTTCTAATCTAATGGAGGTAAGACAATGGCAAAACATGCAACCCCCTTGTTGGACCAACTTGAAAGCGGACCGTGGCCAAGTTTCGTGTCCGATCTGAAGCAGGAGGCGGCTTCAAGGGCCAAGAATGAAAACAATGTTGAATTTCAGGTGGCCCAGGACTGTGTTGATGACCTCCTCGGCGTTCTGGAGCTCTCCTACAAGCATGGCCGGACCCACTGGAAACACGGCGGCATCGTCGGCGTTTTCGGTTACGGCGGCGGCGTCATCGGCCGTTACTGCGACCAGCCGGAACTGTTTCCGGGCGTGGCCCACTTCCACACCATGCGGGTCAATCAGCCCGCCGGTAAGTTTTACTCCACCGAATTCCTCAAGAACCTGTGCGACCTGTGGGAGTTCCGCGGCTCCGGAATCACCAACATGCACGGTTCCACCGGCGATATCATCTTCATCGGTACCCAGACCAACCAGCTCGAAGAGATTTTCTATACGCTGACCCACAAATTCAATCAGGATCTGGGCGGCTCCGGCTCCAACCTGCGGACCCCGTCCGACTGCGTGGGCCAGGCCCGCTGCGAATACGCCTGCTACGACACCCAGGCAATCTGCCACGCCCTGACCAATGAATACCAGGACGAGCTGCATCGTCCGGCCTTCCCCTATAAGTTCAAGTTCAAGTTCGACGGCTGCCCCAACTGCTGCGTGGCCTCCATCGCCCGTTCGGACATGGCCTTTGTCGGCACCTGGAGAGACGACATCAAAATCGATCAGGAAGCGGTCCAGGCGTATATCGGCGGCGAACTGCCCTCCAACGGCGGCGCCCATTCCGGCCGCGACTGGGGCCCGTTTGACATTGAAAAGGAAGTCATCGGTCTGTGCCCCACCAACTGCATGTGGATGGAAGACGGCAAGCTGAAGATCGACACCAAGGAATGCACCCGCTGCATGCACTGCATCAACGTCATGCCCCGTGCCCTGAGAATTGGTGATGACCGCGGATGCTCCATCCTGGTCGGCGCCAAGGCCCCCATTCTCGACGGCGCCCAGATGGGCTCCCTGCTGATTCCCTTTATCAAAGTCGAGGAACCCTACGACGATATCAAGGAAGTCATCGAAGGCATCTGGGACTGGTGGATGGAAGAAGGCAAGAACCGCGAACGCCTCGGCGAGCTGCTCAAGCGTCAGGGATTCCAGCGATGTCTGGAAGCGGTCGGCATTGAGGCCATGCCCCAGCACGTTCAGGAGCCGCGCCACAATCCGTACATCTTCTGGAAAGAAGAAGAAGTCGAAGGCGGTTGGGAGCGAGACGTCAACGAATTCAGAAAACACCATCTGAGATAAGGGGGAACGATCATGGCATTTGTATCTTCAGGCTACAATCCAGACAAACCAATGGAAGACCGGATCACCGATATCGGTCCGCAAAAATATGACCAATTCTATCCGCCGGTCATCGCGGCAAACAAGGGCAAATGGCTCTATCATGAGATCCTTCAGCCCGGCGTCCTGGTCCATGTGAGCGAGTCCGGGGATGAGGTCTATACCGTCCGCTGCGGCGGGGCCCGGCTCATGAGCGTCACCCATATCCGCGAGATCTGCGAAATCGCCGACAAGCACTGCGACGGCCATCTGCGGTTTACCACCCGGAACAACATTGAGTTCATGGTGGACAGCAAGGACAAGCTCCAGCCCCTCATCGATGACCTGGAAGGCCGCAAGTTTGACGGCGGCTCCTTCAAGTTTCCCGTGGGCGGCACCGGTGCCGGCGTCACCAACATTATCCACACCCAGGGCTGGATCCATTGCCATACGCCGGCCACCGACGCTTCCGGTCCGGTCAAGGCGACCATGGATGTCCTGTTCGAGGATTTTAAGAACCATCGCCTGCCGGCCCAGGTCCGGGTCTCTTTGGCCTGCTGCCTGAACATGTGCGGCGCTGTTCACTGCTCGGACATCGCCATTTTGGGCTACCACCGCAAGCCGCCCATGCTGGACCATGAGTTCCTGGACAAGATGTGCGAAATCCCGCTGGCCATCGCCGCCTGCCCCACCGCCGCCATCAAGCCGGCCAAGGTGGAAGTCAACGGCAAGCAGCTCAAGTCCGTTGCGATCAACAATGAGCGGTGCATGTTCTGTGGCAACTGCTACACCATGTGCCCCTCCATGCCCCTGGCCGACACCGAGGGCGACGGCATTGTCATCATGGTCGGCGGCAAGGTCTCCAACCGGATCAGCAAGCCGGCCTTCTCCAAGGTCGTCGTGGCTTTCATTCCCAATGAAGCCCCGCGTTGGCCCCAGACCACGGCCGTTATCAAGAAGATCATCGAAGTCTATGCCGCCGATGCCCATAAGTACGAGCGGATCGGTGAATGGGCCGAGCGGATCGGCTGGGAGCGATTCTTCAGCAAGTGCGAGCTGAAATTTACCCACCACCTGATCGATGACTTCCGCGATCCGGCCTACTACACCTGGCGCCAGACGACCCAGTTCAAGTTCTAGCCCGGGTTGGAACATCTCCGGCGGGGGGCCGTCTCAGGCCCCCTGCCAGAACAATTATAGAGGGGTAATGGCCATGGAATACGAAGAGGCGAAAATCAAGATCGTCGAAGGACTGACCAAGAAGCTCAAAACCAAGAGCAAGTTCTACTTCAACGATCTTTCCAAAATCCTGGAAATGAAGCCCAGAGAAGCCAAGAAGATCGTCAATCAGCTGGTTTTGGATGGGGTTCTGGAGTACTGGTCTTCGGGCAGCACCTCCATGTACGGGATGCCCGGCACCGGCAAACAGGCTGGGGCCGAGCACGAAGACTAAAGACCGACGACAGTCCGATCGGCGGCACCGGTTCCGACCGGTCGCCGGCTTCGGGGATCAGGCCTCCGCGTGCAGGTGTTCATGAAATGCCCAAGAATGCTCATATCTGCGCTGCGTGGGGGATCGGGGAAGACCATCCTTTCCCTGGGAATCATCGCCGCTCTGAAAAACCGGGGTCACCCGGTGGCACCGTTCAAAAAAGGTCCGGACTATATTGACGCGGGCTGGCTGGCCCTGGCCGCCGGCCGGCCCTGCTACAACCTGGACACCTTCCTTCTGGACGCTGCCAGCGTCCGCCGCTCGTTTCATACCCATACCGCTCCGGGCGATATCGCCGTTATCGAGGGAAATCGGGGCCTCTACGACTGCATCGACACCGACGGCACGACCAGTTCGGCCGAACTGGCCAAACTCCTCGGTGCGCCGGTGATTCTGTGCCTGGACTGCACCAAGACCACCCGGACCATGGCGGCCGTGGTCTCGGGGTGCCATCTTTTTGATCCCGAGGTCAACATTTGCGGCGTGGTCTTAAACCGTGTGGCCGGCACCCGCCATGAGAACATCCTTCGTGCCAGCATCGAACAGCACTGCGGTATTCCCGTCGTCGGGGCGATTCCCAAGCTGCGCCAGCAGCGGTTTCCCGAGCGGCACATGGGGCTGGTTCCCACGCCGGAACACGCCTGGGCCCTGGATGCCATTGAAGCGGTTGCCGAGATGGCCGATACTTATCTGGACATGGATGCCGTTGTCGGCATAGCCAAACAGGCATTGATGGCCGAAATCGCACCCGAAGAAGAGGCCGGTGCCGTGACGCTGGCAGCGCCGTCCCCCGCGGTTGAAAAACCACGAATCGGTATCCTCAGGGATTCGGCCTTCCAGTTCTACTACCCGGAAAACATCGACGCCATCGCAGCGGCCGGCGCCGATCTCGTCTTTACAAGCCCCTTGGCAGATGCCCCTTTTCCCCAAGTGGACGGGCTCTACATCGGGGGCGGGTTTCCGGAAACCCATGCCGGGGCACTGGCGGCCAACGCCACGTATCGGGAGCGGATTCGATTGCTTGCCGAGCAGGGGATGCCCATCTACGCCGAATGCGGCGGGCTCATGTACCTGGGCGGCGAGCTGGTCCTGGATCAGGGGACCTATCCCATGGCCGGCGTGTTGCCGATCACGTTCGGGTTTTCCAGGCGTCCCCAGGGACACGGCTACACCGTGGTCCGGGTGGATCGGCCCAATCCGTTCTTTCCCGAAGGGACCGAATTCCGGGGCCACGAGTTCCACTACTCCAAGGTTCTGGCCTTTGCCGGGGAGGATGACCAGTTCGCCTTTGACATGCGCCGGGGCAACGGTATTCTCGACGGCCGTGACGGCCTGTGCCGCAACAACGTTCTGGCCACCTATTCCCACCTCCATGCGCTAGGCCTTCCCCAATGGGCCCCTGCACTGGTGCGCGCTGCCTCCGGATTCCGGCAGCGCAGGGCCGAAACCGCCTTTGACAAGTGATTGTCAATGGCAACCGGCCCGACGAGACAGTGTCAACGGCCAGCAGGGGCAGGTGTTCAAACGGAACAGAATTGTGACAATCCCGGTAATCGGCCATTTCGTGGCGCAAAAAAAAAGACCCGCATCGATTCACATTGATGCGGGTCTCTTATATCCGATTCACTCCGAGACAGGAGGGGGAGACTACTTCTTGGGGTGGCACTTGGTGCAGGTGGTCGGTGCCGCCTTGGTCTTGTTCTTCTTGTTGTAGTCTTTGTGGCAGCCCTTGCAGTTATCGTGCAGGGCGTTGGCGTGATAGGCCCGTTTTTCCTTGTCGGAGAGGCCCTTGGCCTTTTTCCCCTTGAGTTCGCCGGGCTTGTTGTGGCACTCAAAGCAGCCCTTGACATCGTCGCCGTCTTTTAGATCGGCCCGGGGCTTGCCCTCGGCGTCATGGTGGCAATCGCCGCAGGTTGCCTTGTATTCTTCCGCGTGTTTCTTGTGGGAGAAGGAGATGATCCCCTTCTTGTGTTTATAGGCGGGTTGGTTCAATTCAATGACGTCGGGTGCGGTGGTGGCGGCGTAAATGCCGGCGGCCACGAACAGGGTTGCCATGGCCAAGGCGATCAAGAAAGCCTTTTTCTTCATTGTCCATCTCCCTCCTTATGATGTCTGAAAGCGTTCCCCCCTCTTGTAAATATAAGATGGTTGAGTATCAATTCCAATGTCTCGTGTCAACGCCAAACTAAAGGGCGGCAGGGGTCGGGAGGCCCGGCGGAAGGATAAACTAGACGGACCCGGTGGTTTGGGGTCGAAAGGTCCTCGGAATGATAGTCAGGTCAGGCGTTCACCGTCTTGATGAAGTTGAAGAAGGCTTCGGGGTGGACACGGGAATACCGGTCAAAGTCGGCAAGAATCTCCAGACCGGGGACCGCGGCCCGGACCACGGGCAAATCAATGTCGTCCCGGGTGAGATCGGCGTAGAAAATGCGAAACCCATTGGCCCGCAACAGGGTTTCCATCCGCATGAGGTCGGTATTTGCAGACCCGCTGGACAGGACCGGCAACCGCTCGATCCGCCGTGCGGGCAAGCCGGTGAGCCCGGGGCGCGAAGCGGGGCCCCGGGGATAGGGATAGGGGGTTTCGGTCATGGCGGCGACCGCCGCCCGCCTGCCATCGAGATGGGCGCCGGTGCCGCGAACAATGGAATCGTTAGCGGTGACGACAAAGGCCCGGTAACAGGGCAGGCCGAAACGGGCGCCGATATCCTGGAACTGCAGATGGATGCCGCGAGCCCGGTAATCGGCAAGCAGCCCGGCGACCGGCGGATCGCCACCGGCCAGGGTGAAGCATTGGCGTCGGTCGAAAGGGGTGACGGCGTCTAGGTGCCGCTCGACGATTTCCATCAGTGCGCTGAGCCTGGCCCCGGCCATGGTGTTGCCCGAGGCAAGCCCCGTGGAGCCGAGGGCGGAAAAGAGAGCGGGTTCGTCGAAATTGGAAAAAAGAAAGACGCATTGGGCAGGAATCAGGGCCGGGGTTCCACCGGCGCCGGTGGCTTCGGTGCCGGCCATCCAGACCAACTGCTGGTCTTTGTAAGGCACCTCCAGAGCGAGGGTATCGGGATCCAGAGCGTTTCGACCCTGACGGTCCAATTCGGACAAGGATGCCCGGACCAGGGGCTCGCTGAAAGGCAGGTGGACCAGCCGATTGTCGACAACATCGGCATAGGCGCTGATGCGCTCCACCATTTCCATGGCACAGGCGGCCCTGGCGGCCGCAAGGCTTAGCCCTCGGCCGTAGGCGGTCTGGTCCCCTTCAAGCCGGTAGCGATGCCGGCCGTGGCACACGGACACCGATAGCCGCCACTGGCGTAGCAAGGCGATGGGGCTGAGGCTGGCAATGTGACGCATCTCCACCCCCTGGACGGCGCCGGTGGGCGCCAGCCGTTCCATGGCCAGGCGCCACGTGGCCTCCAAGGCTTTCGGATCGCCGCGAGAGGGTTCTACCCGGCCTGTCAACTGACCGAAAAGAGTCTGAAAAGTCACGGGGTCGGGAGGCTTTTTCGTGACAGGGGGCGAAAGGGATTGGATTTGTTGTTGGACGAGGGGTTCGTGATTGAAAATGTTTGGCGCCAGCAGGGCGGTCCATTTCCGGTGTAAATCCTGGTCACTGAGCAAGGCCGACCGCAGGTAGATTAAGGGAGAATAGGCGGACAGACGCCGGCGCCCGGCATGGTCGAACCGGTCGTGAATCAGCGCTGCTTCCAAAAGCAGGCTTTGGAGAACCGGATCGTCGTCCGGGACTTGGGATAAGGCCTTGGCCAGTCGGTCCCGGTCCCAGTCGGTAATCGCCCGAAGCAAGTGGAGGTGAAGAAACTCGTCCATGGGACGGTGGCGCAATACGTCCAGGTGTTGCTCGAAACTGTCGCCGTCTTTAGGGACACAAGAAAAAAAGCCGGTGCCGGAATCGGTTCGAACCCGTTCGAGGCGGTACTCCTGAAGACGGGGGCGGTCGGTTTCAGCCGGTGCCATGGGATCAGCGCAGCTCCCCGGGGATCATGCCGCACTCCCCGTTTCATCGTCTTCGGATGTCGGGTCCTCGGCCGGTTTGCGACCGAATATTTTGGCACCGATGATGCTGATTTCATAGAGCAGCATCATGGGCAGGGCCATCATGATCTGGGTGACCACGTCAGGCGGCGTGATAATGGCGGCGAAGATGAAAAAAACGAGCAGGGCGTATTTTCGGTTCTTTTTGAGAAAGGGAACCGTCACCAGGCCGATCTTGGCCATAAATGTGATGACAATGGGTAGTTCAAAGGCCAGGCCGAAGGCCAGGAGCAGCTTGCTGGCAAAGGACAGGTACTCTTTCATGGAGGGCAGGGCCCGAATGGATTCCGATGCGAACCCCAGAAAGAACCGGAACCCAAATGGGAAAACCACGAAGTAGCCGAAGAGGGCGCCCGCTAAAAAGAAAAACGAGGAAAGGATCACGATGGGCGCCATGAGCAGGCGTTCCCGCCGGTACAGGCCCGGGGCGATGAACATCCAAAATTCATAGATCAGGACCGGGGCCGCCAGGAGCAGCCCGGTAAGAAATGCCACCTTGAGATAGGTGAAAAAGGCTTCGGGAAGCCCGGTGAAGACCAGTTTGTCGCCGGGATTCATGGCCTCGATGAGGGGCCGGGTGAGGATCGTGAAAAGCTGTTCCTTAAACCCATAGGCCAGAACGAATCCGACCCCGACGGCGATAAAGCAGACGATCAGCCGATTTCGAAGCTCTTCGAGGTGGTCCGTGAAGGGAAGCTTTTCTTCCGTATCGATCATGATCCGCCGGTCTCCGACGTGGGTTCCCGGTGGTCTTTTTCCGTTTCGGTTGCCGGTTTGTCGGCCTCGTCACGGCCAGCCGGTTCCGCCGGTGGTGCCTGATCCGCCGCTTCGGCGGTGGGAGCCGCCTCCGATGACGGATTGCTTTCGGCGGCGGCCTCGTCGGGGAGGTTGATGTCGTCGAAGGCTGTTTTGACATCTTTGAAATCGTTGTCCATGTCCAGCGTTCGCTTGAAGTCACCGGTGGCCCGCTTGAATTCACCCATGGCCCGCCCCAGGGCTTTGGCCAGGTCCGGAAGTTTTTTGGGTCCGATGACAATCAGTGCAATGGCGAGAATCAAAATAATTTCAGGCATGCCCATGCCAAACATAGCCGTCTCCTGCAAATACGGGTTGTCTCGGCGATACCGCGAAGAAGGCCAACCATTACTGGGTTTGCACAATCGTGTCAAGCCAAGGGATGCGGGCGACCGGTCGATCAGTCGGGTTCGTTTTCAGGGCGCAGGACGAGAAAAAAAAGGTCGCCGTCATGCTTCAGGTGGCCGGCGGCAGTCTCGGCATAGGGACCGCCGCCGAAAAACAGATCGGCCCGACCCGGCCCACGAATGGCGCCGCCGGTGTCCTGGTTGAGAACAAACCGGTCGAGGCGGTGCCAGGACTGGATCTCCCCGGCGCCGTCAATGAGGGGCTGGCTGATTGTTACATAGGCCAGGGCGGACATGGGGAAGAGTCGCCGGTCCGTTGCCACGGACCGGCCGGGGGTCAACAGGACGTTGATGCATCCCAGGGGGCCTGTTTCCACCGTTTCGAAAAAGACGTAGCTGGGATTGTGGTTGAGCGTTTCGGCCATCTCTTCGGGGTGGTGGCGAAGCCATCCGCGGATGGCCTGCATGCTCATGGCCTCACGGTTGATGACCCCGCGATCGATGAGCAGGCGGCCGATGCTGCGATACGGTTGTCCGTTGGCACCGGCGTAGTGCACGCTCAAGGTGGTGCCGTCGGACATGACCACCCGCCCGGATCCCTGAACGTGAAGAAAGAACAGGTTGACCGGGTCCCGGATCCAGGCCAGGATCTGTGCTTTGCCGGCCAGGGCGTCCTGGTCGTCGATCTGTTGCCGGTCGTAATACGGCACCACGGATCGGCCTTCGAGCCGACCGACCATCTGCTGGCCGGCATAGCGATCCGAAAACCGGGATAAATCGATCTCCACCAAATCGTCGGGGCGCGCGTAGATCGGATGCCGGTGGGTCTCGGAACGGATGGGGCTGCCGGATAGAACCGGTTCATAATAGCCGGTAAAGAGCACTTTTGCCGTGCTGGATCGCCCCGGCGACTTATATACCCGATACTCAGCGGCGATTTGCCGTTGAAGGGTTACAGGATCCGGCCGGGCCTTAATGAGGTCAAGGAACCGGGACAAAGAGGCTTGCAGGTGTTGGGCGCTGTAAGTGTCAGGGCCGAAGCTGAAGGGCGTGTCCGGCGGAAGGCGGCTGAGATAGCGCTGGCTCTGCCCGATGGCGTAGGGCAGGCCGTCAAAGGCCATGGCATCGCCAAAATCGGGAAAGGCTTTGGGTGCCAGCCGCACCAGGGCCGGTTGGGCCGTGTCGTCGGGCACCGTCTGAAGCGGGGCGGTGCACCCGGCTGCCAGCAATGCCAGCAGGGCAGCGGCGGCCCATCCAAAAGCGTTTTTCCACATGGGACACCGACTCATTTCCGGGTCAGTCCGCCTATGATCAGAAAAATCACGCCGATGCCGATCAAAATGCCGAAGGCCGGCCAGGAGACAAAGGTGTCCAGGGCATTTCGAAGAAATGCCGAGGAGAGGTTGTCGATCCAGACAAACTGTTCCGGGTCGAACATATCCACCAGGGCGATTTGCTTCCATTGGATTTCACCGGCGGTCATCATGGACTCGATGGCCTGGAAAATCGCCATGACGACACCGGCTGCGCAGAATAAAAGTCCGGCAAGATTAATTTTTGACATGGATGAGGTCCTCTTTTCTCAGGGGTGCGGGGCGTCAATGCTGCCCGCCCGTTCAAAAGTGCCGCTCTTGCCGCCGGTCTTTTTCACCAGCGCCATGTGGGAGATCGTCATGTCCCGGTCCATGGATTTGCACATGTCGTAGACGGTCAGGGCGGCCAGGGCCACTGCGGTCAGGGCCTCCATCTCCACCCCGGTGCGGTCGGCGATTCGGGCCGTGGCGCGAATCAACAGGACGCCGGCGGCCGCGTCGGGGAAGAAGTCGACCGCCACATGGGTCAGGTTCAGGGGGTGGCACATGGGGATCAGTTCGGCGGTTTTTTTTGCCCCCATCACCCCGGCGATACGGGCGGTTTCAAGAACATTGCCCTTCTTAACGGACCGGTCAAGAATCTGTTCCAGGGTGGCCGGGCGCATGGTCACTCTCCCTTCGGCCACGGCTTCACGGACCGTCACCGCCTTGTCGGTGACGTCGACCATCCGCACCCGGCCCTGATCGTCGATATGGGAAAAATCGGTCATTTTCGGTCCCCTTTCCAGGGCTGAATTTCGCTTTGTAGAGCTGTCAAATATGATGCCATCCCCCATGGGCGTGGACGCGGTGCCTATTTTGCCGGCTGCTCGGCAAAATATTCGGTTTTGTGGGTGACCGTGGTCTTGATGGCGTTCAGCGTTTCTTGGAGCGTGGTGATGACGTTTTCCCGAACGTCGCCGGCCACCACCAGAAACATGACATCGTCTCCCACCACAAGGTCCCGGTCGCTGGCAATTTCCACGAGAATTTCAACGATACCGGGCCGTTTTTTCTGGGCGGCCACCAGGCGGTCAAGCCCTGCCCGGTCCACCTTGACCCGCAGTCCGGTGACCTCTCGCCCGTCCCGGGACGTGGCGCGTACCACCCCGTTGTGGGCCAGCACCATTCCTGCCTTGTGAAAGTCCGGGTGCTTACGGATGGTTTCCATCATGTGCGCAAGATTCAGCATGGCAACACCCCGTCTTTGATGAAACCGTGAACGTTTTAATCAGCCGCGGAGCACACAGCGACCTCAGAGATATCAAAGACCAATCTCTGCGGGCTCAGTGGTCTTTGTGGCAAAAAACCGGATTGTGACACAGCCGTCATCCTTACATGTCAGCTGGCCATGTTTTTCCTTAAAGCCTCCAACCGCGCTTTGGCGCGATCCAGATCCGAAGGGGCGTTGATGTTGAAGAATGAGATCAGTTCCGGGTCGTGTCTGCGCAGCACCTTTTCGGAAATGGTTCGAATGCGGTATTTGCGAAAGACCCTGTCGATCTTGAATCTTCGCTGTTCCAGATGCCGGGTCACCGTGTCCAGACAACGCGTGGAATAAGCGGCGCAAAGCGGTTCATACCCGGCATCGGTTTTCGGCATCACCACATCAATGCCGTCGGTAATGCCTTCCAGAATGGCTTCGACCACCGATTTTTTGAGAAACGGTGTGTCGCAGGCCGTAAAAAAGGCAAAGGGGTGCGAGGCGTGAAACAGGCCGGTATGAATGCCGGTCAGCGAGCTTCGCACATCGTAAATGTCGGTGACGATATCAAAGCCCCATTCCAGATATCGGACCGGATCGTTGGTTACCAGCAGGATTTCGTCGAACAACTCCTTAAACAGGTTGCCGATGCGATCCAGCAGGCGCTCTCCTTCCACTTCCAATAAAGCCTTGGGCCTGCCGTCGAACCGGGTGTTCAGTCCGCCGGCCAGAATGACCCCGGTGCATGCCTTGTGTTCAACCATTTTTGACTGCCGAACGGTTCCTCTCGACCCTACCCTCTAAGGTTGATGGCCCCGCAAAAAGTTTAAATTTATCACAAAGACCCAACGAGCTCAAAGTTAATATTCTGAATTCACGGTCATTTTTCTTTAAGTGCGTTGAGCCTTTGTGGTTATAGAAGACGTTGCGAATGGAACAAGGGTTTTTCCGTAATTCACGGTTGCTCAGAATAGGTAAAAAAAAACCCAAGATCAAGGCCAATTGAATGTCAAGAAGCCGTTTGCCATTTGTTTCGGGCGTGGTATATCTGTTTTCCATCCATAAATGGCCTTTTTGCCCAATCTCGGCGTCAATCTTCGCAATTTCTTGTGCGGCGTACCCGAGTACGCCTCCGCGCAATGGCTTGATTGTCTAGACCTTTGACAAAAATTCGCATTTATGAATTTGGAAATGTTCATTAACGATTGCCTCGGTGACCCTTGTTGCCGGCGGCCAGCCAGCAAGGAGCGTCATGGGAACCAAATCGCACAAAGACAGGGCGCCGAAGAACCTTCGTGTCGGGATCCTTTCTGTTTCCTCCACCCGAAGCCTCAAAGACGACACCAGCGGCCATTGGATTCGGCATCGCGCGGAAAAAGAGGGCCATCAAGCGGTTTTTCACCAGGTGATTCCGGACGACCGGGCCATTATCGGCCGGACCGTTATGGAATGCATCGCGGAAAGTCGCCCGGATGCCCTTTTGATCACCGGCGGCAGCGGTATCAGCCCCAAGGATGTCACGATCGAAGCTGTTGAGCCGCTGCTGGACAAGGTGCTGACGGCCTTTGGCCCCCTTTTTGCTCAGTTGAGTTACGAGGAAATCGACTCGGCTGCCCTTCTCTCTCGGGCGACCGCCGGGGTGGTTGGCCGGACCCTGGTCTTTTGTGTGCCCGGAAGCCTCAAGGCATGCAAGCTGGCCTGCAAGGCGCTGATTTTTCCTGAGCTGGGGCATATGGCCGCCCACCTGGTGGAATAGCGGTTCCGTAAAATTCCCAATCCCGGCGTTGCGCTTCGGGACGTTATTCCTGCGGCGTAGCCAACTACGCCTCGCAATGTGCCCCTTGGCCTTGGAAATTTTACGAAACCGCTGCTATTCGTCTATCGCGACTGGAAGACGCACCTACTTTCTACCTGCCGCTTTTATGGTGGTTGTCAAAATTCCGTCCGCTCACGAGCCGGCATGGCCGTTTTGTTGGCGGGCAACTGTGTAAACCATTTAGGGGCGCTTTGGCCTGTCGTTCTTCGTTGTAGGGTTCAAGGATTCCAGGGGTCGAGGGGTCGAGGAAAACCAAACAGGCCCCAGGCTCCTTCACTGGAACCCTTGACCCCTCGAAGCCTTGAATCCTGCTTATTTGCCCTTCTCTTCCTTGAGCCGGCGCCACAGTGTGCTGATGCTGATGCCTAGAATCTTTGCCGTTTCGGTTTTGTTCCCCTCGGTTCGGGAAAGCACCTGCCGAATATAGCGCCCCTCCAGGGTTTCCAGGGTGGGTTGGTCCATGGTCAGGCCGGAGACCGTGTCTTTTTCGTATTCCGCCTCGGACAGGGGCAGGTGTTCGGGACCAATCCGTTCTTCACCCGCCATGATGTGGGCGTATTCCACCCAGTTTTCCAGCTCCCTGACGTTTCCGGGCCAAGCATAGGCTTCCATTTTCCGCACCGCTCCCGGAGAAAACCCCGGGTGTTGGGCGCTCTGGCGGTTTAGAAAATGCCGGGCCAGGAGCAGAATATCCTGGCGCCTCTGGCGCAGAGGGGTCACCATCAGGGGGAAAACGGCCAGGCGATAGAACAGGTCTTCACGGAACTGGTTGCCGGCAACCATTTCCTTGAGATCGCGGTTGGTGGCGGCAATGATGCGGGCATGGATGGGCAGGTCCCGCACCCCTCCCACGGGCCGCACTTCCTTCTCCTGAAGGGCCCGGAGCAGCTTGGCCTGAAGTTCCAGGGGTAGCTCGCCGACTTCGTCGAGAAACAGCGTCCCCTGGCCGGCCTCCACAAAGAGGCCTCGCTTGTCGCTGTCGGCGCCGGTGAAGGCGCCTTTGACATGGCCGAACAGCTCTGATTCGAGAAGGTTGGGCGGCAAGGCGGCGCAGTTGATGGCCAGAAACGGGTCGTCGATCCGGTTGGACCGGCGGTGAATGAACTGGGCCAGCACCTCCTTGCCTGTGCCGCTCTCACCCTGAATCAGGACCGTGGACCGGGTCGGGGCGACTTTTTCAGCCAGGGTCAGGACCCGGGCCATGGATTCGCTTCGAAAGATGATCCCTTCTTCCTCTTTCCCGGGTCGGGCTCCCTGGCGCTTGAGCATGCGGATCTGGGCGCTCTGGCGGGCCACCTCCTTCCGGGCCTGGTCGATGGTGGACCGCATCCGCTCCAGTTCCTCGTTGATGGTATCGATGGCAAAATACTGCCGGACCTCCTCGGGTTGAAGCCCCCATTCGGTCACCGGCTTGCCTTCGAAAACACAGGCCTCGTGCCCCTGGGTTTGGCAGGCGGTTTCACGAACCAGCATCTCGATGCCGGTCACCGTGCTGGCAAAGCCGCCCAGGACGCCGGCCATGATGCCGCAAATAGGCTCTTCGCTGGGACCGAAATTGTGTTTCCAGATGCTTGCCTCGAAGCTATCCCGACAGACGGCACGAAAGGTCAGATGGCGGGTCTCGGGACGATAGTCTATCTCTTTGAGTTCGGTGGTGGCCATGCCGGCCATGGCGGTCAGCGCACAGACGGACTTGAACTCCTCCACCGGCGATTCGAATGCGTACAGGTCTGAAATGGTCAAGGCCGTGGCCATGCCCACCTCGTACCCGAAACGGGTAAAGACCACATCCATCTTTTCGAATCCGAAACTTCGAACCAGGTCTTTGGCCAGTCGCCCCAGGCCGGCCATGGAGACCAGCATGATGCGATGGGACAGAAACAGGGGAAAGCCACTCTCCGGTGCAAGGCTGACGAGTTCGTTGATCCGCAGGTCTTCGGCGCGCATGGTTTTCCCTCATTGGAAACGTTAATCGGTGCCCATCCACGAAATGTGCAATTCGTGGATGGACACCAGGTAAGTGCAAAGCGAGGCACGACTCCGGTGCGAGTGGCGGTGGCCCGGCCCGCTGGTTGAAAAAGCAATAAGACGACCGTTATCATTTTGAACGGGGGGCTTGCAAGCTGAAAGCCTGGTCTGGTTCCAAGGAGGCCTGGGCGACCCCCTGGCCTCAGGCGTCGGTATCGGGTGGGGCCGGCAGGGGGAGTTTGAAGAAATCGATGCCTTCCTTCTTCAGTGTTTTTTCTTCTTCCTCACTGCTGGTGCCGCGAATGTTTCTCGGCTGGGTCACGCCGTAGTGCATTTTCAGGGCTTCCCGGGTAAAATCGGTTCCGACATTATCAAAATTCTTCTCGACGAAATCGACGATTTTTTGACCCAGTTGGGCCATGTCGACCTGGGGGCTGGCGGTTGGCGACGTTGTAGCGGCAGACCCGATGGCAAAGGTGGAGGGCAGGCGCGAAATGGCGCTGTCGTTACAGACCGGACAGGTGACCAGCCCTTTCTTTTTCTGGGATCGATAGGTGCTGGCATTTTCGAACCACCCCTCAAAACGGTGGCCATTGCAGCATTGCAGATCGTAGGCGATCATGGACAGACAACCTCGCATGATGGATGCGGAGCGGAATCGGGCCGTTTTTGGAGCAGCCAATATCATAGCCATACCAAGGATAAAAGAAAATATTGACAGCATCAAGGGTTTCAACACAGAATAGCGCGAATTTCGACCGGCCGGTCGAACCTGCCAAAGGCAAGCGGTTTCGGCCCGATCCGGGCGGACACACGGCTTGTCAATATTTATAAGCACGGAAGGTAGGTACCATGCGAGCGATTCTGGTAATCGGGATCTGTCTGACCTGGGCGACGGCTGTCTGGGGCGGCCAGGCCGGTTATGTCAGCGATAGCGTTGAAATTACCGTTCGAACCAGCCCGGGAATGGATCGAAAGATTTTTGACATGATTCGAACCGGTCAGGAATTGGAAATCCTGGCGACTCAGGAGGATTGGACCCATATCCGGTTGCCCAGTGGACGGGAAGGGTGGGTGCTGAGTCGCTTTGTGACCACCGATGCGCCGGCGGCGGTCCGGCTGGCCGAACTCGAGAAAACGCATCAGCGCATGCTGAACCAGGCGGAAGCACCAATTCAGGAAATTGCCCGGCTGGAAGGAGAAAATCAGCGCCTGAGTGAGTTGCTTGCCGAAGCCCGACAGGCGGCGGAACGCTTGGAAGCGGCCGAGGCCGCCCGTCCGGCGGATCGTGATGCCTCTCCCGGCGTTAAGGCCGCATATAAGCGGGCGACGGCCCAGCTGGCCCAGCAGCGACAACGGATCACCGACCTGGAAAAAGAACAGGCATGGATCTCCAGCAAGGGTTTCCTGCAATGGTTCCTCGCCGGGGCGGGGGTGCTTTTGGCCGGTTTTTTACTTGGCAGTATCTCCCGGAGCAAGCGGCGGCGATCCTCCCTCCTATAACCGCGACGCCCTAGGGTGTCCACCAACCGTAATGAATGCCTCAAAAATGATTGAAACGGATTTTCTCATCATCGGCAGCGGCGTTGCCGGCCTGACCTTTGCCTTGAAAGTGGCGGAGGTCGGTACCGTGGCCCTGGTTACCAAACGAGGGATCATGGAGAGCAATACGGCCCACGCCCAGGGCGGTATCGCATCGGTTTTTGACAAACTCGACAGTTTTGAGCTGCATATCGAGGACACCCTGGCCGCCGGCGACGGCCTGTGCAACCAGGCGGTGGTGGACATGGTGGTCCGCCAGGGCCCGGACCGCATTCGGGAGCTCATCGACCTGGGCGTTCGGTTCAACGTCAAGGAGGGCGAGCCGGTCCGCGCGGATCCCCCCCTGGATTTGGGCCGGGAGGGTGGGCACTCCAAAAAGCGAATTGTTCACGCCATGGACATGACCGGCCTGGAACTGGAACGTGTGCTGGTCAGTCACGTGCTCAACCATGAGCGGATCCGGGTATATGAAAACCACATGGCCGTTGATCTGATTACCCACAGCTCCCGAATCAAGCGGGGCATGGTGACCGCTTCCCACGAGGAAATCTGCTGTGGGGCATACGTTCTGGACGTGGCCCGAGACCGGGTCAAGACCTTTCAGTCGAAAATCACCCTTCTGGCCACCGGCGGAGCCGGTAAGGTTTACCTCTACACCAGCAACCCCGACGTTGCCACGGGAGACGGCATCGCCATGGGTTACCGCGCCGGAGCCACCGTTGCCAACCTGGAGTTTGTCCAGTTTCATCCGACCTGTCTCTTTCACCCGGAAGCCAAGAATTTTCTGATTTCAGAAGCGGTTCGAGGCGAAGGCGGGCTGCTGCTGGACGCTGGCGGCAGCCGGTTCATGGAGCGCTACGATTCAAGCCTGGAGCTGGCCTGCCGGGACGTTGTGGCCCGGGCCATTGACACGGAACTGAAAAAGAGCGGGGACGATTCGGTCTTTCTCGATATTTCCCACAAACCGGCGGATTTCGTAAAACAGCGATTTCCCAATCTCTACGAAAAGTGTCTCGGTTTCGGTATCGATATGACCACCGAACCGATTCCAGTGGTTCCGGCGGCCCATTACATGTGCGGCGGCGTGGCAACGGACACCTGCGGACGGACGGACATCAAACGGCTCTATGCCGTCGGTGAGACAGCCTGCACCGGGCTGCATGGTGCCAACCGTCTGGCCAGCAACTCCTTGATCGAGGCCCTGGTCTATGCGGATGCCGCGGCCAAAGAGGCGCTCCGCGAGCTCTTGGCCACGGATATGGCGGATTGGCTGCAGCCCCCCCTGTGGGATGAAGCCGGGGCCACCGACAGCGATGAGCAGATCATGGTGGTCCACAACTGGGATGAAATTCGCCGATGCATGTGGAACTACGTGGGCATCGTGCGCTCCAACAAACGCCTGGCCCGGGCCCAACGGCGAATCGAAAACATTCAGGCGGAAATTCAGGAGTATTACTGGAATTTTCGTGTGGCTTCCGACCTGATCGAGCTTCGTAACATCGCCACCGTGGCCGAGCTGATCGTCAAGTGCGCCATGCACCGCAAGGAAAGCCGGGGGCTCCACTTTACCCTGGAATACCCAGGGCGAAAGGACGGCCTGTGGCTCAAAGATACCGTGATCCGGCGACCGTACCTGGGATGAGGGGCATCGGGTGCCCGTGTTGACAAGACCCCATTGCGTATTAATTTTCCAAATCACCCCTTCGGGTGTTCCGTAAACCGGAGGACGCCCATAATCACCGCAGGATCATATTTCAGGGTTATTGATGAGTTCCAAAAGGGATTACTACGACATACTCGGTGTCAGCCGCGAAGCAGACGACGGCCAACTCAAGACCGCCTATCGAAAACAGGCGCTCAATTTTCATCCGGACCGAAATCCCGGCAACAAAGAAGCCGAAGAAAAATTCAAGGAAGCTGCCGAGGCTTATGATGTGTTGCGCGACCCCCAGAAGCGGCGCATTTACGACCAGTACGGCCATCAGGGGCTTGAAGGCTCCGGCTTTTCCGGTTTTGGCGGGTTTGAAGACATTTTTTCCAGTTTCGGCAGTATTTTCGAAGATTTTTTTGGATTCGGTGGCGGCGGCGGCCGCCGATCACGAAACCAGGCCCAGCGAGGGGCCGACCTGCGCTACGACATGACACTGGATTTCATGGCTGGCGCTTTTGGTACGGAAACGGAAATCAACCTGGAAAAGATGGAGACCTGCCCGGACTGTGAGGGCAGCCGGTGTGCGCCGGGAGCCCATCCGGAAACCTGTCGGCAATGCCAGGGCGCCGGCCAGGTTTCTCGCAGCCAGGGGTTTTTTACGGTCCGCACCGCCTGCCCCCGATGCCGGGGAACCGGCCAGAGCATTGTCGATCCCTGCCGCCGGTGCAATGGTGCCGGCCAGGTTCGCGTACACAAGAAGGTGGCCGTTAAGATTCCCGCCGGGGTGGACACCGGCTCCCGGCTTCGGCTCAACGGCGAAGGCGAGGCCGGAGCAAGCGGTGGGCCCCATGGGGATCTCTACGTTTTTATTCAGGTGGAGCCCCATGATTTTTTTCAGCGGGACGGGATCCATGTGATCTGTCAGGTGGAGATCTCTTTTGTTCAGGCCGCGTTGGGCGACACCATTGAGGTGCCGACCCTCGACGGCAAGAAAGCCCTCAAGGTCCCCAAAGGGACCCAGTACGGAGACGTCTTCCGCTTTTCGGGCCAGGGGATTCCCTCCCTGCGCACCGGAAGCCGGGGAGACCAGGTTATTCAGGCACTGATCAAGACGCCCACGCGCCTTTCCAAGAAACAGGAGCAGGTTCTTGTCGAGTTTGCCCGGCTGGAAAAAGGGAAAATTTCCCAGAAACTAAAGAACATCCTCAAGGGAACCACGGAGAAGGTGGCCCGATAAGCGGCTTTCGACAACAACCGCCGTGGCCCGAGAAAGAACGGATCTGAATGTACGAACTCAAAGTCGAAACCGATTTTTCCGCCGCCCATCGCCTGAGCATGGTGGGAGAAAAATGTGAAAACCTCCACGGCCATAACTGGAAAATAGAGGTGGTCGTCTCCGGCGATGCATTGGACGCCGGTGGTGTGCTCATGGATTTTGGCGTCATCAAGGGGCACGTGCGCCAAGTCATGGCGTCCATCGATCACAAGTATCTCAATGAACTCGATTTTTTCGACGACCAAACGCCACCGTCGTCGGAAAACATCGCCTATTACATCGCCAAAACCCTCCAACCGGTTATCGAATGTCCGGGAATCCGGTTGGCCCGGGTATCGGCCTGGGAGTCCAAGGACGCCTGTGCCACTTACATCCCCTGACCACCGGTCTTTCCCCAACCGACATTCAATCCCTGGCCGGCCTTCCTTTTTCACAACTCTGCTCTTCCCACAAACCGCCCATTTGGGGTGGAGACAAGGCGCCGCTGGAGGCCTTTCGACGCATTTTATACCGTCAGCGAGGCCTGGTTCTGGACCTGTGCCGGAAGCCCATGACGCTGGGCCAGGTGGTGGAAGCCTCTCCTTTTTACCAGAACCGCTTTCCGGACCGGCGAATTCAGCGGATGTTCGAAACCCATCTGGTGGCAAAAAACCTCCAACTGCTCGCCGAAGACGGACAGGTGATTTTCTCTCGGGGAACCTACCAAATGACCCACCCCGCATCCGTCGATAACGTTTTAGGTTAAGAAAACAGAGCCAGTGCCGATAATGGTTAGAGGGACCCGTTCCGAAGGTGGGCCGATCCTCCGGCCACCATTGGGCAAGGGGGCGTTATCGATAAAAAACTCGTAAGCGTTCACAGGGCATCACGCCGAGGCGTGACTTTGTTCCCGGGCATTTGAAGTACAATAGAGTACGTCTGCATGCCCGGCGTCTCGCATCTACGGCACCCTGTAAACGCTTACAGTGCGGGGGTATGGAACTTTTTGATCCTTTCAACCCCGTGAACAGTTACAAAAGCTCATTATTCAAAGGGGCATTAAAAATTTTGAACCTTCGACGCTTTCATGACCTGCCCATCCGCTACAAGATGCTTGTCGGGCACATCAGTATTCTTATCGCCGCCGCCGTTTTCGGCTCGGCGATCCTCTATGGCATTGTCAGCAGGACCATCAGGACCCGGATTGAAAGCGAGCTGAATACCGCCACCGCCACGATTGCCAACATGGTTCAAATCTCGGCGTCTGTTTCCATCAGAAACAGCCTTCGGGCCATTGCCGAGAAGAACCGGGAGATTGCCTGGCATTACTGGCGCCAGTTTCAGGCCGGTCGCCTGTCCCGCAAGGATGCCATCGAACAGATCCGCGGCGTGTTCTTGGATCAGGTCATCGGCAAGACCGGATACATCTACTGCATCGACAGCCGGGGCATTGCCGTGGTCCACCCGAAAAAGCAAGTGGAGGGGCAGAGCTTTCGGCATTACGGCTTCATCAAAGAGCAGATACGGAAAAAAGGCGGGTACCTGGAGTATGACTGGAAAAACCCCGGCGAAGCCAAAGCGAGGCCCAAGGCCCTGTATATGACCTATTTCGAGCCTTTGGACTGGATCATTTCGGTCAGTTCTTACCGGGAGGAGTTCAAGGCTCTGGTCCATGTGGACGATTTTCGGGAAAGCATTTTGTCCATGAAATTCGGGGATACCGGTTACCTCTACGTGATCGATCTGAGTGGCAACTTCATTGGCCATCCCCGGTTGGAAGGGTCCAACCCTACGGTATTGGGTTGGCTTCCTGCCGAATTCCTGCAGGAGATGATGGACAAGAAGCGAGGCAAGATCGTCTACGACTGGAAAAATCCGGGAGAGCCGTCACTGCGAAAGAAGCTGGTGATGTATACCTTCCTGCCCGAGTACCAGTGGATCGTGGCCTCCTCCGGGTATCTGGACGAATTTTACGAACCCCTCCGAACCGGGCGAACCATTATTTTGTCCACGGTGTTCCTCGCCCTGGTGCTGGTCGTTCCCCTGACCCTGTGGATGAGTGCCTCCATCACGCGCCCCCTGGAGAAACTGATGGCCCGGTTGTCCAGCAGCGCCGAAGGCGATTTCAGCGTTCGGCAGGAACCCGAGAACCAAGACGAGATCGGGCAGTTGGCCGGCTATTTCAATAGCTTCATGGTCCGCCTGGGAAACTATAGCGACGCTCTTCGTGCCGAAATTCAGGACCGCAAACAGGCAGAGAACGCCCTTCGGGGGGCAGAGGCTGAAATGCGGGCGCTAATGGACAACCTGCCCGATATTGCCTGGCTCAAGGATACCGAAAAACGGTTCATCGTCGCCAACCGGAAATTTGCCGACTATTTTGGAAAGCAGGCGACCGATATCCGGGGAAAACGCGATTCGGACTTCTGGCCGGCCGATCTGGCCGATAAATACAGCCATGACGACGAGGTGGTGGTGGTGGGCAGAAAGGCCCTGCGCATGGAAGAGAGACTGGCCGACGCCCATGGCCAGAGCCACTGGTTCGAGACCATCAAGAGCCCGTTTTACGACGATCAGGGGCAGGTCATGGGGGTGGTGGGCATTTCCCGGGATATCAGCGAACGCAAACAGACCGAAAAACAGATGCTCCAGGTTCAGAAAATGGAGGCCATCGGTACTTTGGCAGGCGGAATTGCCCACGATTTCAACAACCTGTTAGGTGGTATTCTCGGCAACATTAACCTGCTTCAGATGGACCTGGGACCGGATCACCCCAGCCAGGCACGACTCAGGATCGTGGAAAAAATTGTCTTGTCGGGGTCCAATCTCTCCCGTCAGGTCCTCGCCTTTGCCCGGGGAGGCAAATACGAGGTTCGACCGACGGATATCAACCGACTGATGGGAAATACGGTGGAAATGTTTATCCGGACCTGCAAACAGATTGTCGTTCACCGCCAGTTCGAAAGTGGAATCTGGAGTGTGCCCTGCGACCGGGCCCAGATCGAGCAGGTGTTGCTGAACCTGTGGGTCAACGCCTCCGATGCCATGCCCAATGGGGGTGATCTCCATCTGCAAACCGCCAACATCGTGCTTTCCCATCGCTTGAAAAAACCTTACGAGATCCGGCCGGGCCGATATGTGGAGATTACGGTACGTGACACCGGTCATGGAATGGACCGCAAGGTCTGCTCCCGGGTGTTCGAGCCCTTTTTTACCACCAAAGAGATGGGCAAGGGGACCGGCCTGGGGCTTGCCTCCGCCTACGGCATCATCAAGAACCACGGCGGTTACATCGATGTGTCCAGCACGCTCGGGCAAGGGACCTGTTTTAAGATCTATCTTCCCGCCAGGGACAGCTGCGATGTATTCGAACATGCCGATGAGGACGGCGTGACCCAGGGGAGCGGTACCATCCTTCTGGTGGACGACGAACCGGATATTCGGGAGGTGGCCCGGGACATGCTCCTGGCCATGGGATATACCGTCTACACTGCCGCAGGCGGAGACGAAGCCCTGGAGACGTTTCGAGCTCAAAAGGGAAGAATCGATCTGGTCATTTTGGATCTGATCATGCCCGGGATGGGCGGCGGCGAGGTGTTTGACCGGCTCCGCGCCCTGGACCCGGATGTCACGGTCCTGCTCTCCAGCGGATACAGCCAGGATGGTGAGGCGGCCGAGATTCTTGCCCGAGGCGGAAAGGGCTTTATCCAAAAGCCGTTTCGTATGAACGCCCTTTCCAGAAAGGTCGGCGACCTGCTGGTGCTATCACCCGGCCAGAGGCCTGAGGCCTCCGGCTGACCCTCGAAGCCTCTCAGATGCTGGGTGGCGAACCAAAAAGGTGGTAAATACCAGGAAGATGCCCGCTTTGTCTCGAAACAGCAGCCGCCCAGAAATATCCCTATGAACCGGAATCGGTGCTGTGGGTGCCGGTGATACGCTTCAACCGGACAGGTCGCGAACACCCTCCTGATATTTTGCAATGTATGAGGCCAAGGGCTTGGCGCCAGCACAGAATGTGACGATATTCAGGTCCGGTGAGGTTGTACCGGGCATATGAGGTCGTGGTCCAGAGAAAAAAGTCTCATACCCACAATAAGAAAACCACCGAAGCTGTCAATAGGAATTTTTCACACCCCTTTTTATTTTTCAGCAAGACCCGTATACACAACTTGTTCGAAGGGGTAGCGTCGTTTCATGTGGCCGGCCTGAATCCACATGTCCACCATGCGCTCGTACGATTCCCGGGATATGACCGGGTCCGGTTGCCAGCAACCGATGGCTTTGCAGTTTTTGACTGACCGGACCAAAACATTGTGGGACGTTCCTTCAAAAAGACGGATTATTGCGGAAACGATTTCTTCGGGCGTGCTGGCGTCGAGCCAGCGCAGTGTCGCATGGTAGGCACGCATAAAGGCTTCCGCGGCATCGGCCCGTTCCCGAATAAATTTCCGGCTCATGGCCAGTGTGCTGAACGCCAGGGGCCCCAAAGACTCGCCCACCGAGGCGGCCAGGAATCCGACGCCGTCCTCGACCAGAACGCTTGCAAACGGCTCCTGTAGGTGCACGAAATCACCCACGCCATCTCGAAATGCCTGTGCCGCCAATGCCATATTGGCATAATCGTTCAGCAGCCGAATCTTGTCGGCATCCACGCCGGGGATTTCGGACAGGCATAAGCGCAGTGATGCCAGTGGCTGCAGGCTGAAATTGGAGGTTACCAGCCCGGCCCCCTCAAGGTCTTTCCACCGAAAGTCGTCGCCCGCCTTGCGGCCGACCAGAAAGAATCCGTCCCGATGGTTTACTGTCGCCACCTGCACCGGCAAGTCCCCCTGGACCTGCTGTTCCAGCCATAAAAAGCTCAGCGTCGGGGTGTTCCCCAAAACATCCACGATCCCCTGGTTGAGTTGTTTTAAACGGTCGGCGCCTTTTCCGGGCTCCGGCCCCAAAATGCCCTCATACCCTTCCTGGGCCAAGAATCCGGCTTCCACCGTGGCAAGAATCGGAATATAGAAAACAGACCGAGCTGCTTCGGCGATCCGTAACGTTTTGTTTTTCACCGTCATTTGTTTTCCCTTTTCAAATAGTATTCCTTCGCAATATGAAGAGCTATCATAAAGGCTCCGGCTATACCAAGTGTTGCCGATATAAACTTAAGAAGTTTCCGGCCGAGCGGATGGGTGCCCTCCTTCCGGCACCCGTCGGCACCGAGGAGGACCTGTGCCTCATTTATGATTTCGGCGTTAAGGAACCGTTTAGATATTTATGCACAATGCTGGAAATAAGGGTTTGATACGGTATCCCTTCTTCAATGGCCCTTATCTGAATTTGATGATAATCCTTTTGGGAAACGCCGTTTTTAGAAAGATTTTACTATCGCTTTCCACATTAGGTTGACAATATGTTTCGAGCCTTTAACGCCTACCTCTTGATCTTCCCCGGCAGGATGAACTCGTATCGTTTTCGGAAAAGCTTGGTGGTCAGCCACCGGTCCATGCGGCGGAGGAACAAAAACAGCGCCCAGATGAACTTGTCCTCCCGGTAGTATTTTTCCACTTCTTCAAGGGTCAAGGGGGTGATGTCATCGCCCATGGCCCGGTTGATGGTGTCGATCACCGGCGCCACCAGGTCGGGAAGTTGCTCCTTGAACAGGTTGCCGGTCAAGTCGATAAGGACCAGCCGGGGGTCGTAGTAGCGGTTCAATACGTCGGCCACGAAAAGCCAGCGTACCAGCCAGCGCAAAAAACCCGGAGCGGCCTGAAGGAGCAGTTCCGGATCGAGCTGGTGGGCGCCTGCCTTTCGAATGAACGGGGTGCTGGTGTCGATATAAACGATCTTTTCCTTCCCGTTTGACTCAAGCAGTGCCCAATTGGAGATCTGGCCGTCCATGGCGATTTCCAGGTCCGGGCCCACGGTTTCGTTGAAGGCCCAGACCTTTTTCATCTCCCCGACCACCCGTTCCACCAGTGCCAACGCATCCTGGGCGGGAAGGGTGTGCATGAGCCGGTTGCCGATACGTTCGGCCGGCAGCAGCGCCTGGGCGAGATATAGGGCCACGGGCCGGCCGGGAATCTCCACCAGGGCTGTTTCAGTCTCGGGAAGGGTTAGGCCGGTCCGGCCGAGAAGTTCGCAATACTCCCTGTACATGTCGGCATAGGCTTGGGCCTCGGTACGGTCGGCAAACAGGGGCATGCGTTTGTAGGCAACCGGGGCGTCGCCGATACGGAAGATGGCCGATATCTCGCCGTAGCCGATGAGTTCGGCCGGCACTTCGGATCTTTCCAGGTGCTGGGGATCGAGGCCGTCTTCGAAGCGTTGCAGAAGACTGGTGTCGATGTCCATATGCGCTCCTTTTATGGTTAAAGCCTGCGTATAAAAGAGCCTGTGGTGGCGGAACCGAACCAGGTTGTTTTTTTCACCGCCCGCTTTGCTCAAGGCGCCAAGAACGCGAAGAAAACTTTTTTACGGAATCGGGTCCTGCACTGGCCAAACTCCGGCCACTACAGGCTGCGATTCCGTAAAAGCCTCGATCCCTGATATAAGGGATAAAGGGATTCCGGGTTTCCCGTGCAGCACAAGGCCTGGTACGGCGGCTCACTTGCCCGAAGGGCATGGCACCATTTGTTCGGCCGGAGCGCCTGCATCGGTTTTTCGTAGGTGATCGGCTGGACAAATAAATCCTGGATATCCTGTCCATCCTGTCAAAACTTAGCGATCTTTGTGCCTTTGCGGTGATGCGAATTTGGTTTGCGGCGATGCTGCCACAGGTTTTTCCTCTTCGCAGTCAACGCCAAAGCTGAAGTCTCAGAGCGAACCTTTCATGGCGGCAACCTGGCCCAGGGCCGCGTCGAGGCGTTCTATCACCCAGTCGGCCTGGTCGGCGGTGGTGATCAGCGGCGGCAGGAACTGGGCCACGGATTTGTCGTTGTTGGCGTAGACCATGAGAAGATCGTTCTGGTAAGCGGCCAAAGAGAGCAGGGGGCCGCAGGTGTCGTCTTCCATCTTCAGCCCCATGAAAAGGCCAAGTTGTCGCAACCCTTTTAAAATCGGATGCTTTTGACGCAGCCGCCCAACCCCGGCGGCAAACCGGACGGCCAGGGCGTTGACGTGTTCGAGAAAGGCCGGTTTGGAGCAGATCTCCAGCACCTTTAACGCCACCCGGCAGCCGAGCTCGGCCCCGCCGAAAGTGGAGACGTGGATGTGGGGGTCGGGATGGAAAACCGCTTCGATGGGGCGTCGCATCACCGTGGCGGTGATGGGGTAGATGCCGCCGGAAAGCCCCTTGGCCAGGACCACCATGTCCGGCACCACGTCAAAGTGTTCAAAAGCCCAGAGCTTTCCCGTGCGTCCCAGGCCGGTCTGCACCTCGTCGAGGATCATCACCGCCCCGCGGCGGTCGCAAATGTCCCGGACCGCCTGAAAATAATCCTTTGAAGCGATCGGCATGCCCAAGGTGGCCGGCACGGTCTCCAGCACCACGGCGGCGGTGTCGTTGTCCACGGCCGATGCCAGGGCGCCGGCATCGTTAAAAGGGACCTGGACGAAGCCGGGCGGCTGGGGGCCGAAGGGGGCGCGGTATTTTTCGTCCCCCGCGGCCAGGGCCAGACCCGTGTGGCCGTGGTAACCGCCCAGGGCTGAAACGATGCGGTTCTTTTTCGTATGGGATCGGGCGATCTTGAAGGCCACGTCCACGGCCTCGCCGCCGCAGGCGCCGAAGACCGTGTAGTCGAGATCCTCGGGCATGAGTTCGGCCAGGCGTTTTCCCAGGTCGGCCCGGGCCTTGCTGATCATGTGGCCGTTGCCGATATCTACCTCGGTCAACGCCTCCTGTAGCGCTGCGATGATGTCCGGGTTCCGGTGGCCCAGGTTGTAGACCCCGCCGTTGCAGTGCAGGTTGAACAGCCGTTTTTCGCCGGTAAGATCCCAGAAAAATGGGCCTTCCCGGCGGCCCATGACCACGTCCATGCCGACCTGTTGCCAGAATTTTGCCTTTTCACTGGAGACATGGTCGGCAAAATCGGCGATGGCCTGTTTTTTGATCTCGTCTTGCGAGATTGAATCCTCTACGCTCAAGGCTCCTCCTTAGTGTCACGGCTTCGATGACGGAAAGCCGGGTCATCGGGTCAGAAACCGGACCAGTTCGGCATTGACCGCCTCTGGTGTTTCGTACTGGCAGACATGACCGGAGTCGTCGATGGCCACCAGGCGGGCTTTGGGCATGGCCGTAAGGACCCGGGCACTGTGTTCAAAGGGGACGATGGCGTCTTCTTTGCCCCAGAAGAGCAGAACGGGTCGGGGATGTTTTCCGGCGGCCTCAAAGGCGGCCTGCTGGTTGTGCAAATCGAAGTGACGCAGGGTGCTCACAATGGCCCGTTTGTACCCCTTGTAAATCATTTGTTCCTGGTATTTGTCCATGTACTCCGGTACCCGCTCCGGTTTGAACAGTGATTTGGTCACGCTCTTGATCAACGAGCGGTCTCCCACCGCCTTCATGATATATCCGCCCAGCATCGGAACTTTGACCAGCTTGCTGGTAAAGGGGAGGGTGACGGGAAATCCGGCCGGAGCGATGAGCACGAGTTTTTCCACTTTTTCCGGATGGCGGGCCGAAAAGATCGTTACAATGGCTCCCCCCATGGAGAGGCCCACCAGGCGGATCGGTCCGTTGACCTTCAGGGCGCCGAGCAACTCCATCAACTGGCGGTCGAACAGGTCTTCGTTGTAGTCCGTATAAGGTCGATCGGAAAACCCGCGGCCGAACAGATCGTAGCGCAATACCCGAAAGCCCGCGGCGGTCAGGGCCGGTACGTTCCGGTCCCAGTTGAACAGCGGCGTGGAAAACCCGTGGACCAGCACCACCACCGGACCCGTTTCCGGCCCGGCCCATTGGTAGTGTGTGTATCCGTCTGATAGACTCACGAATTTTCCGGGAAGCCGCTCCCGGACGGTTTGGGTCAGGGTCGTGGATTCACGGTCAAAGGCGAAATAGGGAATGGCCAGGGCAAGAATCACAACAGCCAAAACGATTAGGGCCTTACGGTTTTTTCCCATGGTGGCAGGGTCTCCTTTTAATTCGAAGTCGGAATGGAAAAACCATACACGAAACATCGCCTTCAAGCAATTCTTCAAAAGACGTCCAACCGATCCAGGCTTCGCCTCCGCCTGCTGGCCTCCTGCCGCTGACCGTCCTTGCAACCAACTCCGATTGACACCCAAACCTAAGTTGGGCAATAGTACAGCGCTTTGCCGGTCCGCGCCCATGATTCCATGGGTATGATCACATGTGTTTATTGCGTAAATAGGGGAGCCGACGGTGAAACGCTGGAAGAAAGAGCCGGCCACAGAGATCTACCGAAACCGAATGTTCGCGCTGAAGCGGACCCGCTGCCGACACCCGGAAAAAGGGGTTGTCCACGACTTTTTCTCTATTGACGCCGGGGACTGGATCAATGTGGTGGCCACCACTGAAGGGGGTCGCTTTGTTTTGGTGCGCCAGCACCGACTGGGCATCGATGAGATCACTCTGGAAATACCGGGCGGGATGGTGGATCCCGGCGACACGCCCGAGCAGTCAGCGACCCGGGAACTGGCAGAGGAAACCGGATACCGGGCCGGCCGCATGACCCTGCTAAAAACCCTTTCCGCCAATCCGGCCATCCTGACCAACCGGCTTCACGTTTTTCACGCTGCCGGCTGCGTTCGGTGCGGCGACCAGCATCTTGATGCGGCCGAAGATATTGAGGTGGAGCTGGTCACCCGGGCGGAAATCCTGGAAATGCTCAGAAACGGCGACATCCACCACAGCCTGGTGGTGGCGGCCCTGGGGCTGTATTTTCTATCCGAGACCGGCGTGCTGTGAGGATGAAAGGGGTCGAGGGGTCAAGGGTTCAAGGGTTCGAGGGTCCCCGTGAAGGAGCCCTGAGTTTGTTTTTTCTTCCTCGACCATCTGGCCCCTGGAATCCTGATTCATTTCCCGCCGCTGTCGCCCACGATGATAAAGGGGGCCCAGAATAGCGGGTGAGCGTAGCTGGCCACGGTCTTTCCCGTGTCATCGTCGCGGATGTCCGGCCCGTCCATGAGCGCCAGGATCGATTGGCGAAAGGCCGCGGATCGTGACAGGCCGGGATTCTTCTTCTGGATCTCGAAGAGACCGGTGGTGAGCTTTTTTGCCGAGGTGGTTTCCACTGGCCACATGCTGACCAGAAGCGCCCGGGTTCCCGCATAGAAAAAGGCCCGCCCCAGCCCTGAAACCGCCTCCTCGCCGGCACCGTCGGCAGCGCCGGTGTTGCAGGCCGACAGAACAACCCAGTCGGCATCGAGCTTTAGCTGCATCACTTCGCTCATGGTGAGCAGGCCGTCGCCTGCCTGCCCGGTTACCGATGGGGCCGACAGTGCCAGGGCAGGCTGATCCAGGCCGTTCAGGTCGCCGGGAACCAGGGCATGAGAGGCAAAAACGATGACCCGCCGGTCCGAAAGGTCCGTAGACTTGACCGCCTCTTCGCTGGCCCGGCGTCCCAGGTAGACGTCCCGTGATGGATCGGCCCCCATGGCCCGGGCGATGCTTTCAATTTCGTCCGCTGTGTCGGGCAGCCGGTTGAGAAGCCCGATCTGGCTGGAGAGGATCGCTTCATTGTCCAGGGACCCCTTGTCGGTGACCCGCACACCGCGGATTTTTAGCCGACCGCCCCGGCTGGCCAGTTCCATGGGTTTCTTTCCGGCCTCGGAAAGCTGGCCGGGGTTGTAGATGGGGTCGCCGAATCCGGCAAAGGCGCGCCGGCCCGGGCGGCCGGCGGGGGCCTGTCGCTGGAGGGCGAAGGCCGATGCGGACGGAACCCGGGTAATGGCCTTCTTTCGAATCAGCCAGGGGACCTTCCGGTAGTTTTCAAACAACAGGCCGGCGCCGGAGGCCATGGGCGTCGGGTCGGTGGGCAGGATTCCCAGCGGAATTAGCCCCAGAGGGCCGGAAACCGCCACGACGAGCTCTTCGGCCCCCATCCATCCCGCCGATACCGGTGCGAGCACCTTTCGATAGATGTCATAGGCCGCTTCCAGATCGAAGTCGGGAATCTCGCCGAAGGACCCGGGCTTCGGGTCCAGGGCGCGGCGCAGTTTGTTCACCGTGCGCTGGAGCGATTCTCTGTCCAGGTCGGCGGCGGCGAAGGTGACGGCGCCCTGTGGCGGGATGGCCCAGGTATAGGTTCGGCGTCTCGTGGTGGTGCAGGCCACCAGGGCCTCGTTCGGCCCCAACAGGCGCTGCAGGGTTTCGAAACCGAGGGGTTCGGGATCGACGAAATCGGCGTATTTGGGAAACCGGTTCCGGATTTCTTCATTCAGGGCGAACTGGGCCTTTTCCAGGCTGTCAATGGTGGCTTTGACCTCTTCCCTGGCGGCCGGGTCCTGCTGATCGGGTGGCGAGGCCAGGATGTCGGTCAGGGTTTCCTCAAGGGTCTTGACCTGGGCTACGGCATCCTGCTCCCGGCGGACCAGATTGGCCAGATCGGGGTCGTTGACAGCGGCCCGGGCACCGCTGGCACCCAGGGCTTTTTGGACCGACCCGCTGCTCAGGGCCTCGGCCATTTTAAAGGCTTCCTCGGGCGGGTCGATGCCGTGACGGGAAGCCAGATCGGTCCCCTGAACCCGGTACAAAACGTCCAGGTAAGCCTCGATAATGCGGGTCTGCCGAAGGCGGGCCACATAGTTTTCCGCGGCTTTGCGCTTCTTGATGAGGATGGGCACCGAAGCGGTGAAATCGGCCAAGGCGGCCTCCAGGTTCTGTTTCCGCGCCTGGGCCATGGCGCGCATCGCCCGTAGTTCAACGGCCCGATAGCTCTCTTCCCCCATTCCCTGGCTGACCACCGGATAAGCCCGCTCGATCATCTCCATGGCCGGACCCACCTCACCGGCCATGAGATGGGTGAAGATCACCCCGGGTCTGCGTTGGAAAAAGCTCGTGAACAGGAATTGGTTGGTCACCAGGCCGTCTCTGGCCCGATTGAACACGGCCAGGGCACGCCCGTATTTTTCCTGGGCCGCCAGGATCTCGCCCTGGTGGATCTTCATCCATGCCATTGGGAAGGCATCGTCGGAAAAGCCGGTCCTGCCCAGGATATCCACAGCCGCCCCATAGATCTTCTCCGCTTCCGCCAGCCGCCCCTGGGCCAGCAGGGCGGATCCCAGTCCCGATAGCGCATATCCGGTCGCGCTCGATTGCTGCCCCAGGGCCAGGGCCTCCCGAATGGACTGGCGCGCGACGACCTCGGCCTCCACCGGCCGCCCCTGGACGACGAGATTCTCCGCCAGAAAGAGGTTGCCGATGGACGGCCCCATGGGGAATTCCTGCTTCATGGCGGTCCAGCCCCTTAAGGCCCTTCGTATGTGCGGTTCGGCCTCGGCGTGCTTCCCCTGGCCCATCAGATACCAGAATTCGATCTGGCCCAGATGGACATCTTTCCAAGGCCCCATCCGTTGTCGCTGCTCCATCAGGGCGACACCTCGGTTCCGGATCTTTTTGGCTGCGTCGAAATCCCCGAGCCTGGAATAGATTTTGACCAGTTGGGAATAGGCCACGCCACGCGCCTGCTGGTGACTGATATGATTCAGAAACAGCGCCTCGGCCCGCTTTAAATTGCCCACCTGGGTCTCGGCCATGGCCAGTGCCTTTTCGATGTCCGGGTCCCAGATCTTTGACCGCTTCGTCAGTGCATAGGCTTTTTGCAGATCCGGAAGGGCCTTGGCCACTTGCCCCAACCCGGAAAGGGCCATCCCCCGCCGTGTGTAGAACGTTATGGGCCTCTCGCCCGGATTCGGACCCGGCGAAGCGGCGTTTGCCCTGACCGCTTCCATGTCCGCCGTGTCGCTGGCCTCAATGGTCTGGCTGAGAACGGAGAGGATATCATCCACGTGCCGCGGAGGCGGGGTGAAGGCCTTTTGGTTCATGGAGACGGCCACCTCCCGGGCCTCCTGAACCGACATCTTTTGTTCCACGCAACCGGGGGAAAAGACCAGAATTAGGGCGAACATGGACAGGCCTTTCCAAAAGACGCCCCTTTGGGCGGCCGGCAAGTCTTTTCGACCATTTTGAGCGGGGTTTGCCGTCATCTTTCCCTCCTTTGGTCTAAAGCGTTGCCTAAATCATCGGGAAGCGGTGTCGCGAGGGCTCCAGAGGAAGCCACGTCGATTCAAGGATAGGGTAGTAGAAGGAGACTATCATCAACGTTGCGGCCGGTCAATTTGATGTCTTGTCATCGCCCCATGGCAAGGGCTTAAGCTGTTTCGCTGAACTCCCTGGCCCGTCGCACCAAAAGCCGGCAGCAGCCGCGGATGTTCTTTTCGCTGTAGAGGGTGAATTCGTCCCGGTAGAATTCCCGGAAAAGATCCGCGGCAATGTCCTCGTCGTCTCGACGGTCTGTCACAATCCGGTTCAGGAGGTCTGTTGTGGCCCGGCATGCCTGGTCCAGGGCCTTTGGGGCAAGGGGGCCTGTCAGGGGCCCCTGGTGGCCCGGGCCGACGATCTCCGGACGAAGGGAGGCAATTTTTTTCAGGGTCGTCAGGTAGTCGGCGTACCCGGTGAAAAATAGCGGTAAAAAGCATTGGCCGGGAAAGTGAAAACCGAGGCCGTCGGAAACAATGACCGCCCGGGCTTCCGGGCAGTGAACCAGAAGGCCTCCCGGGGAGTGGCCGCTGGCGGCCAGGCCGTGCAGCCGAATGCCCCCGAGATCGATGGTGGTTTCGCCGTCCACCTCAAGGATGTTGTCTGGAAAGGAGAAGCCGGTGATGGGCGGGCGGCCCGGAGCGATGCCGCGTTGGGTCAGGGCGCTGGCCATGAAGGCGTCCTCGCGGATCATGGTCGAAATCCCCTTGGGATGGGTGGCAAATTCTTTGGCGCCGGCGCCGGCCACGACCGTTGCACCCGGATACCTTTCCATCAGTCCGGCCAGACCGGTGATGTGGTCGCTATGGGGGTGGGTGATGACCAGATAATCCGGTTCGGTGCCCAAGGCATCAAGCTGTTCTATCACCCGGTCCACCACCGCTGAAATCCCCATTTCCACCAGGGCCGATCCTGATTTGCCCCGGAACAGATAGAGGTTGAAATAGTAATTGCCGACCACCGTCAGGTTGTTGGTGAGTTGAATGGGAAAGGGCGTGTTCGGTCCGATCATTGCAGTCAATAGCTTTTCTCCATTCGAATTGAAGCCAACGTCTTCACGGGGTTTGCCGATGTTTGTGGGAGGGGCATCCTGTAGCGATTAACGGCCCTTAAACATCGACCACAGTCAACGCCAGAGGTGTGGCGGCCAGGGGCTCTCCGCCGTCTGCCGTCACCCGGATGGGGCACTCCAGGCGCATGCCGCCTACCCCGGGGACGGTGATGGACAAAAAGCCAACCTCCACCACGTTTTCTTCAAAGACGATGTCCCGGACTTCATCGGCGTTGCCGATGGGTGGATACCATTCGTGACCCAGCACGCCCAGGCCGTGGCCGAAAAACGGTACGGCGTATTGTACATATCCGGTCCGGGTCAGGTTGTCGTTGACCGCCTGCCAGACCTGGCCCACGGTGTTGCCGGTTTTCAGCGATGCCACCAGGGTTTCAGCCGCCATAAGGTAGGCATCGGCAAGTTTTTGCTGGGCTGGGTTGGGTTTACCCAGGATGAAGTTGTGGGAAAGGTCGGACATGTAGGTCCGGAACAAAGGGTGAAAGTCCACGATGACGTTGTCACCGGCCTGAATGATCTTGGCCGTGGGCTGGGTGGTGCCGCACATGGGGTAGGCGGTCCGGTAGCCCGAGGCGGCTTCGGTGGAGCCGGTGACGGCCCAGTGGTATTCGCTGCCCAGGCGTCGCAGTTCCATTTCCCCGATCCCCACCGCTTCGGCCTCGGTCATGCCCACGCACAGGGCATCACGGACGGCGTCGATGGCGCTGTCGGCCATGGCCGTGGCCTGGCGCATGATCCTGATTTCGGCCGGGTCTTTCACGTAGGCGGCGCGGTCTACCACGGAAAGGGCGTTGACAAAGGTGGCCTCGGGCAGGGCGGCGCGGAGCAGGTCGTACTCCGTGGCAAAGAGAAACCCGGTGTTGCCCCGGGGCGAATGGCCCAACTCCACGCCGATGACGCCTTTGGCCAGACCCAGTTCCTTGATTTTGTGAACGACGAGGTCCAGCATGTCCATGCCCGGAATCGGGGCATAGGCGGAGATGTCTTCCAGCCACGATTCGGCCCGGACCCGTTCATGGTCGATGAGGAAATTGACCAGCCCCGTATAGCCATCCCGGGTGACCACCGCCGCGCCCCGCCATGGGGCAAAGGCGCCCGAGACAAAGGTGACGCTGACCATCCGCGTGCCGATGAACACGTCGATCCCCCGGGCGGCCATTTCGTTTCGGATCCGTTCGATCCGTTTGGGGTAGTTGATGGGACTGTTCATGGCGATCTCCTGTTTTTGGTAGTGGTGGCAGGTCCTTACCGGTAACGGGTGCAGCGGTCTGTTGGCCGAAAATGGAAAATACAGGGGATTGACGGATCGGTCAAGCAGCGGGTCGGGCAGGCGCACCGAACCGGCGTCGCAGGGCGACGACAATTGCCGAGTCCCATTTTTGTGAAATGATATCGATGGGTGAAAAACCGCGCTTCCAGGCCAGGAAAAGAGTCAAGATAATCAAAAGGTTAAAATTGTCTGCCCATAAGAAATCACTATCGGCAACAGATGAAAAGACAAAAAAGAGGCGTATCATCCGATCGGGCGATGTCCGAGGTCTGTTTCCATGTTTGACATGGCCTGGAAAAAACGGCATTTAGGTTTTTGCCGTCAAACATCCGGAGGGTTACATGACAACACTGAAAAACCCCATGGAAATTTTTAAGCTTCTGCCCCGAACCGACTGCCGGGACTGCGGAGCCGCCACCTGCCTGGCCTTTTCCGTCCTGGTCTTCAAGGGGGAGAAGCGCCTGGCCGATTGCCCCCACCTGGATTCCGCCCTGGCCCAAAACGCCCATGTGACCGGCCTCAAGGCGGCCAATGCGGATGAGACTCTGGCTGCTGGCATTGCCGCCCTGAAAAAAAAGGTTCCCGCCCTCGACTTTGCCCAAGCCGCTCCGCGCCTGGGCGCCACCGTGGCCGGCGACCGGCTGGCGATTCGGTGCCTGGGGAAAAATTTCCAGATCGATTCCCAGGGCAACATTCACACCGACATCCATGTGAACAACTGGCTGCTGATGCCGCTGCTGGACTATGTCCTCAATGCCAAGGGGGCTGAGCCGGCCGGGCAATGGGTCCCCTTCGTGGAGCTGGCCGGGGGGCGGGAGCTCAACCCGCTTTTTATGCAGCGATGCGAGATCCCCATCAAAGAGGTGGCGGACCGGGATTCCGATCTTTTTTTCGACCTTCTGGGGCTTTTCAGTGGCAGGGAGCTGACCGACGGTTTCCATGCCGATCGCTCCGTGGTGCTGTATCCACTGCCCAAGGTTCCCATGGTGGTGGCCTATTCTTTTGCCGAAGAGGGCTTCGAATCGACCCTGAGGCTTCTTTTTGACCGGCAGGTGGAAGAAAACCTTCATGCCGAATCGCTGCGGACCCTTGCCACCGGCGTGGCCCGTATGATCCGGCGCCTGGTGCGACGGCACGGTTTTCCCGAATCATTCATGAAGCATGTGAACCGATAGAGGTGCTCTCTTAGACTTTGGGCCGGCACCGTGGGCGCCGGTGATGCCCGTTCTTTGTTAAGCAGGTTTTTTGTGTTCCGTGTTTTGTGTTTGACGGACCACCGAGCACGGGTTATCGGCTTTTCCAGCATCCAGCATCCAGCATCCAGCATCCAGCATCCAGCATCGCCATCAACCCTTCTTGAACTGGGCGATCTGCCGCGAGATGGCCACCAGTCCGCCCTCTTCGTCCCAGATCTCTCCGTCTTCCTCGACCAGTCCGTGATTGATGAACCGGGTGCGGAAGACACATTTAAGCCACGGCGTGGCCGGAAGGTTCCGGATGTTGACTGAAAACTCCAGGGTCGGTACCCAGGCCGTTAGCCCCTGGCTGGCCAGCACTGCCGGGGGAAAGGCGTCGGCCATGAGAAACAGGGCCTCGGGGTCGGCGGGGCGCCGGTCCTTGAACCGGGCCCAGCCCTTTTGTTCCGACCGTTCCGACAGCTCGCCGCCTGTCATCCACCCGGCGCATGCCGGATCCAGGCGCAGGTCCAAGTGGCGGTATACCGTGTATCCGGGAAGCTCGGGGATGGCAGTGCAGGCGTCCACCGGTAACATCTCGGGCGGTCTCTTTTCGTAACGGGTTACGGCGGCGGTTCCGTTGCCGTTGGAAAAGGTGCCGATGGCGCTGATTTTCTCCTTTTCCTGCTGGAACAGCGAGGCCCTGAACCGGCTGAACTGGGACGATTCTGCCAGTTTTTCCACGACGACCCGGGCCGGGTCGGGAGTGCACCGGGAAAGATAGTTGGCCGTGAGGATCGGCGTGGCGTGCTTTTCCGTGAGTTGCCCCATGGCCCGGGCCAGAACGGCCATGAGGTATCCGCCGTTGGGGGTGCCGTTGATGGACCAGTTATCGCTGGTGGTTCCTTCGAAGACCATCGTCGCGGTCTGCTCAAAGGTGATGTCTTGATCAAACAGGTGCATTGGATTTCCTATAAAGCGGTTCCAGGCCGCGAACGGCCATATATCGGAAAGGAACGGTTCGTCATTCCCGCGCAAGCGGGAATCCAGTGATTTAAAAGAGAGTCTGGATGCCTGCCTGCGCAGGCAAGACGCTATGTGGAAATTTTCAGTTTTGAATTCATCTGGTTATCTTGCTTCATCGGAAGTTGGTTCCTTAGAAGCAGTTTCAGGCCGTGACCCATTCAGATGTACCGGCAAAGGTCCTTGGTCTCTTCAAAATAGGCTTCCACCCCGATCTCTTTCATCCGCCGGTTCATGCTGATCCAGCGTGCTTTCAGGTGGGGATCGAAATTGCTATTTTCGCAGGGAAAGTCTTCGCACTGAAAGCAGAAGTCGACCCCTTTTTCCCGGTAGCAGTCCACCACCCCGCAGTTGGGATACTTGCAGGTCCCCTCCCGGCACCCCTTGCAGTCCGGTTCGGCCAGGTGATCGAGCATCCGCTTGAACGGCGGATAGTCCTTGAAGGCCGGCAGGAATTTTGAAAACCGATCGGCATAGACGTCGAAATTACCCAGCAGCGATTTGAGTTCCCGACTGTGGTTGGCGATGTCGCCCCGGGTGCAGGCAAAGCATTTGCTGCAGTTGAGTCCGCAGGGGGCCAGGTGATCAAGGATTTCTTTGTATTTCATCGTATGCGCGCCTTTCCATGGTGAAAGGATCGGTAACGGTGGCGGTCCCAAGGGCTGCCGTTGCTGGAAAAACCCCTTGGAACGCATCGGATGGGCACCATACCGCCCGGTCTTGGATTTGTCCAGATCCTGCCTCGTTGAAAAACCCATGAAGCATGCGGGCTGGCGGCGCATTTCGGACGTTCTTTGTAATATGGCGTTGACTTTGTTATCATGACCCCAGTTGGCTAAATATTTTTCCGGATTGAAATTCAAATGGTTATCGTACGTTATCGGAAGTTGGTTCCTTAAAAGATAGAGAGTTGCGATGGTTATCGTCATTGGTGAGATTTTGATCGACCGTTTTCCGGACTACCAGCGGATCGGTGGCGCCCCGTTCAATTTTGCATTCCACTTGAAGCAGGCCGGTGTGCCGGTGCGACTGATCTCCCGGATCGGTGAGGATCCGGACGGTGAGCGAATCCGCCGGTCCATTGTGGACAGCGGGTTTGATGCAAACGACCTGCAAGTCGATCCCCTCTATTCGACGGGCGCAGTCGAGGTGACCCTGGACGCCGACGGTGGAGCCACCTTCGACATCCTGACCGACGTTGCCTACGATCACCTGCGCCTCGACCATCTGCCCGAGAGCCTCCCTTGGGCCGAAACCGACATGATCTACTTCGGCTCGCTGGTTCAGCGCACCGCCTTTGCAGGGGGCCAGCTCAAAGCGTTGCTGGAACGCCGGGGGCCGCGAACCCGATGCTTTTGCGATATCAATCTTCGCCCGCCCCATTATACCCGGGCCGTCATCGAATCTTCCCTGGCCTACGCCGACATACTCAAACTCAGCGACGGGGAGTGCCGGGAAATCGGTCGAATGGCCGGCGGACCCGACTCCCCCGTGGACTGCGCCCGCTGGCTCATGGGCCGCTACGGCATTGAACTGGTGGCGATCACCGCCGGCGCCGGGGGGAGCTGCATCGTGACGGCGGGCGAGGTGGTCGAGGCGCCGGCTTTGCCCGACATCACCGTCGTGGATACCGTCGGCGCCGGGGACGGCTATGGGGCGATTCTGG
Source organism: Desulfobacterales bacterium (assembly GCA_016342285.1). Lineage (GTDB taxonomy): Bacteria > Desulfobacterota > Desulfobacteria > Desulfobacterales > JAEINQ01 > JAEINQ01. The sequence continues at coordinate 62,888 of JAEINQ010000010.1, forward strand.
CCCTGGGGCTGCTTCGCGGTGCAGCGCTAAAAGACATTGCGGTAACCGCCGCTGATTTTGCTGCCCGGATCTGCGGGCTTGCCGGCGCCGTTCCAGAAGATCGGCAATTCTATGCTCAACAGCGTTTGTTTTAGGAGACGGAAAATGGCCGCACCGAAAAAGATCCATATTCACATGTTCAGCATCCACGGACTGATTCGTGGCCACAATTTGGAACTGGGGCGGGATGCGGATACGGGCGGCCAGGTCAAGTACGTGGTCGAACTGGGCCGGCAACTGAGCCTTCGGGAGGATGTCGAGCAGGTCGATCTTTTCACGCGCCTTGTCTCCGACAAACGGGTCTCGGAGGATTATGCGGCGCCCACCGAGGCCGTTGGTGAAAAATTTCGCATCGTCCGCATTCAGTGCGGGGGCCGCAAGTACATGCGCAAGGAGATGCTGTGGCCCCACCTGGACGAGTTCGTGGACAAGACCATCAAGTTCATCAAACGGGAAGGGACTCTCCCCGATATCGTCCACGGCCACTATCCCGACGCCGGCTATATCGCCCTACACCTGTCCCGGATTTTCGGACTGCCCTTTGTCTATACGGGCCACTCCCTGGGGCGGTCGAAATTGCAGAAGCTGATGGAAGACGGCATGCGCGAGGCGGACGTTGTCAAGAAATACAAGATCGACCGCCGGATCGAGGCGGAAGAGGAGATCCTCGCGTCCGCGGATCTGGTGGTGACCAGTACCCAGCAGGAGATCGATGCCCAGTACGGCCTTTATGACAACCGCAACGTGCCCGGGTTCGTTGTCATTCCCCCGGGCATCGATGTGGAGACCTTCTATCCGTTTTACCACAACATGGTCGCCGACAGCGAAAGGCCCGAGAGCGACATCTATGCCGAGGCCTCCATGCTCAAGGAGATGAACCGCTTTTTCATCCATCCGGACAAGCCGCTGATCCTGGCCCTGTGCCGTCCGGACAAGCGCAAGAACATCTCCGGACTGATTCAGGCTTACGGCGAAGACCGCCAACTCCAGGCCATGGCCAACCTGGCGGTGTTTGCCGGCATCCGCAAGGACATCGACGCCATGGAGGAGAACGAACGCGATGTCCTGACCCGGATGCTGCTTCTCATGGACAAATACGATCTCTACGGAAAGATGGCGATTCCAAAGAAGCACGACTTTGAACTGGAGGTTCCGGTCCTGTACCGTATCGCTGCCGCCAGCCGCGGCGTTTTCGTCAATCCGGCCATGATTGAACCCTTCGGCCTGACGCTGCTGGAGGCCTCGGCAACGGGACTGCCCTTTGTCGCCACTCGGGACGGTGGCCCCCTCGACATTGAGCGCAACTGCAAAAACGGCATTCTGGTCGATCCGTCCCAGCCGTCGGCCATTGCTGCGGCCATACGAACGATCATCGCCGACGAAGACCGTTGGGAGCGATATTCCAAAAACGGCGTGCTGAATCTTCGCAAGCACTATACGTGGCAAAGCCATGCCGCAACCTATGTGGACAGGATCACCAGGCTGGCCTCAAAGGTCGGCGCCACGGACATGGCCGAGATCGTGCCGACCGACGCCATCGGACGTCGGCTGCTCTCCCTGAGATCGTTTCTGATCACCGATATCGACAACACCCTGATCGGTGAAGACAACTCGCATCTCCCGGCCCTGGTCGACTTCATCAAGGCCAACCGCCACTGCCTGGGGTTCGGCGTGGCCACCGGGCGCACCATCGCCTCGGCCAAGGCTGTGCTCCAAGAGCACGGTGTCCCCGAGCCGGACGTGATCGTCAGCTCGGTGGGTTCGGAGATCTACTACGGCCCGCGCCAGCAGTTCGGGCGGGGGTGGGCCACCCACATCGGCCATCAGTGGAACCGCGAAAAAATCGTCTCCATTCTTGACGGACTCCCCTTTCTCAGATACCAGGAGGCGGACACCCAGCGGCCGTACAAGATCAGCTACGACATGGAACCGAAAAAGGACCGCCTATCGACGATCCACAACCTTTTGCTGGCCAACAAGTGCCGGTACAACCTGATTTATTCCCACGACCGGTTTCTCGACATCCTGCCCTACCGGGCCTCCAAGGGGAAGGCGATCCGCTACCTGAGCTACAAGTGGGTGATCCCCCTGCGCCAGTTTCTGGTTTGCGGCGATTCGGGAAACGACGAGGAATTGCTGCGCGGCGAGCCCATGGGCGTGGTGGTGGGCAATTACAGCCATGAGATGGAGGCTTTGCGCGGGGCCCGGAAAGTGTTCTTTTCCGGGGCCGCGTGTGCCGGCGGCATTCTGGAAGGAATCGAATATTACCGTTTCGACGGTAAGATGAAAGCGGAGAGCCATGACGATTCAAAATAAGGTCCAGCTCATCACTTATCCGGATTCTCTGGGAATCAATCTGCTGGAGCTGCATTATGTGCTGCGGCGGTACCTGCGCCGGGCCGTGGGCGGGGTTCACCTGCTTCCCTTTTACCCGTCGTCGGCCGATCGGGGGTTTGCCCCACTGACCTACACCGAAGTCGATCCGGCCTTCGGGACCTGGACCGATGTGGAGCGCATCGGTGCTGAATTCGATCTGATCATCGATTTCATGGTCAACCACATCAGCCGCCAGTCCGTTTACTTTCAGGACTATTTTGAAAAGGGCGCGGAATCCGAGTATGCCGACATGTTTCTCGGTTTCGAAAAGCTCAGCCCGACCGGCGAGATCAGCGATGAAGACCTGGCCAAGGTCTACACGCGAAAGCCCCGCCCTCCGTATACCATGATCCATCGTGCCGACGGTTCCCGGGAAAAAATCTGGTGCACCTTCGACTACGAGCAGATCGACCTGGACCTCAACTCCCCCAAGACCAAGGAGGTCCTTCGCAGTTTTCTCATCCACCTGGCCCGAACCCCGGCCAAGATGATCCGCATGGATGCCTTTGCCTATTCGACCATCCGTATGGGGACCAACTGCTTCTTTCTCGAACCCGAGGTCTGGGAGCTGCTGGAATGGCTGAAGGAATACGTTGCGCCTTTTGACGTGGACATCCTGCCCGAGGTCCACGAACATTACAGCTATCACCACAAGATTGCCGACAAAGGGTACTGGACCTACGACTTTGCCCTTCCCATGCTGGTGCTGCACACCCTGTATCACCACACCAGCGAGCGTTTGCGCCACTGGCTATCCATCTGCCCCCGAAAACAGATCACCACCCTGGACACCCATGACGGCATCGGCGCGGTGGATGTGGCGGAGTTGATGACCGAGGAGGAAATCGAGCAGACCGTGAACGGACTCTTTGAAAAAGGATCCAGCGCTCGGAAAATCTACTCCGGTCCGGAATACAACAATCTGGACCTCTACCAGGTTAACTGCACCTATTATTCGGCCCTGGCATCCAACGACGATTCCTATCTGGCGGCCCGGGCCATCCAGTTCTTTTCCCCGGGCATTCCCCAGGTCTATTATGTCGGCCTGCTGGCCGGAGAAAACGACGTGGAACTGGTGGAGGTAACCAAGAACGGCCGCGATATCAACCGCCACAATTATTCCCTGGACGAAATTGCAGTCAATATCAAGCGACCCGTGGTTCAGCGGCTGCTCCGGCTTATGGAGTTTCGTAACAGCTATCCTGTTTTTGATGGCACCTTTGCCGTCGAGGACGCGCCGGATGATCAGATCGTGCTGAGCTGGCGGGATGATCCCCATCACGCCACGGCCCGGATCGACCTGAACACCTACCGGACGGTCATCGACTATTTTGATCCGGAACAGGGCCGGCATGAAACCTTTTCAGTCTGATACGGATTCCGATTTCAGGCAGAGACGCTGATCGATTCGATAGGCCCGTTCCCCATCGATTTTGTTGGTCGGATCCCCCTCGTGGACCATCCGATCGAGAATTTCCCGTTCCGGTTCCATAGGCAGGCGGCCCGTGAGACGGGCCAGGCAGACGGTCTTGCCGTCGGTGTTGGTAAAGGTCGCTTCGGCTTCAGCCCGCCCGTTTTCCTCGATGCGGGAGAGGGTGACGGTGCAGCAGATGGTATCCCCGAAATAAACCGGACCGATGAACTTGAAATCCATGCCCGTGGCCAGCCAGCCGACCTGGCCGCCGAACTCGCAGATTATCGACCCCACCAGCAGCCCATGGCAGATCAGGCCGTCAAACCCCTTGGCGTCGGTCCAGCGACGGTCGTAATGGACCGGGTTGTAGTCCCGGGTCAAGTCGCCGAACTGTTCGGTCTCCTGGCGGGAGAAGGTGCGCTCAAAGGTGAAGGTGTCGCCTTCTTTCAGACCTTGGATGCATTTGAGGCGGACGGGATTGGGCATGGGGTGGGTCCTTTATTTTACGAATACAGGTATTCACAGGACAAACAGGATTGGCTCCAATTTTGACAGTCCCGTAAAAAGCCCATTCTTCACCACGAAGGACACGAAGAGCACGAAGAGGTCGTAATAATATGCAATGATTTCAGCTTCGTGTACTTCGTGCTCTTCGTGGTTAATCAAAAAAGTGGGCACATTGCTGACTTTTTAAGAGAGCATCATGTTAAAAACGTTGCGATTTTTGCATCTTTGCGGTGATAGGCCTTTGTGGTGAATATCCGACTTTTTATAGGTCTACCATCGTTCAGGCTTCATTCAAACCGGCAAAGACTACCCTTGATTTTCCGAGGTGTCGACGGGAATGCCGTTTTCCATCAGAAAGGCCCGGGTCTTGCTGCATACCGGTGCCGTGGTCTGAACCGAGATTCTTGCCCCCGGACATTCAGCCCGGATCTTTTCAGCCTTGGCCAGGATGTTTCGCCCGTCCTTCATGATGATGCGGCTTTTGCGCCGGATCACGATGGCGTAGGCATTCTTTCCCTGCTTCTCGATGCAGGTGGCCGAAGGCAGTCCGAACAATTTCGGGTCGACGATTTCGGTCATTGGACGTATCGCCTGAATTCCGCGGAAACGGATCGAATTTTCATTCGTTCTCCTTCGTTCGAACCATGACAACCGTCGGCAGGCCCGCCGAATTGGGGGCGCACCTCTTGTGATCGACAAAACCAAAGGCCCGGTATAGGCTTCTGGCCGGACGCCCCTCTTCGACGGTCGAATCAAAGGTTTGAACGCAAATATCCGCCCCGGCTTCGAATCGGGAAATGGCATGGGCCAGCAGCGCCTTTCCGAACCCTTGCCCCCGACAGTCTTTTCGGACGGCAAACCAGGCGATTTCCCTTGCCCAGGTAAGGATCACGATGCCGCCGCAGAGTCTGGATCCGGGTGTTTCCGGCGCCTCCCGAATGCAGAAAGCGCGCTCTTCTTCGATGGCCGAACGCAGCCCTTGATGAAAATCGGCATCTTCGACCATGGGGCCGAACAGGGCTTCGACTTCCCCTGCCAGTTCCAGCCAGCCTGGAAAATTCTCGCTTGTCGCAACAACCACGTCCATATGACGAAACCGTTTTTCATGTTGAAGGGCAGCAACTGACGAGCGCCTGAAATTTGCCTGTAAAGCCCCCCGCTGTCAAGGGGGGCAACACGGCGGGTCGTTGCGGGCGAGGCAAACCCTGCCCGCAGCGACTGGGCCGTCCGGTATGCCCCGCTAAGTCCACGGATTCATAAGTACGATACCGTATTATTTGAATCACCACAAAGCCGAAGGCGAAGACTGAAGCGCACGGGTGGTGAAGGACTGATTAGTAGGCACGGTAAGCAGCAATCTTTTCCGCCTGCGATGGTCTGCGTCCGTCTGCGGTTCATCAATGCGTTGTTGCCATCAGGGAGAACCGCAAGGATCAGGGCAGAGGCGTGTCGGAGTAGGCGATGTCGGCGTCGGCGGCTTTGTGAGGCGCCATCACCTTTCCGGATTGGACATCGGCCACCCAGTTCGGATTGAGAAGCATGGACTTGCCGCTCAGGGCGATGTCGGCATGTTCCAGGGCATCCTGGGCGCTGGCCCGGTCATGGATTTTGCCGCAGATCATGAGCGGCAGGTCCGTGGCCTCCCGGGTGAGCTGGGCCATGGTCTTTTCGTTCGCGAACTGTTTTTCACTGAAATCGTAGGTGGAGACCGAAATGGCATCCAGGTTTTCTCCGGAAAAAAGCCGGACCAACGCCTGCCATTCTTCCGCGCTGCCAAAGTGGGGGACTTCCATGTCGGCAATGCCCCAGTTGGAAATGCGGGCGGTAAGGATGCGATCCTCCGGAACCAGATCCCGGACCGCCGAAATCACTTCATGGGCGAACCGGAACCGGTTTTCTAACGAACCGCCGTAGCCGTCCGTGCGCTGGTTGGAATAGGCCGATAGAAACTGGCTGGTGAGATATCCGTGGGCAGCATGGACTTCGACCCCGTCGAACCCGGCCTCCATAGCGCCCATGGCGGTCTCGGCAAACCCCGAGATGACATGATCGATGTCGAACTGGCTCATCTCGTCGGGAACGGTATAAGGGGCACCGGTCAGGGGGTTGTTCTGTTTGGGGGCGACAGGGCTCGGGGCGATGACCCGGCCCGCCGGGTTGACCTCCGGCCATGCCATGCGGCCGCAATGGAACATCTGGCAGATGGAGACCGCCCCGGCCTCTCGAATGGCCTTGGTCACCGGCCGCCAGGCGTCGATTTGACGCTGGGTGGTCAGCCGCGCCTGCCTGGGGTAGCCTTGGGCGCTTTCGTAGTCGGTGACGATGGCTTCCGAGAAAACCACGGACGCTCCGTTTCTGGCCCGCGTGACGAGAAAATCGAGCACGTCGGGCCGGGGAACGCTGTCCCCCGGCGAGGAGATCCGGGTCATGGGGGCGACCCCCAGGCGGTTTTTCAGTTCATATCGGTTCAGTTTAAACGGGGAAAAAATATCCGTTGCCATGGTTGACCTCCTTTGCTTTGTGACGGTTTCATCCACGGATTTCGCGGATTTTCGCAGATGGATATCCGTGGGACCAATTCCTCGCGGCTAATGGCGGGAAAAATTTATTAAATCGGAAGATAAGCATTGTGCCAGGGCCGGCAAGCAGGAGCCTTTCTGCGGGACGAAGCCTTACTTGATACGGATGTCTTTGCCGCCGCAGTAGGGGCAGTGCAATGTTTCGGTAGCGGGCGATAGCCTATGGCCGCAACCGTTGCAGAAATAGGTGTCCTCGAAATCGGCCAAAGGGATGTTTTTTGGATTGTGTACACCGACCCTTTTGCCGGTGATCTCGGAAATTAGCGTTGCACAGCGAACCGCCCGATTCGGACTGCTGGCATTTTTCCCACAACGAAGCGTTAAGAGGTCGACCCGTTGGCTGGGGTTCCGGGTCATCAGGAAAATGGTGTGGATGGGATCAATCTGGTCGTCTTCGTGTTCGGGTGCGGGCGGGTGGATGAGATCGATATAGTCGATGTTGCCAAATGGAATCGTAATTGTCGGCAGCACCTGCCACCATCTTTTTTCCTGAATTTCCAACTGGTTTTTCAATCCGGCGACGCGGATGGTGTGGCAGCAGGAAAAAAGGCTCAGGACCTGGACGAAAAGCGAGGTCTGTATGACCAGATCGCCGGCTCGAAGCTGGATTTTAGGGCTGATGATTCCCCACGATGTCGTTGTGTCGGCGGGCGCCATCATTGAAATGATCCTCTTTTTGGGGCGGGTGTGCAGCACAGCTTCCCATTACAGGTTTCGAAATTGGAAACCTTTCGGGATTGCCGACCTTACCTCCTCTCCGGCGTCAGATCTCTATGCGCACATCACGGTACATCGCGATGACGAAGGAAGAAGCGTAACTCGGGTATCGGGGTTTCTACGAAATCGTCATCGTTGAAATCTATCGCAAGCCGTCATATAAAAGATACATCCTATTCAGTCTTGCGTATTTTCCATCCCTCGAAACCCAACCTCAGTTAGGAGGAGACGTGGAACAAACAACGAAAACCGTGGACGGCTTCAAGTTTCTGCCGCCCAAGTTGACCAAATGGATCAAATCGTTCATTCCGGAGACCTTCGAGGGAGACATCCCCTTTGCGACGTTAAAAATGCCGCTCAGCCAGGCGAAGGTCGCGGCGGTGACCACCGCCGGGGTCAGTCTCAAGACCGATGTGCCTTTTGACATGGCGCGGGAGAAGACAGAGCCCCTCTACGGCGATCCGACCTTTCGGGCCATCCCCAAAAGGACGACCGGTGCGGATGTGAACGTGAACCACCTGCATATCAAGACCAGCTACATCAACGACGACATCAACGTCATGCTGCCCATCGGCCTTCTGGATGAACTGGCCGAAGAAGGGATCATCGGCGGCTCGGCCCCCACCGCCTATTCCTTTTACGGTTACCAATGGAGCAACGATTTCCTGGACCAGGCCATCGCCCCCATGACCGAACAAATGCTGGCAGAGGGGGTGGACGCCGTCATTCTCACCCCTGCCTGACCGTTTTGTTGCCGGTCCGTTGGACTGGCCGCCCGCCATATGGAAGAACGAGGGCTTTCCACCGTGGTTTTGACCCCGACCTGGGAATTCCATAACGACGTGGGGATTCCCCGTTCAGCCGCCATCGAATACCCTTACGGCCGGCCCCTGGGGCAGGTGAACGACCGGGCGGGGCAGCGGCAGGTGATCCTCGGCGCCCTGGCCATGCTCGAAGAGACAAAAACGCCCGGAGAGGTCCGGCACCTGCCTTTTACCTGGCCCGAGGACCCGCGAAAGACCGACTGGCATCCGCCGGAGATCAGCCCCATCATCAAGATGAACCTGGACAAGATCAAGTCCGCATAATAATCCTCGCGGAGCGCTCCTTCCCTGGTGGAGAGACTCGCAAAAAGTGACCATTCCAGGATTGCGCCAAATACGGGGGCGATGATTATGATTTAAACGGCGGATTTCCTTCCTTGAAGGAAATCCGCCGTTTTTCAGGACCCCGTCTAAAGCGCTAAGACAAAGAGGGTCGCCTGGCGAACCTGTTTGAGTTTTTCGTCGGAAAGGGTTGTGATCAGGGGGCCTATCTTATCTCGAGTATTGTCGTGACTGCCTGGCAGATCTCGTCAAGTTCTTTCGGAGATAGTGACTCGATCTTCTTCTTGAGCCTGTGTTTTGAAACGGCTCGAATCTGATCGACGACGGCTACGGCAGAGCCCCCCTGACAACTAACCGGGACTGTAATTGGAGGGTGTGATTTCGCAGCGGTGGAGAGAGGGACCACAACAACAGTACGACGAAGTCGGTTTATGGCGTTGTGTGTAAGTACGACACAGGGACGCGTTTTTTTTATCTCGGAACCCTGAGTTGGATCCAGACTCACCAACCAAATATCTCCCCGCATGATAGTGGGCTCGGTCATTCCTCGATTCCGTCCTCAAATGCTTGCCACACGTCGATCTCTTGTTCCAAGGCTTTGTCACGATTGGCTGCTCGGCACGCAGCTGCCAGCGAGTTGTCTCGTTCTGATAATTCTTGTTCCAACAACCGTGTAACGAGACGAGATCGCTGACGGGCTGGTACGGCTGCTTGGAATCGATGAGCCACTTCGTCAGGTATGGATAATGTAATTCGCATAATGCTACATTATGTTTTATGACTTATGATGTCAAGTGGCTTTTTGGCGTTACAACGCTGAATGTATGATTCATCAAGCTTTGAACAGGGATAGGCAGGATCAGCAGGGTTTTTCAATCTCGAAAGCGAAAACAAGTTATTTGAGTTTTTCGTCGGAAAGGGTCGTAATCAGGGGGCCGATCTCTCCTTTTGAGACGGTTTGGATGTGATCAGTTGCAACCGTCTTGTTAGCTCGTTTCCATCCATAAATGGCCTTTTTGCCCAACCCGCCAGAGGCGGACAAGTCTCGGCGTCAATCGGCGCCATCGCTTGTGCGGCGTAGCACACCACGCCTCCGCGCAATGGCTTGATTTCCTTGACCTTGGACAAAAATTCACATTTATGAATTGGAAACATCTATGGGTGCCCACCCACTCAAAAACCGATTCGTGGACGGGCACTATCTCCCCCAATATGAAACCCCTAATTCTTTTGCAGCCTCATGAAGCCGACGATCAAGAGTCCAGAATACAACATTGCCAAGAATTGCGGAAGATAGTAGGTGAACATCTACATATCCAAGACCACGTCCCATTAATGAATTGTTATCAATGAAAGCCAAAATTTCTATTGGCTCAACAATAGGTGTAGCGGGAAGCGCTTGGAGAAGCATTAAAATTTCAGTGCGATTACCTAAGTTTCCGCAGGCCAATTCTCCGATAATAAATGGGTGGCATGCAACAAAGCCAATGTTCAATTGTTCAATGAGTTCAGCATTAGATTCTTTTAAATGATTGATCCAAACGTTGGTATCGACAAGAATCATTTCATAACTCCGGTCTTCGCCGCTTTGGCACCTGAATATTTTTTTCGCTTCCACCAAGTTGAGCCAAACGTCTAGCGCTCTCCAAACTGATCAGGGTTTCAAGCCCTTTACGGACGAGCGCTGTTTTTTCTTTGATTCCCGTAATCTTTGCTGCCCTCTCAACAAGATCATCTTCAATGTTTAACGTTGTTCTCATATAAGGCCTCCTGACATAGCATGCATTATTTATGCATACTAGTGTGCATAATCTGTATGTATTTTGCAAGGATTTTTTCAGGAAAGTTACCCTGAAGCGTCGGGCTGCCTCCTTACACCTCCTTTCCGACAAAAACCGGTTGACCCGTCTACGGCTTCACGGTTTAATTGGTTTCCATCCATAAAGGGATAAACAGGACGTCAGGATAGAATTCGACAATCCGTCAATTCGATAATTGTCTTAACAATCCCATTGGAATCGAGGATCGATGAACGAGACATTCACGGCAAAACGGGCGGTCTGGAAATACACCCAGACCATCGAGGCGGGACCATCGGACGTCTTTCCCCTGCTCTGTCCGGTGCGAGAAGCCGAATGGCTCGACGGCTGGCGGTACAAGATGATCTATTCACAATCGGGTGTGGCCGAAGCGGGATGTGTTTTTACCACGCCGGGGCAGGGAGAAGCGGACACGGTCTGGGTGATCTCCCGGCACGATCAAGAGAAACTTCGGGTGGAGTTCGCCCGGTTCACCCCGGAAAACCGGGTCTGCACCCTGGGCATCCAGGTCGAGGACGCCGGCCCGAAGCGATCCTTTGTGCACATTGCCTACGTCTACACCGGGATCTCCGATGCGGGAAACCGATTCATCGACGGATTCACCGAAGAGCGCTTCCTTTCGGCAGTCCGGTTTTGGGAAGATGCCATGAACCATTTCCTGAAGACCGGGGAAAAGCTGGCTCGGGAAACATGACAACCCAGAAAAGGCCTATATTTTGAATTGTTAAGAAGCATTCACAGCCGAACGGGGTTCTGTCCGGGTAACGGGCCCTAAGCGTCTCAGACAGTTCCGAGCCGCGAGCCGGCACCCTCCTGACCCTGTCCGGAACAGTTTGCCCTTATGAAACAGCGAAGAGCCAAAAAGGATTTGCGTGCCAGGATAGACGGGATCTTATTCGACAATCCGATCATTCGGTAATTCAAGCCCCACATCTATCCATGACGTATCCTGGCGGAAGAAAGCCGCCGCATAATTCCGATAGTATCACCAACGGGGCAAAGCGGATGTACAAAATCACCGAGTTGGGCAGGCAGTTCGGACTGAGCCGAACCGCCCTGCTCTATTACGACCGAATCGGCCTGCTGAAGCCTTCGGGACGCACCGACAGCGGATACCGGATTTACATGGAATCCGACCGGGACCGGCTGGAAACGATTTGTGCCTACCGCCAGGCGGGACTGACCCTGGAGGAGATCCGGAACATTCTCGATTCGGATACCGATCCGGACACCGAAGTGCTCAAACAGCGCCTTTCGGCCCTCGGCCAGCAGATCCGCAACCTTCAGGGCCAGCAGCGGGTGCTGGCCGGAATGCTGCGCTCGGTCTCGGCCGGCTTTTCCCCGGCCGGTGTGGACAAGGAGACCTGGGTCGCCATCCTCCAGGCCGCAGGGATGGACGATGCGGCCATGGGCCGTTGGCACCGGGCGTTTGAACTCCGGGCACCGGACGGCCACCACGCGTTTCTGCTCTCCCTGGGAATCAGCGAAACCGAGGCCTTGTACATCCGAACACTTTCCCTGTCCCCTGAAAAATGATTCAAAACCGGAAGTTCATGGTCTTTCTGGCCGAGGTCAAAAAACCGTGTCCATGCCCACCGAGATGAAATCGTCCGGATGATCGACACGGCCCCGAAGAACTTGGGTTTCTCCAGCCAATGGGCGGGCCGGGAGGGGGTGGAAAAATAGCGGATCACTTCGAAATTCTCTTGCCATTGCCGCTCTGTCGGATGATATACAGACGCTTGCTGTTTCAGTAACCATGCTGAATTCGTGCCGAGGTTGTCTCCTTTCATTGCAGAGCGGGCCTATGATCATCGATATCCACTGTCATCTGGGAGACATTCTCTACCCCGGCGGAGGACGGCTCATTTGGGAGAAGGGGGTTCGGAAGCCGCGCGGCATGGACCTGATCGGCGTCTCGGAGCGAAGCCTTCACAGCAACATGGGAGGACTCGCCCCGTTGCTGGACCGGCTGTTCATGGATCGCGTGACCCGGGCCGAGCGGGCCAGAAACGCCACCGCCACTCTGGAAAATCTGCGTGCCGCCATGGCCGCTGCCGGCGTCACCCGGGCTGTGGCCATGCCGATCCCCCCCCACGTGACCTTTGACGACCTGGCCCGGGCCGCGGACATCGATGAAGCCATCCTCCCTTTTACCGGCGTGGATTTCACCCGACCCCGCGACCTGACCGCGGAACTGGAAGATCATGTGGCTCGCGGCGCCCGGGGTCTCAAGCTTCACCCCATCATCCAACAACGGCCCCTGGACGGCCCGGACATGATGGCCGCCGTGGAGACGTTTGCGCCTCACGGGCTCCCCGTGCTCTTTCACTGCGGGGTCTCTTCGTACTACCTGGGAGAAGAAAAAACCAGTCGACAGGACCCGGATCTGGGGCAAATCGAGGGCGCGGTGTGCCTGGCGTCGGCGTTTCCCGGCGTTTCCTTCATCGCCGGACACGCGGGGCTCTTTGAAGTCAACCGGGTCATGGACACCCTGGGACCTTTGGCAAATATGTCGGTGGACATCAGCTTCCAGTCACCGACAACGATCCGGAAATTGATCCGGGTTTTCGGACCCGAGCGGGTTCTTTTTGCTTCGGACTGGCCCTACGGCAACCACCTGCCGGCTGTTCGGGCAGTACAAAAAGCCTGCGGGGGCGATCGGGGCCTGGAACGGATGATCTTTTGCGAAAACGCCGCAAGGCTGCTCAAACTTTGACAGGCCTGTAAAAAGACGAAAGCCGTCCTTTTTCGTCATTCCCGCGAAGGCGGGAATCCAGTGATTTCAAATTGTTATGGATGCCTGCCTTCGCAGGGCCTGCCCCTGCGGAGGCAGGGGCAGGATGGGATTTGGGACTTTTTACGACTTCATCAAGCTTTGATGGGGTGCGATGGATAAAACCGCGCTGGCGGTTTTATTTGAACAAGCCTTTAAGAAGATTCTTGATCTGGCCGCCCGCCTGCTTTTCGATATACCGTTCCGCTTCGCGCTGAAGCAGGTTTTTCACATCCACGTCGACCTTGGGTTTGGCCACGTCGCCACGAATGATCACGTCCAAGGGGTTGTCGTTGGCCACGATCTTCAGGCGTGCGTCGATCTGCCGGGTCTGTGCGTTCAGCCTGGCGTTGTTTCCGGTCACCGAAGCGTTGGCGGCCCGAAGGTCCACGTCGGAGAGGATCTGTTCGCCGTCAATATGGCTGGTGAGCTTTCCCTGAAATACTTCGCGGGTCAGGTCGAATCTTGCCAGTTGGGCGATCAGGGTGGTCATGACGGTGGGTACGAACCGGCCATCGGAAAGCGTGGTGTCAAGCGTTCCCTTTTTGGCTTTGAGGTTATAGTCGAGCGTTCCGGTAAGAGCGGATTGAAAAACCTGCGGGTAAATGAGCATTCTCAGCATTGCCAGGGTCTGCAGGGCTTTCAGGTCGGCATGCAGGTCGTCGTTGAGGAGCCTGGCATCCAAAGCGCCGCCAAGGGTTTCGGCGTGGGCCGTGACGACGAGATCCTTTCCCTTCTTTACGTCTCCCGATATCCCCATGGCGCCCTTGAGGTGGCGCCCGGTGACAAAGAAGAGCCGATCCAGGTCCGCAATGTCCGCCCGGTAGTCACTGGTCAGAAGCGTTTCTTTGACGTTGAACCGGGCCTGTTTGACGACCAGGGTCCCTATCGTTGAGGTGACCGAGGCGGTCGTGTCGATCAGGTTTCCGTTCAGCAACGTTTTGGTATCGGCATTAAAGTCCGTTTCAGGCATCTTCAAGTCGAATGCTTTGGACATGGTGTCGCGATTGACCGTCCCGTTTGACACGGTCGTTACGATGGTGCCCTGAAGTTTTTCCGGGTCCAGGGAGACGAGCTGAAGATCCGCATCGAGTTTTCCGCCGGCCAGATCCGGCTGCCCGCCCATATAGAGAAGCTTGGAAAGATCGGCCCCTTTGATTTTGGCCATGAGGCGGTCAGGTTTGAGTTCCTTCAAATCAAAGTCATAGACGGTGTCGCTGCCGGCAATGTCGGAGCTGCCGGAGACGGACATTTTCTTTTGGTTTCCCCTCACGGTTCCCTTTGTATGGAGGCGTCCCTTCATCGCGCGCCGGGTCAGGGGTGCGAGGCGTTCCAGATCGTCCAGGCGTACCCGGTAGCTGGCATCGATGGCCTGGGAAAAAAGGGTATAAATTCCGTTTGTCTCAATGCGGTTTGTATCGTCCAGAGCCAGTGCCAGGGCAAAGCGGCCGATGCGCAGTTCGTATTTTTCAACCCGAACCTTCAGGCCGATTTTCTTCCCGATGCTGGAAGCGATCAGGGGCGATACCAGGCTGTTGCCGAACTCGGTGAACAAAACCCCATAAACGGCAACCAGGAGTGCAGCCAGCCCCGCGGCGGCAATGGCGAACCATTTCATAGAGGATCCTTTGGCTAGGGATGAAGAAACTTTCGGGGGCTTACGATCCGGGTTTGCGGCGGCCCGCCAGTTCCAGGTAATAATGGGCGCTGGCCAAAAGCAGTGCCCCGCCGATCGTGGCGTAGACAACGGCCAGCCAGGGCCTTGGAACCGGGGAGTGGCGCAATAAAAAGCCCAGGCAGATCATGAAGATGATGATCAAATAACTATTCCGGGATTGAAAAGCGAACAGGCACTGTTTTTCGGAGAGGCGGCGCAATCGGTCGATGTTTTTCAGGGCGATAGCGGAAAAGGCGAATCGCCAGGCTGTCACGGCACCCAGAAACCCCGCGAGTGACAGTGGCCCCCGGGTGGCGATTGGAAGTGCGCCAAGCCAGTGCCACGCTATCTTACACAGTCCCAGGCCCACGCCGCTCCACAAAACACCGGCCAGGAACAGGAGCCAGTTGCGGCGAACCGCCAGTTTGAATGAGGATCGTTTTATCATGATCGGGGAATATAATACCTTGAGGGTTGAATGAAAAGGCCCACCGGCAACCTGTTTTGTCCATTTCGATTAAAATCTTTCCAGTGGACGTGTATTTCTTGATCGAATTGAACCGATGCAACCGGCCGACGCCGGCTTTACGTTGCCGCTGGCCTGGGATATACAGGTCGATACAATGATTCAACCTGTGGGAAAGGGACCCCAATGCTCAAGGCCGTGCTGATCGATCTGGACAACACCATGGTTCTTTTTGACGAACCGGCCTTCTATGGACGGTATTTTGAAAGACTTGCGCCACGTTTCGTCGATCTGTGGCCGTCCGAAATGTTTCAGCGGCGCCTGATCGAGGCCATCGGCGCCCTTTCCGGGAACAAGGGCGAAAAGTCCAACCGGGCGTTTTTTCTCGACGCCTTTACCCGGGGAACCGACCTGGCGGCCGACGGGATCTGGCAGCGGTTTCTCGATTTTTACCGGACCGACTACGACCGGATTCCCGTCGATGCCGTGGTCCCTGAAGGGCTCCACGAGGCGCTGGCCGAACTCGAACAATCCGGGCTGCCGCTGGTGGTGGCGACCAATCCGGTTTTTCCCTTGATGGTTCAGGAAAAGCGCCTTTCCTGGGCCGGCCTGACCCCCGGGCGATTCGCGCTGGTCACCCACATGGAAAACACCTCTTATGTGAAACCGCGGGCGGGCTATTACCGCCAGATCTGTGAACGGCTCGGCGAGAGGCCCGAGAATTGTCTCATGGTGGGAAACGATCGGGTTAACGATATGGCCGCCGCTCGGACCGGCATGAAGACCTACCTGACCGACGAAGTGGACCCCATCGATTACGGTTCGCTTTCTCTGACCAATGACGGGCACAGGGCGCCCCTGGTTGGACCGACACCGGATTTTACCGGTTCCTTTGCCGACGTGCCCGATGCCGTGGCCCGGTTGATGCGATGATGCGTGCATTCGGTGACCTTGTTCGAAAAATATGTTTAACAGGGATGCACAGGATAGACAGGATTTTTTACGTCCATCAATTCGCAATTGGATATATATCCTTGTGAAATGATACAAACAGCCGGGAGGCAAGACCATGGACTTCAACCAGCAACGGATCCTGGGCCGAACCGGCCTGACCGTGGGTCGCCTCGGTGTGGCGTGCAGCTACGGGGCGCCCACCGAAGCCTTTGAAGAGGCGTTCGAGCGGGGGGTGAACTATTTTTACTGGGGCTCGACCCGCAAGGAGGCCATGGCCCGGGCCATTCGAAACATCATCGCCGGTGGTCGGCGCGACCGCCTGGTCATCCTGCTGCAGAGTTATTCGCGGTCGGCCTTTCTCATGGAGACTCTTTTTCAACGGGGGTTGAAGACGCTGGGGATCGACACGGCCGATATTCTGCTGCTGGGGTGGTACAACCGGCCGCCGTCACCCCGCATTCTCGAACGGGCCGAGCGGATGCGGGAAAAGGGGATGTTTCGCTACCTGGCCGTCAGCGGCCACAACCGGCCCCTTTTTCCCGACCTGGCCGCCGATTCGAAATACGATCTGTTCCATGCCCGGTACAATGCCGCCCACCGCGGCGCAGAGACCGAGATCTTCCCCAAGCTTCCGGCTGAAAACCGTCCCGGCATGGTCACCTACACGGCCACCCGCTGGGGGGACCTGGTCAAAGCCAAGAAAATGCCCTCGGGCCAGGCCCCCCTATCCGGGGCGGACTGCTACCGGTTTGTCCTGTCCAACCCGGACGTGGATGTCTGTATGACCGGACCGCGAAGCACGGCTGAGATGCGCGAGGCCCTTCGCGCCCTGGACCTGGGGCCCATGGACGCAGCGGAGATGGCCCGGACGCGCAAGATCGGCGATTACGTGCACGACAACAGCCGGCGGTTATTTGCCTGAAACGCTGTATCAGAATTTCTAGGCTTCATTTTTTAGCGGTTTAGGCCGGCTCATGATTCATGCGTTTTTAATGCCGCTGAAATGTTGCGACAAAAGGTTTCTTGGAGTCGGAAAGCACCGATGACCCCCATCACGGCAAAGATCAGCATCACCAGTAAGCCGTTGTGGTAATCGGTCTCCGCATAGACCCGAATGTCACCGGCCATGGCCCCGTCCCAGGTTAGATCCAGTACCCAACCGACAAAGGGCTGAATCAGGGTGGCCCCGATAAAGGCGCCGGTGTTGATCACGCTGATCGCCATACCGGACAATGCCGGATGGATGACTTCCTTGGCCGCGGCAAAGGAGATGACAAATCCGGATCCGGTGAATCCGAGCCAGCCAAACAGGATATATCCCGAAGGACCGGGCGACCAAGGCAGGTACAAAAGAAAAACCCAACCCAGGGCATAGGCTATTGCTGCGCTGATCAGGACCGGTTTTCTTTTTCCCAGGCGGTCTGAAAACCAACCGAAGAAGAGCGATCCCACCGCAAAGGCCAGGAGCATCAGGGTTTGATATCGGGCGGCTTCTCCCCGGCCAAGACGGTAGACATCTTGGAGAAAGAGGACCCCCCACAACCCCATGAAGGCATAGATCCCGCCGGTCATGCCCATCTGTACCCAAAACCCCGGCCAGATCTGGATTTGACGGAGGACCCCCAAAAGATCCCGGATCCAGTGTTGATGCCGGGCCGCCACCGGCGCCCTGCCCTCCATCTGTTCGATGGAGGGGAAGTGAAAATCTTCCGGACGGTTTCGAACAAAGAAAAAAGCCATTGCCCCAAGCGTCAGGGAGGTCATTCCGATGCCGACAAAAACGTTCCGCCAGGAATGGACTTCCAGCATGGCGGCCAACGGGCCGGCGGCCACCACCGACCCGAGGTTGCCGATCAGCAGGGTCAATCCGCTCATGAAACCGAAGCGGCTCTCACTGAACCACATGGCATTGTTTTTCATGATGCTGACAAAAACCACCGAAACCCCGAGGCCCACCAGAAACCGCCCTGCACAGGCCATGGAAAAGCTTTGGGCCAAACCGAAAAGAATCGACCCGAGACCAGCGGCAAGATTTCCTCCGATGACCGAGGTACGGGTCCCCAGGGTATCAGCCAACACGCCTGACGGAATTTGCATTCCGGCATAGACGAAAAAATAGATGGCGGATAGGGACCCGAGGCTGGCGCCCGAGGTGCCAAAGGCGGACATCAGATCGGTGGCCACCACCGCTGGCGCCATGCGATGAAAATAAACGAGGACATAGGTGGCGATCAGGATCAGGAAGATGGACCCGCGGAGCAATTCAAACCTGAGGGCCTGAGATTTCAGCCCGCCGTCCCCCGAAACCGTCTGAGGCATAATTTTCCGTTTAAGTCTTCGCGATATCAGTCCGGATTAGCCCCTGGAGCCCAATCTCAGACCGCCGTGAATAAAGTAGGTTTCACCGGCCAGGGCCTCGTTGCGGTAAATCTCCCCCACCAGGGATGCCACTTCTTCAGGCTCAATGAGCCGGCCGATGGGAACCTCCCCCACGATTTTTTCCAGGGCTTTCTGGTCCATGTTTCGGACCATGGCAGTGCCCACATAACCCGGGGCAACGGCGGCACAGCGGATCTTGTCGGACAGGCCGCGCCGGAAAAACTCGGCGGTGATCACCTTGGGGATCACCGCCATGGCCGCCTTGGTTGACGAATAGTTGATCTGCCCGGCGGTTCCCAACGATCCGGTGGAAGAAACCAGGCAGATGAGCCCCATGCAATTGTTGTTGATCATCCGTTCGGCACATTCTCGGAGGGTGAGAAAAACACCGGTCAGGTTGATGTCAATGACTTTCTGGAAACGGTCCAGGGGCATTTTCTTGTTCACCTTACCGGTCTCCCGGTCCGTTGAAAGGACCAATCCGTCCATGATGATTCCGGCAAAGGGGGCCACCAGGTTGATCTGGCCGAACGTCTCGATGGCCGTATCGGCCAGCTTGCCGCAATCTTCTTCTGACGTAACGTCGCAGACCACCGTGACCACGTCTCCGACGAGTTGCTCTTTTGCCCGGGCCAGGGCATCCTCGTCCACGTCGGCCAGCACCACTTTCCCGCCTTTGGCGAGCCAGTATTCGGCCAGTGCCATACCGATGCCGCCACTTCCACCTGTAATTACAGCCACCGCATCGTTGATTTCAAGCACGTTTTTCTCCTTCCATATCCTTGGGCTGATCAGGGCGTTTTGCCTTGCCCTTGATTCGAATTTATAGGGATTGTCAAAATTCTGTTCCGTTTGAACACCTGCCACCTGCTGGCCGTTGACAATGCCTCGTCGGGCCGGTTGACGCTGACAATCCCTATATCGGAACGTATTTCCGACAAACGCTATATGTCGGAGGGCTCATGAGCGTTTGGTATCCAGGGGATTGGAAACCATCCGGCCGGATTCCGGCCGCGGCCGCTTTTTTTAGAACAAAAGCGTTTCGCCGTCTTCCGGAATCAAAAGCCGGGAGGACGGAATCGATTCCCGATCCGACCTTTCCCGCAGGCTTTTGCGACTCACGCCGCAATGGTCCAGGGCCTCCATGTGGACGGCCACCACCACCGATTCCGGCGCTGCCTTGGCAACCCGAAGGGTCTGGATGTCGTCCATGACGATGAACCCGTGGCCCGGAAAAGCCGCCCCGCCGGAGTGGGAGATGATCACATCGGGCTGGAAATCGTCAATGGCTTTTTTGACCGGATCGCACCAGATGCTGTCTCCGATCCAGTAGACCGTGGGTTCGCCCTCGGCGCGAAGTACGAATCCGGACACCGCGCCCATGTGCTCAAGAATCTTGCCGGCGCCGTGGAAGCCGCCCGTCCGGACAATCTCGATGCCCTCCCAGGTCCGGGAGGTCTCCACCGGAATCACGTTTTCAAACCCGGCCGTTGTCATGGCCGCCTCATCCGACGGCTGGCAGAACAATGGCATCTCCTTGGGCAGAATGCGCCGGGCCTCGGCGTCCATGTGGTCGGGGTGGTCATGGGTGACGAGGACGGCCTCGATGCCGCTGACGATCTCTTCCGTGGCAAAGGGCAGGCCGACGGTCGGGTTGCGGGCGACGCCCACAAAAGGATTGTAGGCGTCTTTGGGTGCCAGCATGGGGTCGGTGAGAATCGTGCGTCCGGCATAAGTGATTTTCATGGTAGCGTTTCGGATCAGTTGCAGGTTCATGTTGTGGTCCTTTCTTCAGGTGCCGTGAGGGTAAAAATGAAGCCGGTATTGGGAAGGGGTCACCTGGAACCGCCGCAGGAACGCCCGGCGAAGGCGTTCTTCTCGTCCAAAGCCGCAGGCTTCGGCGATGTCTGCCAGCGAATCACCGCCGGCGGACAGGATCTCTCTGGCCCGGTCCAGGCGAAGGGTCTCCAGGTATCGGGTCGGGGTGAAGCCGGTCTTCTGCTTGAACACCCGGGAGAAGTTGCGCGGGCTCATGGCCGCGTGTTCGGCCATGCGTTCAACGGATATGGGCTTGTCGAGCTGTTTGAGCAGCCAGTCATGCAGGCGGGCAAAACGGCGGCCGGCCGCCTCCTGTGCCTTCAGGGGTGTGCTGAACTGCGACTGGGAGCCGGGCCGCCGGAAATAGACCACGAGCCTTCTCGACACTTCCAGGGCCAGGGAAGCGCCGAAATCCGCTTCCACCAGGGCCAGGGCCAGGTCGATACCGGCCGTGACCCCGGCGCTTGTGTAAATGTTGCCATCCCGGGTGAAAATGGCGTCGGGCACCACCTTGACCCTTGGAAAGAATTTTGTCAGGTTGTCGGTAGCGATCCAGTGGGTCGTGGCCTGTCGGCCGTCGAGAATCCCGGCTGCGGCCAGGATAAAGGCCCCGGTGCAGACCGACACGATCCGGTCGGCCTGCCGGGCCTTTTCCCGAATCCGATCGATGAAGGCCGGGTCTTTCACGGCGTTTTCCGTGCCCATGCCGCCGGGCACCACCAGGGTTTGGCAGGACGGTGCGTCGTCGAACCCGGCATCGGCCACGATTTCCAGCCCGGAACTGAGCCGCACCGGCCCCGGCGTCGTGGCCACGCACCGGGTCCGGTACCCGGTATCGCCGCCTGATTTTTTTCTCAGAAGGTTCGTCGCGCTGCTGAAGACCTCCAGCGGCCCGGTGATGTCCAGCCCCAGGGCGCCGGGGAAAAGGATGAAATCGATCTGATGGGGCATTGCCATCTCCTGTCTTTGGGGGCCGAGGTGTTCGGGTGCAGACTATCGGTCCCAGCGCGTGGCCGCAATGACATAATTCACGCATTTTCGGCCAATTCAAACCCAAACCCCCGGATTGATGCCTTGAGCCATGGGGAGAAAGGATGGACAGGATGGAGAAAGGCCAGATCCTGGCCGTTGGCTCAGGGCAACTGGCGCCCCCTGCCGGGATGTCCCGGTTGAACAAGCCCTGTCAGCCTGCCAACCAGAGTCTTTATCTCGCTTTAAATTATCCTGATCATCCTGTGTATCCCTGTAAAATTAAGGTTTTTTAACAGGGATGAACAGGATAGACAGGATGGAGAATGGAATATACCCAATGGAGATGTGGGCGCCCGAGCCTTTGTTCAGCCCGCTGCTCCATGCCGATGGAAAATAATCATTTTACGCCGAAGACTTTTTTGAGCAGCGCGGTGGTCTGCCGGGCCGGGTCCTGGCGGATGCTTGCCTCTTCCTTGGCCAGGTAGCCGAAGATTCCCGCCATCCCCTTTTCGATGACATGGCCGGTCAGGTTCGCCCGGACGTCGGGAACGAAGGGCAGGGACGAGTATTGGCCCATCAACGCATCGTAGGCCTGAATGGCGCCCACCTGGGAGAGGACATCGTCGACGATGGGCTGCATTTTTTCTTCCAGGGGCGGGGACATTTTGCTCTGGAAGTATTTTGTGGCCGAGTCCGTGGGGCCCTGGTAAATGGCCTTGACGTCGTCAAAGGTCATGTTGCCGATGGCTTGGAGAAAAAGGTCTTTGGCAATGGGGGTGGCCGCTTCGGCGGCCCGGTTGAGCTTCAGTTCCAGGTCGTCGGCCAGCCCGGACATGCCGATTTTGGACAGCACCGTTTTCACCGTGACCAGTTCCCTGGGCAGGGGAATGTGAACCGCCGGATCGGCGTTGAAACCGTCGACCGCGCCCAGGCGGGAGACCACGTTTTCCGTGCCCATGCGAAGGGCCTGCTTGAAGGCCTCGGCGATATCCGCGAAGCTGTTGTCTGCGGCCGGCGTTTCAGCGCTTTCCTGGTTCAGCGTCTTTAAAATGTCAACGCCCTTATCCCACCAGGAGGTTTGGGCGCCGGCCGGAGATGAGATCCACATGCCAACGGTCATGGCGGCAACGAGAAGGATCAATGCTTTTTTCATGGGGAATTCCTTTATCCGTCATTTTACCGGCTGCTGGCTCATGATGTATTCGGACAGTGCCGTGATGGTCAGGCTGGGGTTCACCCCCAGGTTGGCCGGTACCACGGAACCGTCGGCGATGAACATGTTGGGATAACCGAAGACTTCCCCGTTGAAGCCTACCACGCCCTGCTCCGGGGAGGCCCCCATGCAGCAGCCTCCCAGGATGTGCGCGGTGGTCGAGGCGTTGAAGGCCGCTTCGGGAAGCAGGCTCATGGGGATGCCGTCCATCTTCTCTGCCAGCCGCCGGGCAACTTCATTGGCGATGGGAATGTAAGTCGGCGACCGCCGCTGACCCGGCGGCACCTTGGAATTCATGCTGTAACCGCCCAGCCGCCACCAGCGAGGCTTGTAGTCGAGTTTGAGGTAGTTCTCGTCGGTCTGCATGACCAGTACAATGGTGGTCGAGGCGGCCATGCCCAGAGGCCACAGAAGCTTGACGAAACGCAGGGGGTGCTTGACGATCTCACCTAAAAAACGAACCCCGCGCGGAATGCTGCCGCCGCCGTCGGTCATCAAGGTCAGCAGGTTCAGCAGTGCATCGGAGCCCTTGTTGTAGCGGACCATTTCGATATGTGTGGTGTGGTCGGCATAGATGCCCGAGGTGATGGCGATCTGGTCGTTCCAGTCCACGCTTTTATCTCTCGACTTGACCCCCAGCAGCGCCTCTGAGTTGGTCCGGACAAAGTTGCCCAGCTGGGGGGAGAGTTTCGGAAGCATGCCGTTTTGGCGGCATTGCATGAGCAGCTTAACCGTTCCGAGCACCCCGCCGCTGAACACAACGCCTTTTGCCCGGTATGTCCGCCTGATGCGTTGGAACCCCGTGGATTTTTTCGTGAGAATCTCATAGCCATCGTTCCAGGGGCGCACCCCGGTGACTTCCGTTTCCGGAATGACCCGGGCACCGTTGCCTTCGGCAAGATGAAGGTAATTCTTATCCAGGGTGTTTTTGGCGCCCACGGGGCAGCCCACCATGCACGATCCGCAGAAGGTGCAGCCGGTGCGTTCCGGTCCGCGGCCGTTGAAATAGGGATCGGGAACCGTCTTGTCCGGTTCGCCGAAAAAGATGCCCACATCGTTTTTGTGAAAAGTGTCCTTACCGCGCATATCCATGCCCACCTCGCGCAGGCACTGGTCCGCACGACCGATCTGGGGGCTAGGGTTGGCCCCCAGCACGCGCCTGGCCTCCTGGTAGTGGGGGGCCATGGCCTCCATGCAATCCTCGATGCCCCATTCAGGCCGATCGAAGACTTCATCGGGGGGAATAAGCAACTGGTTGGCGTAGACCAGGCTGCCGCCCCCCACACCGCCGCCGTGAAAGATCAGCACATGTTTGAGCTGGGTAATCATCTGGTAGCCGTAACAGCCCAGTTGAGGCAACCACATGTATTTTCGCGTATTCCAGTTGGTCTTAGGAAAGTCCTCCTTCTGCCATCGCTTGCCTTTTTCCAGTACCGCGACCTTGTAACCCTTTTCCGACAACCGAAGGGCCGACACGCTCCCCCCGAATCCGGAGCCGATGACCAGGTAATCGTAGTCGAACCCTTTGGGTGCTGTCATATTCCCTCCTCGTTATAGTGACAAAGCCAACGGTGATGGGTTCGAATTTATCCCGAAACTCATGGTGTGTCACGGCTTTTCACGCATTTCCGCCGCCCTGTCGTTGTTGCTCGGCCCTTGCCATTCTTCCCAATCCCGCAGCCACCCTTCGACGCCCTGTCTGTCAGGCAGGCGCAATTAAAGCCGAAGGAAGGATTCTTTTCATTTTGACAATATCTATTTCATCATGGAAGACATGCAGAGTCCCGCGTTCTCCCCGGCAATACCATGACCCCCGTTATAATTGAATATTTTTATTTTTTGTAGTTTTGGCACGCGGGTTGCTTTATGGGAATGCAACAACGAAACAGATAACCGATTGAACAGATCAAACCAATCAAACCGATTCATTTAAGGAGAGACACCATGAAAAACGCAATCCGCAAGGCAATGATGGTTCTGGCAGGGGTTTCCGTGATTTTTGCAGCCGTGGGCAATGCCGCGGCCGATCAAATGGTCAATGTGGGCGGGGTTGAGATCAGCGCCGCCGATTTTATGGCCGTTAAAGCCCGGGTGGCCGGAGCGCCGGCCGGCGACCGGGTCTATGCCCAAAAGGCCGATGCGGTCAACGTGGGACCGGTTGAACTGGCCCGCGGCGATTTCGATAAGGTCCGGTCCATCGTGGCCGGCGAAGCCTCTGTGGCCGATGCCGTGGTCTATGCTCCGGTGAACGAAACGGTCAACGTGGGACCGGCCGCCGTGGACATGGCCGATTTCGAGGCCATCAAGGCCCAGGTCAGCGGCGGCCCCGTGGTCCGGCTGGCCCAGCGTATCCAGGGCAGCGAAATCCTGAACTGATCCACTCTGTTTCTTTCTCCCTCCGCAAACAGGCGCGGCCGGTGATCCGGCCGCGCCTGTTTCTTATGTGGTCTTGCCTACAAAAACATCCTGCGACAAAAAACCTTAAATCGCTCTTTTTAGCCCCGGAAACATCGATATATAGCCAGAAAAGCACCTTGTTTTATGCATAACCATTGGATAATAAAGCATTATGCTCGGTCCGGCCCCGAGTCCCCTATCAATACCCCCCTTTTTCCAATTGCAGCACCCACACGACCTGAATGAAACAAGCGTCTGGTCAGACGGTCTGGGGTGACCGTTTCTCATGAAGCACAGCGAGACCCCCCTTGAGGAAGAGTTTCCGGTAGTGCCGTCGACGCGGCTTGCCGCTGGAGGTTTTCTCGAGGCTCCGAGGCTCAACGAACACCACGGATCGTAACGACAGGCCGTGCCCCTGAGAGACGGCCCCCTGGACAGTCTTTACGGCCGAGGCCCAGAACGCCTCTATAGATTTCGCTCCCGGGAGCTGGGAGTGGGCAACGGCGGGAAGCCGGCGTTCATCCACTTCCGCAACAATAACAAGCTCTTCAACGCCGTTGATACGCTCCGAGATGGCCACGCAGGCCCCCATGCGGACCGGCGCGCCGGATTGTTGCACGGTGAGTTCGATGTCGTTCGGGTAGTGGTTTCGTCCGGCGATAATAATCATGTCCTTTAAGCGGCCGGTCACGTAAATTTCGCCATCCGCAATAAAGCCCAGGTCGCCGGTGCGGAGAAAGGGGCCTTCGTTCGTGTCAGCCAGGCGCCCCTCAAATGTGGCTGCGGATTCCACCGGCAGTCCCCAGTAGCTGCCGGGCACACTGGGGCCCTGCACCCAGAGCTCGCCAACCTGGTTGGAATCAGACGGGGTGAGTGTGACGGGATCGACGGCGATCACCCGGTGGCCGGATCCTGGACTTCCGCAACTGACGACATGGCGCCCGCCGGGCGCGTTGTCGGCCAGGATGCGGACGGTGTGTGTCTCCAATTCCGCCGTGCTCAGCGTGAGTATCCGTGGCGCCCGGGTTAAAGGCTTCAGCCCGGCTACGAAGAGAACGGATTCAGCCATGCCATAACAGGGCATAAAAGTCTGCGGCTGAAACCCGTAAGGTCCGAACTTCTTGATGAACCCTTCCATGGTCTGCGGAAGGACTGGCTCTCCCCCGTTTCCCGCGACGATCCAATGGCCCAGGTCGAGACCCTCGCAGTCTTCGGGCTTGATCCGCCGTGCCGAATACTCGTAGCCAAAGTTCGGGCAGGCGGTGTTGGCGATCTTGTAGTGGCTCATCGCTCGCAGCCACCGCACCGGCTTAAAAAGAAAATCCAGAGGAGACATCAGTGTGGACTCGTATCCATAGTAAATCGGGCCCAGCACGTGTCCGACCAGGCACAGGTCATGGTAGTGGGGTGCCCACACCATCGCTGGTTTCGTCGAATCAAGGCGCAGCATCTGGCCCATCACGCGGACGTTCGATACGGCGTTGGCGTGCCTGACAGCGACCCCTTTGGGGTAACCGGTGGAGCCCGACGTAAATTGTAAGTAGGCAACGTCGTCCATCTCAGCCCAAGGGCCGGCCCAGTCGGTTGCCACCCGGTCGGTCACCGCCTGAAAGCAAACCGGCAGCCCGGCCGCCATGGGTGCGACCATTTCTGCCAACTGCTGATTGGTCAAGACCGTTGAAGCGTCGCAGGCCCTGGCGGTGTTCAGGATCCTACCGAGTGGGTTCTTGCTGCGGGGATTGGGCAACGGCACAGGAACCGCCCGCGCCCCAGCCAGGAGGCAGCCGAAGAACGCCTTTACGAAGTCGAGTCCGGGCGGAAAGGCGAGCAGGACGCTCGAACCCGCCAGACCTTGTTCAATCAAGTCTTCAGCCACTCCGGCGCTCTGGTGATAGAGTTCGGAGAAGGTCCAATCTGTGATCGGCCCGTCCAATTCGCCGTTGCCCATAAACCGGAAGGCCAGGTCGTCTGCGTTTCTCGTGGCCCGGTCCTTCAAAAGGTCGATGATTGTCATTGTGACCAAAAAAGCTCCTTAATATTTTCTTTCTTAATAGACGTTTAATTCCATGGGGCCAAGAGGGTAACCCCACTTGCCTCCATATCTCGGATGTTTCGGGTAACGACCGTCATGCCGTGGACCAGGGCCATGGCTGCTATGAGGCTGTCCATGGCCGGCATTTTTTGTCCGGCGCGTTCGGCTTTGGCCTGAACCTCTCCCCAGCACCGTGCGCATTGGAAATCGACATTTAAAATCCTTTGGTTGAACCGTTGCCGCAGGTCACGGTCGAGCCAATTCTGAAGGGTGTCTCTTTTCTTGGATTCCGGCAGCAGGGAAATGCCTCGTTGGATCTCCCCGATGGTGATCGAGCTCAAAAACAGCGAATTTTCAGGCTGTTGGCGAAGCCATGAGACAACCTTTGCGACCGGCTTGGGTTTTACGAGCTCAGAAATGACACAGGTGTTCAGGAGATAATTCAAAACGTTACCTCCCTGGCCGATCCCGTGTCTCGTTCAAGCTTGATCCCGCTTCCCCGGAGAGGGGATTTTATGAAAAAGTCCGCAATGTTTGTTTCGGGCCGTGTCAGTTCTCGATACTGCTCGACTGAAATGACCACAACGGTCTCCACCCCTCGCCGGGTAACGATCTGGGGACCGACGGTAAGCGCTTTTTCAACGACCTCGCTGAATTTGTTTTTAGCGTCCTGTAATTGCCATTGTTCCATGTCGATTCCCTCCCTCAAAAGATACAAGCTAGACAGACTAGCCGATTTGTGGTTATCCCGAAACCCGCCGTGTGTCAAGGCTTGTCACGCTTTCCCGCCTCGCGAGCGATAGACTGTTGCCGTTTTGCCCGATCCCGCACCCACGCTGTGAGCGTTCTGCCTTCCAGGCCGATGCCAGTCGAATCCCAGAGGAAGCGCATTTCATTTTGAACTGCCTGTTTTCATCCTGATTACCGGGCGGCCTCGTCGCTTCGCCTAGTCGAGACCGTTACTATTTGATATAATTGAATCTTTATTGTTTTTGCAATTTTGGCACGGGGGTTGCTCTATGGGAATGCAACAAGGAAACGAAACCGATAACCGATAACCGATTGAACCGATCAAACCAATCAAACCGAATTTATTTAAGGAGTGACACCATGAAAAACGCGATCCGTAAGGCAATGATGGTTCTGGCAGGGGTTTCCATGATTTTTGCAGTTGCAGGCCCGGCAGCGGCCGGCGAGGTGGTCAATGTGGGCGGGGTTGAGATCAGCGCCGCCGATTTTATGGCCGTTAAAGCCCGGGTGGCCGGAGCGCCGGCCGGCGACCGGGTCTATGCCCAAAAGGCCGATGCGGTCAATGTGGGCGGCATCGATCTGGCCCGCAGCGAGTTCGAAAATGTAAAAGAGATTGTCGCCGGCAAAGTTTCGGTGGCCGATGCCGTCGTTTACGCCCAGGCCCCTGAGATGGTCAGCGTGGGCAACGTCGCCGTGGACAGGGCCGCGTACGAAGCGGTTAAGGCAATGGTCAGCGGCGGCCCCGTGGTCCGTCTGGCCCAGAGGATCCATGGCAGCGAAATCCTGAACTGATCCGCTCTGTTTCTTTCTCCCTCCGCAAACAGGTGCGGCCGGTGATCCGGCCGCGCCTGTTTTTCCAACCCTTTTCTTCTCATCATTTACAAATCGTAGCCGTGCGGTGCCTCCTGCGAACAACTACCGGCAGGGCTCCTGTTGTTCAACGAAGGGCGTCGCCAAAGTTGGGTTCGAGGCCCAGGCGCTGCAAGCGGGCTCGCTTTGTAGCGAAATCAGGTGGAGCCAATTGTGGGGCATCCTCCAGCATCGGGTTGCGACGGACTCGCATGCTTCGTCGGCGTTCCCAAGACGACTGGATACTTCACGTTGAAAACCGCGTTCAACAACGTAACCAGAATGTAAAACGCCAGCAGAGGAAGGGCTACCACCTGCACGAATAGCATCGCCACGTAAAGCCAAGCAAGCGTGAGCATATTACCAATCAGCGTGCTGAGGTTTTTTCGAAGGGAAGCAAGTACGGCCGTGAACTCATCAAATTTTTTAGCCACGAATTCCTTGCTGTTCGTTAGGGTCCCGAGAAGCCCGTCTATCTCGGGCAGCGTGATGTCGGAGAACTTATCCAGATCTCTGGAGGCAAGCTTCAACTCGTTCTCAGCGGCGGATACCTTGGGCGAAATGAAGTGTATGTCGATGTAGTCGCTGACGAGCGCCGATGCCGGTAGAAAAAGCCGTACAATCAGGACGAACCCTAAAAGCCTTGCCAGACGCTGCGGGATCCGACGTGACCGGGCTTGGGGAACCCAAACGGCGATGGCACCGAGGAGGAGAAGAATGCTGGCAACCGTTGGCAATAGCCCGGCAGTGAGTTCATGGACGAGCTTCTGGACGCCCAAGGAAACGATAGCCGTGACCAGAACGTCGGATAGCCTTTCTGTCATGTCGTCAATGGGGTCAACGACTTGCCCAACAGAGATGTTGAGTCCTACACCAAAGGGCTCAATTCCCAGGCCCGAATCTTTGATGACGGATACCGATGCATTTATGACCCGCGCCACCGCGTAGGTCCCGCCCGCCTTTTTAATGGAATCCTCAAAGTACCGGTCGGCAGCGCTGTCCATGTATGGAATGGAAAGGTTCGGGACTAGCCAGAACAAGAGCGCAACGAGGAGTAACCCGCCAGACAGAAAGCCTTTTTGTTTCATACGATATTCCTTTACCTAAATGGCCGATAAAGAACGGGTCAAATGAATCGTGCTTGGTCCGACCCTACGTCGCACGTCAGACCCACGTCACCTAAGCAAAAGTAGAGCTATCCGTCGTGTGAAATCGGTTCAAGACGATTGATTTCGTCTGCACCCTGACCATCATGGCCGGAAGTATCATTGCCCCGGTGCTCAACCCCATGCGCGACGGTCTGGGGGTTGCGCCCTCATCGGTGGGGTTGATTATCACCACCCATGGACTGTTCATGGCCCTGTTCAGCCCATTGATGGGAAGCATCATCGACCGCTCAGGCGTCCGGCGAACATATATCACAGCCCTCCTGCTCTACGGCCTGGCCGGCGGGTCCGGCCTTCTCATCGACTCTTTCTGGGTTTTTCTGGTCAGCCGGGCCTGTCTCGGCATCGGCCTGGCCGGTGTCTTTGCAGGCATCAACGTACTGATCCTGAATACCTACGAAGGGATCGAACGGGACCGGGTCATGGGATGGCGCGGCAGCGCCCAGAGTTTCGGCGGGGTCATTTGGCCGTTGATGGGCGGCGCCCTGGGCGCAATTTCATGGCGTTTCCCGTTTGTCGTCTACATGGTGGCCATCCCTGTGGGTCTATTGGCCATCGTCGCCGTTCCGGAACCGAAAATCCAGCACCAAAGCGGGTCGGTTGCCCAGGACGGCATGTCGGTGTGGACGATTTTTCGAAGCAACCCCGCCCTTTTTATCATCTACGGCATGACGTTCTTCGGCAATCTGCTTCTTTATTCCATCGTCGTTTTTATGCCCCAGCTTCTGGAAAGATTCGGCATATCCAACACCTTTCACATCGGCATGTTTATCACGGCCATGACGGCCTCCGGAGGCGCGACCTCCTTTGTCTACGGCAAAATAAGGTCTCGCTTCAGCTACCGGAAGATTGTCACCGTGGCCGCAGCCCTGTGGATGTTGGCATTTACCACCATATCCCTGGCGCCCAACAGCTCGATAATCGCCCTGGCCGTGGCCCTGTTCGGCGTCAGCCAGGGACTGATCATGCCCACTGTCATGGCTTGGGTCGGGGCCGTGGTGCCATCGGCCTTCCGCGGGCGGTTCAGCGCTTACCTGGGGACGTTCGGGTTTATCGGTCAGTTCCTCTCCCCCATTTTATTTGCGCCGGCTTTCATGATGCTGGGTTTCAAAGGGGTTATCCTGTCACGGTCAAGCAGGCCCCGGTGAAGCTGGTCATTATCCATCCGGAGCGAATGGAAACTATTTGAGCTGGCTGTCCTTACTGCCTCGCCGGTTGTAAGCGGAAGTCTCGGCGGTCTGGCGGGCCTCGTGGCCGGCCTGGCAGTGGACGCAGAGGCGGACCCCCGGGACCGCCCGGCGGCGCGCTTCGGGTATTTCTTCCTCACAGATCTCACAGTGCATCAGGCTTTCGCCCTTCGGCAGACGGCTGCGGGCCAGCTTGACGGCGTCACCGACGCTGGCGTCGATCTGATCCTGAATGGCCCCGTCGCGGGCCCAACCAACGGCCATGATTCAAATCTCCTGTGAAAGGTCCCGGTATTTTAACCGGTAAACTAATGCGGCAGGGCTGGTTATGCAAGGAAAACAACGGCCTCGTCACATTACCCCCTATGGTTGACAATCGCGTTTACGCATGCAACCGCCCTGGCCTTGCCCCCCATCGTACAATCCTTTGGACCGGCCAGGTCGGCCGGTAAAAAAAAATCTGTAGATGTCTGCGCGTGTCTGAGGTTAAACAATAACGTGTCATCGCAATTGTCTTCACCTGCCGACTTGGAGAACCTGCCATGTGGAAACGTTCGGTTTGTACCAAGGATTGCCCGGATACCTGCGGTCTGCTGGCCCGGGTCGAAGATGGCCGAATCACGGCGGTCAAAGGAGACCCGGACCATCCCTATACCCGTGGATTCATCTGTAAAAAGGCCATCCATTTTCCCGATCATGTCCATAACTCCGATCGGATCCTGACCCCGCTGATCCGAACCGGCCCCAAGGGGTCGGGCCGGTTTGCCCCCATCGCCTGGGACGAGGCCCTGGACCGGGTGGCGGAACAGATGGCCAAGGCAGCCGCCGACCACGGACCGGGAGCGGTGTTGCCCTACTACTACGCCGGACACATGGGGATGGTCCATCGTCATGCGGGACATGCCTTTTTCCACAAGCTCGGGGCCAGCCGCATGATGCCCACCATCTGCGGCCCGGCGTCCACCGAAGGGTTCAAAGCCAGCCTGGGCAGCGGCCCGTCCACCACCATTGAAAGTGCCGCCGCCTCGGACTTTATCGTCATCTGGGGGTCGAACACCCTGACCACCAATCTGCATGCCTGGCCCTTTTTCCAGCGGGCAAGGAAAAACGGCGCCCGCCTGACGGTCATCGATCCGTACCGGACAGAAACCGCCAAACGGGCCGACGCCCATCTGATGCTCCGGCCGGGCACCGATGCGGCCCTGGCCCTGGGAATGATGAACGTGATCATCGCCGAAGATCTTCTCGACCATGACTTCATTGCCCAGCGGACCGTCGGGTTCGAAGCGCTACGGATACGGGCGGCCGATTACCCGCCGGAAAAGACGGCCGGCATCTGCGGGCTTACGCCCGATCAGGTTCGGTCCCTGGCCCGTGGATACGGGCGGGCCAAGGCCCCCTACATCCGCACCGGCTGGGGTCCCGGTCGCCAGCTCGCCGGAGCCATGGCCCTGCGGACCATTGCCCTGTTGCCGGGGCTGGTGGGCGCCTTTAGGCGGCCCGGGGCCGGCATCACCCGTTCGCTGGGCGGGGCGCCATCGGACCTGTCCTTCTGGACCCGGCCCGATCTGTGCCCGCCTGCAACCCGCTGGATCAACATGGTTCAGCTCGGCCATGCCCTGACCGAACTGGACAACCCGCCCATCCGGTACCTGCACGTCTACCTCTCCAACCCGGCCGCGGTGGCCCCCCAGTCCAGACAGGTGATGGCCGGCCTGGCCCGGAAGGATCTTTTCGTCTCGGTCCAGGAGATGTTCATGACCGACACGGCCCGCATGGCCGACATCGTGCTGCCCGGGGCCAGCTTTCTGGAAGTCAAGGACCTGTATCGCTCCTACGGCCACAATTACATCCAACTGGCCGAGCCGGTCATCCCACCGGTGGGCCAGAGCCGATCGATGCTGGCCGTCTTCCAGGCGCTGGCCCGGCGGATGGGGTTTGTCGAACCGGTTTTTTCCATGACCGAGGACCAGTGCGTCGAAACGCTTCTGGCAGACCCCTCCCCCTACATGGCCGGCGTGGACAAGGAGCGGGTCCGCGACGGCAGGGCCGTGCGCCTGAACATTGCCGACAACCCCTATGCCGAGTCCTTTGCCACCCCGTCGGGCAAGATCGAATTCTTCTCCCAGTCCTGGGCCGATCAGGGGCTCGACCCGCTTCCCGACGGACGGCCGGTTCGCGATCCCGAGGGCGGCAGTCGATACGGCCTGGAATTCATCACCCCGCCCCATCGCCTTTTTCTCAATTCGGCCTTTCATGAAATTGCGGCCCTTCGCCGGGAGGCCGGGTCGCCGAGCGTGCTGATCCATCCCCATACCGCCGCCGAGCGGCGGATTTTCGACGGCAGCCAGGTGCGCATTTATAATGATCGGGGCGAGTGTTATCTGACTGCCCGGGTGACCGAAGACACCCGGCCCGAACTTCTGGTGGCCGAAGGGCTGCGCTGGCCTGGTCTTCACCCCGACGGCAAGGGGGTCAACCAACTGACCAGCCAGCGGCTGACCGATGCCGGCCAGACCTGCGCGTTTCATTGCAGCCGGGTCGAAGTGGCGCCCGCCTGAGAGCACATGGGCATAAATTCGATGATGTGTTTTTCTATGTCACCACAGAGTCACAAAGGACACAAAGGAATGTATTTTATGGATTGCCGGGAGATGGCGGCAATCCATAAGCACTCAGCCACATCGCGGGCACAGTAATACGTTTCACTATTTGCGAATCGAAGCACTTAGCGTCTACGAGGTTCAAAGGATTCTCGGTGCCGTCCGAACCCCACAGAAATCCTCAACTGATCTACCCGGTCTTTTCTGTGCTCCGAAAAAAGGCGCGCAATCTGAAAGTTCAAGTTGCATATTCCACGCTTTTGGCTTTGGTTCCTCTCATGAACCTGATCAAGTGAACGCATTTTCACGGTTGCCGACCTCATATCGAGTCATACCGTCAGCGAGAGAGGTGTGTTTACTATTTTGAGCAATAGTCAGAAAATCTTGATATTCAACAGTGAAAAAGGATACAGACTGTCCATAGCCACACATTTCAGCGAGGCTGTTTTTTTGGCAAAATAATATAGAGGTTCTCATTCCATTGCCGGCGCGTATCCCACGATATCTTTTCGACCGACGCGATTATAAGATGCTGTCCCTTGTCAACGAGGTGATCAGCAGTGGGCGAACAACGCCCTTTGCCCATATTGAACTCTACGTCCATTTTCACCCCGAAGGCCTCAAGGAACTGGCCGAATCGCGGGGGCTGCGCATTGCCTATGCCACCATACTATTGCTCCAGACCCTGACCACCGGGCGGTTGGAGGATCGTTTGGGCGCCTTGAGTGCCCTGCGTGACGAGATCATCGATACCGCCATCGGCCCAATGCCCAGAAACACCGCCCGCGTATTGCTGCAGATTATGAAGGAACTGGTGCGCGCCCATGGCGACCAGCGCCGACAATTGGAACTGGCCCACGATTTCCGGGCCGCGGCTTCCGGCAAGCCGCGTGTTATCCGCCGTTACTTGCGCGAATACCACCTGATCGAAATGCCCGAGGCGTGGAATCAGGTCTCCTTCGACGACCACGTCCACGATGCCAACACCAAGGGGCGCAAGTCACCGACCCATCTGATCATGGACGCCTGGATAAAGGGAATCCGCCGCCTGCGTGTCATCTACTACAACCACATTTCTTCCAAATCCGCCACGGAGCTGATGCAGGCCGCCCAGATCATGGGTATCACACTGCGCATGGGGATCGAGTTTTCCGCACAGTTCCGGAACACATACGCCCAACTGATATGGGTCCCCCGCGGGTTCCACGACGACCAGGCCTTCCTGTGTTTTCTCGAAGAGCCGGAAGCCGCGGCGCTGAT
Organism: Desulfobacterales bacterium; assembly: GCA_016342285.1. GTDB lineage: Bacteria > Desulfobacterota > Desulfobacteria > Desulfobacterales > JAEINQ01 > JAEINQ01. The sequence goes on from JAEINQ010000010.1 coordinate 97,925, forward strand.
GAAGGAGGGTGCCAGCGTTTCCGCCTACCAGGAAAGATATGTCTGCGCCCTGCTGCAAGTCTTCAATGCCAGCCATCGCAACGCCTTCAAAGCGGCCTATGATATCGATCTGCCGGTGCTTGATGAGACCGAATTCAAGGCCTATGTCGCCCCCGGCCAGGCCTCATTGCTGCATTTGGCCAAGTACATTCATGCCCAGTCACTGCCCCTGATGCCCCAGGCCATGGATCGTCTGCGGGCGGATTACACCTCGACCACCGACGACACGGAACGACGCCGGATCCAAAAGCGGGTCGATCGGCTCAACCGGCTCACGGGCGACACCATTTTGCACAGCTATCTGAAACCCGCACAAAATCCGGAAATCCCCGACGTGGCCACACCCGGTGACGATCCAGCCGCGCCGGAATTGCTGAAACTCTCCCCAAAGGCGGTGATCGACCGCTTGCTGGATCTGCGGGCCGGTTATCACATCACCTTGAATCTGAGCAATCTGCAGGTCGAGGATGTCCTGGAGATCCTGTATGTTTGCGAAGGTAAAATCACGCGTCTTGAAATCTTCAATCTGAAGGACTACGCCGCCGGCATCACCAATCACATCCCTCCCATCATGGAGTTGCAACAGGCCCTCAATCAGGGCAATGTGATCGCCCTCAAGCGGATCATCAGGCGCACCATCGCTCGCCTGACCCAAGCCGACGCGCCGGATCATGACCGCATCGAGCGGCTCACGGCGATCTTGCACGACATCGTCTCACTCAAGGCATACTACGCCGGTGTTCATCTGGAGTCCCGGATCGGCAGCGATTCAACCGGCGGCGCGCCCTACTCCCACGGGATGGGGCTGGTGGTGGAAGACACGCTGCCCTGGCGCAGTCGGCGCGATATCCGCCGCCGCGATAATGACCGCCAGTGTCTTCCCATCACCGTGAGCGTCGCGCAGCAAACGATTTACCGCCCACCCGCCCCGCACAGTCACATGCCGGGGCTGATGGCGTTTGTGCGCGGCCTGCCCGGTTGCCGCCGGGTGGGGCTGAAACGGGAAAATCTCTGGGAGACGCTGGCGCACGACGTCCGCCTGTCGGCCAAAGGCAACATCGTTACTCTGGGAGGCATACAGGGCGTCCCGGAAAACGGACTGAACCTTTTTCCGACGCCGGACGCCGCCGCGCGCCGGCCCCGCGCACCCTATTTGAACAGCCTTCTCAAGAACAGTTTGAAAGTGGTTGTCGGCTTTATCCCGGCCTTTGCCACGTTTGCGTTGACAAAGGACTGGTGGCTTCTGGCCTACGGGGGGGCCTTTATCTGGTTCGGCATTACGGGGCTGCGCAACATCGTGCAGTCCGTTCTGGGTGGCGGCGGATTGCGGCGCTCTCCCCTGCTTCGGTGGAATGATCTGATCAGCTGGGAGCGTATCACCGATTCGCTGCTCTATACCGGATTTTCGGTTCCCCTGCTGGATTACGTCACCAAAACCGTGCTGCTTGACCGGGGCTGGAATATTACAACGTCAACCCATCCGGTGCTGCTGTATACCCTGATGGCCCTGGCCAACGGCATCTATTTGTCCAGCCACAATATTTTCCGCGGACTGCCCAAAGGGGCGGTGGTGGGCAACTTCTTCAGAAGTATTCTCAGCATCCCCCTGGCCGTGGGTCTGAATGCCGGTATTGGATTTTTGCTGGCGGTGCTGGGGATCGGCCCGGCGGCGGCGATTCTTCAAAAATGGGCGGCCATCATCTCCAAAGCAGCTTCGGATGTTGTGGCCGGTATCATTGAGGGCTCCGCCGATCGGTTCCAGAACATCGAGCGCCGGCGCAGGGCGCTCGGCCACAAAATCAAGCAGATTTTGGATACATATACCGAACTGGAAATACTGCTGCCTGAAGAGCAGGCCATGGCGTATTTGCAGAACCCTGAGAAAATGAAACAGCGGGTGCCCGCCGATGTCCAGGACACGGCCAACCGCATTTACGTTCATGCCCTGGATCTGCTCTATTTCTGGATGTACCAGCCGCGGGCCCGCAATGCCTTTCGAAAATTGATGACGGAACTGAGTCCGGATGAGAGCCGCATCATCCTGCAGGCCCAGACCGTTTTGTATCAGCAGCGCCCCATCAGTCTGCTGTTCATCGAGGGCATTGTCGGCCAGGGATTCTCAAAGCCGCTGGCCTTTTATCTCTCCGAGTCGCCCGCCTACCTGTCCGCCATTGAAATGATGATTGCCGAAAATGAGACCGCGTATGCGGCCTGCTGCGAACACAAAATCGATCCCACCGTCGTTAAGGCCCTTCTCAACAAAGGCGGCAAGAGATCTTCCGCTACGCATTGAAACAGTGCGCCTTGCCCGTGAGCGCCGTCGCCGGCCAGAAGCCGACCGGCGCATCATGCACGAACCACGACACGCTCTTTCGCGGTGCCCGGCAGGTTTTTCATTATGCCTGGTCCGTCCCCGGTGACGGCCTGGCCCGGCGCATTCATGGCGCCAAAATCCTGATCTGAGTTCAGCAAACTTACGTCATCGTATTTTTGACAATCTGCACTAAGTTTGACGGCGTTCTCTCTCATCCCTCGATACCCGTCAACAATTCGGAGGGATCGATCGGTATCCCTTTGGAGGCAGAGCGCTGTACGGCAAGGGCTACAGCCAGAGTTTCCGCACCGTCCCTGGCATTAACCACCGGCTCATCTTCACCCCGTACTACTCGGCAAAAATGCTCTAGTTGTACCTTCAGGGGATCGGCTTCACCAACGGCTATCTGCGACCGTTCCATCGGATGCTGCCACCCTTTCCGGTTTGCATCAGCGTAACGCCACAATTCCATCCTGGGAAACGCCAAGGATGCCGACGTGCCGAGGAAGTGATAGCAGTTTTCTTCAGTTCGAAAATACAGAGGGTTTTCGCCGACCGCTGCCTCGTAGGACCACGCTGCCGGCGTTGCGTCCGAAGCCAGAACCGATCCAATCGCACCGTTGTCGAAGGCAATTGAGATACTCAGAGAATCCTCTACGTCAAATCCTCGCACGGCAGAAGATGCTCGGGCATAGACTTCTTTGATTTCACCGCAAATAAAGCGAAGACTGTCTAAATCATGAATAAGGTTGATTAGCAATGGACCGCCGACGTGTCGTTGGCGCCTCCATTCAACGTCAAAATACGCGTCGGGTTTCATGAGTGCCCACAGAACGGAGACCCCTATCAATTTCCCGATTGCACCGCCACCAACAAGCTCACGCGTCTTCCGTATAAGAGGGCTGTGTCGGCGGTGATGTCCCACAAGCACGCGGATTCCGGACTGATTCGCTATGTCAACAATGCGCATCGCCTGAGCAAGCGTGTCCGCAATGGGCTTCTCAATCAGCATGTGCACCGACCGTTTCGCGCAGACTTCAGCAATCGCGGCATGTTGGGCGTTGGGAGTGGCGATGATCACACCGGTCGGTTGCTCCCCGTCGATAAGCTCTTCGGCCGTTCGATAAAATGAGACCCCAAACGCGTCGGCGAGCGCCTTTCGGCTGGGATCCACATCAGAGATACCCGCAAGCGAACAGATGCCACACGCATGGACAAGTTCAATGTGCTTCATGCCCATCAAGCCAGCGCCAATAACACCTAACCTTATGCGTTCCATTTGATAATGTCCCTGTCTTGCGGCGAACGGTTCGGGTTTGAGTTGCAGACCGGCCCGGGCCGATAGCCTCCGCCCCCCTCCTCGGCAGGGTTCTTTGCAAACATCGCAAAGATCCATGATAGACTTGTCAGCGCCTGCGGGTCAGGCTGCATTCCCACTTACCCAAAACGGTCCACACCTAACCAACGATGATTTCGTCCAAAGATCGCTTTGGTACATGGTGCGTGCCGTCGTCACTGCGCCAATACTTGATCTCCCCTTCCGGCCCAACGGCTTCAATCTCGACGCTCTCCTTTGGCTTTCCCAGTGCGATGACGAGAAGAATCTCGCAGTGAGGCGGTATCTCCAACACCTGCCGCAACTTCTCTTGCCGAATTGAGCCGATCATGCATCCACCCAACCCCCTCTCCGTTGCACCCAACAAAATGCTCTGCGCAGCGATTCCGTGATCACAACCAACGTTTTGTCGGATGTTCTTATCTCCTAGAATAACGATATACGCCGACGGTCTCTCTCCCTCCACCGGACCCGGCCACTCTTTGAGATAACCTGCCCAGGCAAGGCAAGAAAAGACCTGTGCATTCTTTAGCGGATCAGCCACAAGGATGTATTTCAACGGTTGCAGATTGCCCCCTGAAGCCGATAACCGCGCCAAATCAACGAGTTGCCTGAGTGTTTCCAGGCCAACAGGGATCTCCTGATCGAATCGGCGGTAGCTCCGATTTTTCAACACCAGATCTTTTAGTTCCATAGGTTACCCTCCCAATGTAAAAATGCGTCTCTCCGATAATAAATCGTTCTGTGTGACCCGTCCCCAAATCAAAAACCTTGGCTATCCCTCGAATAATGAATGCTTAAGCCCGGCCCCCTTGCCGTTAAGACCCCTTTACCTTTACATTATTTCCTGAAAATTCGGAATAATGAATATTTAAGATGCGAACCCACAATCTTCGGCGACCAAAATGGTCAACGTGGGTCCGGCGGCCGTGAACGAGGCCGATTTCGAGGCCATCAAGGCCCAGGTGGCCGGCGGCCCCGTGGTCCGCCTGGCCCAGCGCATTCAGGGCGGTGGAATCCTCAACTGATCCACCCTGTTTTTTTCTTCCTCCACAACAAAAGGCGCGGCCGCTGGATCCGGCCGCGCCTTTGACGTTTATCTCCTTGCCCGGCAAAAAGCCGTCACTATTTTTATGCAAAATTCTTAAACCGCTCTTTTTCGCTCTAAATCCATAATAATTGGGCATCCGGCGTGGCCTGATATGCATTAAAGGGCTCTCAGCGAGTGCCGAAAATAGAAGACACCTCCCTAATCATGGCAAGAACGATCTGCTATGATACCAGCGTGTTTTCCACGACAACGCTAATGGATTTAGGAGGTGTCTCATGCAAACTTACGCCGGTATCGATCTTCATTCAAGCAATAACTACATTGGGGTGATCAACTCAAAGGACAAAAGGCTCTACGGTAAACGGCATGACAACAATATTAAACAGGTCGTCAGGGCACTGTCACCATTTCGAAAAACACTTCAAGGCGTGGTGGTTGAATCCACCTACAACGGGTACTGGCTGGTTGACGGGCTTCAGGACGCAGGCTTCAAAGTGCTCCTGGCCAACCCGGCTGCAATTCAGCCGTACACCGGACTCAAATATACTGACGACAAATGGGACTCGTACTGGTTAGCGCATCTTTTTCGTCTGAATCTGTTGGCCCAGGGGTACATCTACCCGAAGGAAGAGCGCCCCATACGAGACATGCTCAGAAGGCGGTTGATGTTCGTTCGGCAACGAACCACGCAGATCCTGAGCCTTCAGAGCATGACTACGCGGCAACGGGGGCTGAACTACCCCGGCAGCTCCATTAAGGAGTTCAGGGATGCTTTCATTGAACGCCTATTCGATGATCCGCACTTGTTGCTCCTGGCCAAAAACGAGATGGCCACGATTCGTCACCTGGGTAACGTCGTCAAGGAGATTGAGGCTGCAGTCAAAGCGAAAATATCGCTAAAAGATGAGTACCGGATGCTGCTGACCACACCTGGGATCGGTCAGGTTCTCGGGTTAACCATTATGCTTGAAGTCGGCGACATCCGCAGATTAAAAAAAAGCCGGCAACTATTCTTCCTATTGTCGATGTGTTGAGAGCAAGCGAATCTCTAGCGGCAAGAAGAAAGGCATAAACAACAAAAAAAACGGCAACCGCTATTTGGCGTGGGCCTACGTCGAGGCTGCGTATCATGCGGCAAGAAGCAATTCACAAGCTCAACGGTTCTTTCAACGAAAGATGTCAAAGAGCAACCGGACACTAACCACGAAGGCCTTGGCCAATAAATTGACAAAGGCGACGTACTACATAATGCGGGACCAAGTCCCTTTCGATCCAGAAAAATCATTTCGGTAATAAGTTCGGGTGCAGCAGTGATCCGGTTTGGGGTTTGGTGAAAAACCATCTGGTCCGATTGGAAACTGCCTGCACCCACCTCTTGTTTCTATTGTTGATCCGCCTATGTCGGCAGCCATCGCGGGGCTGGTTTTTAAACCACTGGATCTGTGACAAAACCAATTGGAGCCGCCATGGGACCGAGGAATTTCTGGAGCTCAGATGAGCCAGGGGCGGCGCTATGGCACGTTGGTAGCCTTGCCTTGAACCAAATGGGTGACTGATGCGGGTCACAGACCACGCGATCCATCGTTTGAAATCCCGGGTGCGGTTCATGGTAGAAACAGAGGCCGTGGGTGGTAATCGGTAACGATTGGTTTACATCATAAAACGGAATTTCGATTCCAATGGTGAGGTGTTTTTTCTGTTGACACGCCCTTTAATGAGCGACCCCGATTCGCCCAAGGTTCATTGGTCACCGTGCATGGTGGCCAACAGCTTTTCAGGTTTTGGCCAAACTTTTATGCAAAACCTATATCCCTCTGTTCCGGGAAATTGCCTTTGAATGTGCATTTACACGGCAATCCGTTGATGTTAAACAAGCAGCATGGAAATGGATCTGTATACTATAGGCTACGAAGGCCTTGATGTTAGGCGATTTATTTCGCATCTGGCTCATTATGGGATCAATGTGGTGGTGGATGTCAGGAAACTGCCGGCCAGCCGCAAAAAAGGGTTCTCCAAGACCGCCCTGGGTCAGATCCTTTCGGATAACGGGATTGAATATCGGAATTTTTAGGAATTGGGTGCTCCCAAAGCGTTACGAGACGAATTGTATCGCTCCTGGGACTACCATCGATTTTTTAGCGAATACCGGGAAAGCATCGCCGATAAGTCCGAAAGTCTTGGGAAACTCTTGGCCATTGTTCGCAATGGAAGCAAGTTGGCCTTGCTGTGTTTTGAACGCGACCCTGAAAAGTGTCACCGGAAGATTGTCGCCGAGGAAGTTCAGAAATTGGACGGCAACGGTTTGAAGGCATTCCACATCATGCCGATTTAGGCGAAAAGGGGCTTTTGTCGTGCATACCGTTTTGGGGGCCAGAAAAAGCCAAGCAGACAAAATGTCTGCGGATGCGCGACCATATTACCTAAAATAAAATAGGTGTCTCTGTCTTCAGCGCAGATTTCCCCCATTATTTTTTCCGAATTTTATCTTCCCACCCCTGTATTCCCGCCACTTTTCTGAATAATTGCCCCAGTTCCCAATCCAATATGCTCATTTTATGGCCAGTGCAATTTGGACCCTCACAATCAAATTCCATCAAAATCCGGATCGGCAAAATATAAAGATCCTTCTTCTCTTCAAAGAGGTCGAGCTGGTTGATCACACTGTCTTTCTTTGCCGTAATATTCTCGATTTCAGTTTTTTCACGAGTTTGAATAATGACACGTTTGATCGTTTTGGGTTTAACAATTCCAAGGGAAATTCCATCCAATTCTTGAGCCGATCGAAGTGCCTCTATTGAGGGAAACACGGTGTTTTTGTTTAGACACCAGGCCCAGCGTTCACCGGGTCCGGCCGTGCCAACCTACCTGGAAAACAGCATTTCTTTATCAAAGAGTCCCTTATTGGCCCACATCGTTTCCCTAAAAACAACAAAACCCCACCATCCGGTCAGAAGGCGGGGTTCGTCGGTCACCGTGCATGGGTGTCCTCCGGCGGTTGGTCTGGTTTAGTAGGCGTTACTAAAACCAGACGAGAATGTCAAATTTTTTGCCGATGGGGGTGGATAAAATGGGTTTGCGGAAATGATGGCCGGAAGGGCAAATATCTGTTCCGAATAAAAGCGCCAACTCCTTGTTTTGACAGGATTGCAGGATTTCCAGGATAAACACCATTTGACCCGGCCGCGTGCCGGGATCAAATCATCTGATCCGCCTCGCGTAAAAGAATCCATGCCACCACGGACTATATCAGCGACCCACGGTTTCTATATCACTGATGGCGCCACCGGGCGGGCGGCTTGTGGGACAAACCCTAACGAGCATAGGCGCGAATGCCTACGATGCAAGCCCTCTTGCCTGTCGCCATCCGGCCGGCAGGTAAAAAATCCTGCTTATCCTGTAGATCCTGTCTGAAAGAAAATTTTCTGTTTATGGTCCCAAAGCGCCAACGGGAATAACGGCGACGCCATCTTTGCGCATATATCCGTAACCGGTGCCGGCAATAACACCGAGCAGGGAAGGCGATCCACATTTGCGGATATCGACGCGATCGGCGAATTTCAATAAGCTTGCGGCACCGGCGTCAATGTGCCCTGTCCCCAGCTTGATTTCAAAAGCTGCCCAGCGCCCGTCCCCAGCTTCGACAATGGCATCGACCTCCAGCCCCGTGTTGTCACGGTAGTGCAGGACACTTGCATCGTGGGCCTGGGCATAAACCCTCAGGTCACGGATCACCATTGATTCAAAGAAGAGTCCGAACAAATTCAAATCTTGTAAAAGGCGCTCAGGGGTGGCGCGTAAGGCCGCTACAGCAAGGGAAGGATCGACAAAATGTCGTTTGGACGCGCTTCGAAGGACTGATTTCGACCGCAGATGGGGCGCCCATGAGGGTTGATCCTCGATGATCATCAATCGATGTCGAGGAGAACCTCGCTGGCGGCGATTCTGCGTGCGGTTTCGGTTTTTCCGCATGCTTTGGGGCCCTCTATGACGACGGCACCCGTCGAGGCCAATTTCGCGACAAGTTCTTTGTCTGCAACTCTCGGCAAATAGGTTCGATCAACAGCCATGGCATAAAACCATTAATTTGTAATGTCTATAAGCGGCAAATTGTAATTATTAAATCCGGTAAAATGTAAGGCTTTGATCCGGTATATTGGAACGGAACTCGAGTGTCAAGTGCCGCGAGCGAATCGACATATACCGGGCAAACGGGTTTTTCCCTGGGCTTACACCTCGGGGCATCCCTTTGAATCGGCCAGGTCGGCCGATTCAAAAACAGTCGGCGCAGATCTGCGGTAAATTCTTGTTATATTGGCGGTATGTGGTTTAGGGTGCGATCCGGGGGGAAAGTGTATAAGGGATGATAATGGAATACTATGACAATTAAGGAAACCGGGAAAATCAAGTTTGTCGTTCTCCCAGAGTGTGATCTTGAGGATTTGATGGAACCGATAGAAACCCGGAGCATCGTATGCCTCTGCTGAGGTTGACGTGGCCGTCGAGCCCGGCTATCTTTACGGTAAAGATGTAAAGGAGGGCACCATGCATATCAGCAAAATTTCAGTAAAAGGACAGGTGACGATACCTGCCGATATTCGAAAAGCGCTGGGGATCGAACCGGGGGACATGCTTGGCTATGAACTTCAAGGGAAAAGCATCAAGCTGAAAAAAGTGGAGCCCTTTGACGCTGCATACCACGCATCCGTATCCGAAACCCTTGAAGAGTGGCAGAGTCCGGAGGACGAAGAGGCGTTTAAGGGCTTATAAGCAATTCAAAAACAATTTTTCTCCGTTTTTTTCGTTTTGACTGTTTTCGTCACGACATTCCATTGGCCCTTTTCATGGGCTTAACAGAATTCCGAATTTTTGATCAAAGGCTTATCTCATGAGCGAATACCGGTACTACGAGTTTCAGGCCCTGGACCGGCCCCTGACCCGCAAGGAGATGGAAGAGTTGCGCGACATTTCCAGCCGGGCACAGATCAGTTCGCGGCGTTTTGTCAACGAATACAACTGGGGCGATCTCAAGGCCGACCCCGAACGACTGATGGATCGCTATTTCGATGCCGGGTTGTATCTGGCCAACTGGGGGTCGCGCTGGTGTATGTTTCGCTTTCCTTCAACATCCCTGAGAAAGGACGAACTGACGCCGTACTGCAACAAAGAAACCGTGTTTTGCCGGTTTCACAAAAATCATTTGACCGTATCTCTGGACGCCGATATCGAGGAACCCGATTGGATCGAAGGCGATGATATGCTGGATGCGATGCTTCCGCTGCGCGAAAGCATCGTCCAGGGCGATCTGAGGGCCTTGTTTATCGCCTGGCTGCGTGGCATTCAGGAAATCGAATACGATCCGAAAGAGACCGATCCCGAGGCCTGGGGATACGAGGACCCTGTCCCCCCGGTTCCCCCCGGCCTCGGTGAACTGACCGCGCCGCTGAAGGAACTGGTTGATTTTCTCGCCATCGACCCCGACCTGCTGGCCGCTGCCACCGAGTACAGCGCTGCCTCGGGAAATACAGCACCGACGGCGGACGAGATTGCCCGGTACGTATCCGCGCTCTCCCAGGCAGACAAGGATGCCATGCTATGCGGCATCATTTCCGGCGACGATCCCACCGGTATTGCCGAATTCAGACAGCAAGCCCTGAAGTTCTTCCGAAAACGCAAGGCGGGCCATACGCTATCGCCGGCTGACAAACCGTTGGCGGTCAGCACCTTGCTGATGCGCACCCAGACCATCAGAGACGAACGCCGCCAGCGGGCTGCCGAAAAACGGGCCAAAGCCAAGGCCCAGCGCCAACGGGATCAACGCGAACAGCAGAAAGAACACCTGGCGTCGCTCATCGGCCGGGAGGAAAGCCTTTGGGGCCGGGCAGAGGCCCTCATCGCCGGCCGTCAGCCGAAGCACTACGATGCAGCCGCAGTGGTGCTCCGGGATTTGAGCGCCCTGGCTGCCAGCCAGGGCACGGGCGAGGCATTTGCCCGCCGCATGCAGGCCCTGGCCGCTGCCCACAGTCGCAAACCGAGTTTGATCGGCCGATTCCGGAAGGTGAAGCTTATCGAATAGATGGGATACAAATGATCCGGTTACTCTCCACTATTATCTTGAGAAGAAATGAGATTGTGGGACTCAAGATATTCATTGATATAGGACCGGTTCTTCATGGCGTAATCTTTATAATACTCAATGGAGGCGACCTCTTTGTTAAGGCATTCTCCATCGTCTAACAATTCTACAAATTTTCGATTTACAAGCGCTAACTCATAATTCGGATCCAATTCGATTGCTTTATCAAAGGCATCGAGGGCTTCTTTTCTCTTGCCCAACTTTGCATAGCAAATACCCAAGTTGCCGTATGATTGAGTTTGGTTGGGCACGATTTCAATTGTTTTGCGGAATTGACCAATGGCTCTTTTCCAGTCCCCGGAATACATGGCCTCCATGCCCTGATTGAAAATCGTATTTCCGTGTATGTATTCATCCAGACTGATCCCATCGCTTTCTCTTACCTGTTCTTCCATGACATGGAGCATTTTTTGGGCGTGATGAAAATAAACACTATCCGGGTCCCCAATTTTTACGGCTTGCCGGTATGCCACGATCATTTCAGCAATGTTGTACTGTTTTTGAAAAGCGACTCCCAAATTGAAGTGGCCTTCGGCAAAATCCGGATTGGCTGTTATGGCGTTTTTAAAAAATTGAATGGCCTCGTCATATTTTCCCCTAAATCCACATAAAGCACCAAGCCCGTAATTGACATAATAGTGATTTCGATGCTTTTTCTTTAATTTGTTAAGAAGCTTTTCCGCTTCTTTCTTTTCCCCGTCCTCCCAAAGTTCAAAAGCGTAACTGACTTGGTCTTCAATATCGGGCGGAGAAGCCTCCCGGGCTGACAGAACTTGTTTCTTTATTTTCTCCTGTCTCTTCTTTTGCTTTTGTATTTTTTTATGATTTTGTTTTTGTCGCTTTTTTGTCTTTTTCATCCTTACCCCTAAAACCGGCCGATTAAGGATTATGGCGTTAATTCAATGGAACTGTGTTTCCGGAATCCAGTTTATCGGCAACCCCATGGGGCACCTGCTCTTCCCGAAGTTCAAAGGTATCGTCTGTACTTGTTAACTACTGGGTCACCCCTTCAGGGCATCCTTTAAGGAGGCCGCTGGCCAGCTATTCGGTATGCAAAGCGTCGAGAACCGCGCCAGGATTCTTTGACGCGATTCGCAGCAAGGCCTTGGCAGGCCCGTCAGGGCTTCTTCTGCCCTGCTCCCAGTTCTGTAGGGTTCGCACGCTGACGCCGATCATCAGAGCGAATTCAGTCTGGGAAACATCGAGCTTTTCCCGCACCATCTTGATTTCCGGCGGTTTGATTTCATAGGTGCGGCTCGGCGCTTTTTTTCCGACCTTGATGTCTCCGGCTTCTCTGATGCTGGCCACAACTTTTTCAAAATGTTCGTCCTTCATGACAACATCTCCTTTTTTCTATGAAAACCATAACACCATAGTACGCCAATGACGTATAATGTCAATCGGTGATTTTTCGTTATCCAGTGACGCGACGCTTTGTGAAGAGGCGGTGCCATTTTGCCAATTGTTTTACATACGCCCATCTAATGGCTGCATATCGTTTTCAGGCAAAATTCAATATTAACCCCAGACCCACGCTGATCCGACTTCGCCTAAAGGCTACGACAGGACAGGCCATCGCAGACAGGGAAGTTTATCGGCGGTCGACCTGACCGCTGATAGGGTCGCATCGCTTCGTGAATAAAATGCATCCCAGCCGGTAAACTTTATTGCCGCCGACAGTCCGGAAAACACCATCGCAATACTGGAAAGAATCAAAGCCCACACTGCCGCCCTATTCACACACCCCGAACGCGGCCGCATGGTGCCGGAACTTCAGGCCCAGGGGTTTTCATCTATCTCGAATTGATCCTGCCACCCTGGCAAATCATCTACAGAATCGCTGGCAACGAAGTGCATGTGTTGACCGTTAACGACGGCCGGCGCAATGTCGAAGACATTTTGTTAAACCGATTGGTCGATTCCTAAACCGGCGCTCAGCACGCAATCCACGGTTTCTATCTCGCCAAAGGCGACCTGTGCGGCAGCTTGTGGGACAACCCCTAACGAGCATAGACGAATGCCTACGATGAAAGCCCTCTTGCCTGTCGCCATCCGGCCGGCAGGAAATAAATCCTGTTTATCATGTAGATCCTGTCAAAAAAATATTCTGCGCAAAAGGCAACATGGTGGGGCATTCGCTCGCTGGCCGGCTATTCGGTATGCAAAGCGTCGAGAACCGCGCCAGGATTCTTCGCCGCGATGCGCAGCAAGGCCTTGGCAGGCCCGTCAGGGCTTCCATTTTGAATAGCCTTGACAAACACACCCATTTTTTGGCGTGGCACTGGCTAAAACAGGGGTGTGTTTCGGCCATGCTTAACCGGTCAGCATCTTCTATATCCATTGGCCCCCCCGAGGCTGACCTACTGCTGAGGGAATCCAAGTCGGCCAATGCCGAAGTCGACTTCGTCGTTGCCAGAGGAGGCCGGGTCACGCCCATTGAGGTCAAATCGGGTAAGAGTGGCACGCTTAAATCCCTGCAACAATTCATATTGAACAAGCCAGCGCCTCTGGCCGTGCGTTTCGATTTAAACCCGCCGAGCATTCAAAACGTTTCACCCTTAGGGCTAAAAACGGCAACCGAACGGTTGCCTACACGCTTTTGTCTCTACCCCTCTACATGGTGGAAGAACTGCCCATGCTTTTGGATGGGTTCCCGGCATAGCTTGATTTCAACTGAAATCCAGTCAGCTGCAATCCTTAAACCGGTATTTTGTAACAAGTTCATCCGGTAAAATGCAATGCCTTGATCCAGTAAAATAAAACGGGAGTCGGGTGTCAATTGCCGCGGACGAATCGACGTAGGCCGGGCAAGCGGGTTTTTCTCTGGGCTTACACCTCGGGGCATCCCTTTGGATCGGCCAGGCCAGCCGATTCAAAATAGTCTGCGTATATCTGCGTGTTTCTGCGGTTAATGAATCGAATTAAGCCAACGGCACCCCGGCTTCGTCCCAACCGCGCAGGCGGTAGTAGTCGCCGACCATCTGCTGGAGTTGGGCCTCGGTGATGGTCTTTCCCGAATCGGCAAGGGGCCGGTGAAGTCCCCGGGGGAGGCGGTCGTCCTCGGCCGTCACCCCTTCGCGGAGGTTGAAGCGCCGGACCAAGGTGGAAATGGCCGCGGCCTTGGCGCTCAAGGTTGCCTTGTCCGCGTCGAGCCCGGTTGCGGAATGGATCATCTCTTCGAGGAGTTCCCAGGGATAGAGGTCGCGGTAGAACCGGCAGAGGATCAGGGTGTCGAAAATGGTGAGCCGGTCCTCGAAATCGAGAAACATCTCGGCCTTGCCCTCGATCTGGTCCCGGTCGATCATGCCGGCCAGTTCCGGCTTGTAGAAGGTCGAGCGCAAATGGCAGGCCCCGCGGTCTGACGTGGCATAGGCCAGGCCCATCCCTTTCAATGACCGGGGATCGTAGCCAGCCGGCTCCATCCCCTTGACATGAACAGCGACGTCTTCCAGATCCCATGCTTTTGCCGCATGCCGGATCCCTTCGGCCAAAATAGCGCCGATCCCTTCCTTCCGGGCGATTTTGGCCAGCAGGCCTGCAATGGCATCCACGTCGCCGGGGTTGATATCATCATCGATTTTCCGCAGACGCCGGGCCTCCATGGCAAAGGCACAAAGGTTTCCCGCGGTAATGGTGTCCATGCCGAGGCGGTCGCAGATATCGTTTAGATAGGCGATCTCTTCGATGCTGTCCACCATGCACAGTCCGCCAAAGGCGTAAATGGTCTCGTATTCCGGGCCTTCAATTTTAAGCCCGGCGTGCCGCCCCTGGGTAATGGTGGTCATGCGTCCGCAGGCCATGAAGCATTTGGCACAGGCGTTGGGGCGGACCTCGCAGCGCCCGTGAAGGGCATCGGCACCGATTTTCTCCCAGTGGTCGCAGGTCCCCTTTTCCCAGTAGCCGGTGGGAAAGGCGTTGGCCGTGTTCATGATTTTGACCATCTGGGAGGTCCCCATGGACTTATACGCCTTGACGCCGGGATTCTCCCTGGACTCAACGGAAAGTTCTTTGGCCAGGCGCCGGACCGCGGCCGGATCGTGCAGGGGCCGCCGCCGGTCCCCCTGGAAGAGAATGCCCTTGACCTGCTTGGCCCCCATGACCGAGCCGACCCCGGTCCGGCCGGCACAGCGCCAGTGGTCGTTTTTGATCACCGAAAAGCGGACCCCGTTTTCCGCTGCCGGGCCGATGACCACGGCCCCGGGACGATTAAAACCGGCGTCATTTCGGGCAAACCGTTCCTTCACCGCATCTTCGGCCCCATAGGTTTCCATGCCCCACAGGTCGCCGGCCTCGTGAAATTCGACCCGGTCGCAAAAGATGGCCAGGACCGTGGGTGTATCACAGCGCCCCGCGAGAACAATGGCGTCGAACCCGGCAGAATCCATGGCTTCGGGGACTTTGCCGCCGGCGTAGGACTCGGCATAACACCCGGTCTGGGGGCTCTTGGTAAAGACCCCGTACCGGCTCGATCCCCAAATGCTGGAGGCTGTGACCGGGCCCGTGGAAAAGATCAGATGGTTTTCCGGCGCCATGGGATCGACCCCGGGCGGATTGAGGTCGAAAAGAAGTTTTGAGGCCAGCCCCTTGCCGCCGAGCAGTTCGGTGAAAACGGCATCGGCCACCGGCTCGATGTTAAATTGCTGCCGGGTCAGATCGATTTTCAGTATTCTTCCGAAAAAACCATTCATTTGAGGAACCCCGATACCCAATTAGGTGCGAAAAGACGCGATTATGGTGACGTATATACGTAAAGGTAAAAATCAGATCACATCAAAGCATTTCATTTTGGAAAACGCAGCCCCGAAAAAGTCTGCGAGTATCTGCGAATGTCTGCGGTTAATGAAATTATAAGTCACTGTAATTGTGTTTTCGTGCACTCAGTGCCCGACATTTTTCCGGTCATGCTGTCAATGTTGATGCGAATGACGGCCGTGGCCTGAACCTTGTTGTCCGTAAACGTCCCATGGCGACCGGCGTAGCGCTTAAAAATGATATCGAGGGCGTTGCGTTTTTCTTCCTCTTCTTCCACGAAAACCGCCCGGCCGAAACCGATGACGCTCTGATAGCGCATGCTCCAGTCGCAGGGCGCGTCCGATTCAATGGTCTCCAACAGGGTGTCGACTTCAAAGCAGACGTTTGGATTTTTTTCAAGCACCTCGATCTTCTTTCCTTTCAAGGCGCTGTGAAGATAGAGGGCGTTTTCGTGATGGGCGAAACACATGGGCACCACATAGGGGCGATCACCATCGACCATGGCAAACCGGCAGATCCGGGCCTCGGCAAGAATGGCCTCAATGGCTGCTGTATCGATGACTTCCTTGTCTTTTCTTCTCATTGGACAACCTTATAAAAAAGGGCAACGCGGCTCAAATTCCCAGATAGGCGGTCTTGATGTGGGGATCGTTAAGCAATTCTTGGCTCCTCGCTGTTTCATGTGGGTAAATCAAAATCCAACTTACCCGCAATGAGGTAAATCATGGAGATGAGATTT
>JAEINQ010000011.1 GCA_016342285.1 Desulfobacterales bacterium
CTGTGGCGGACTGACGGGCTTGTAATGCCAACTGCCGTAAAGAAGGCAACGGAAGGCTACCGCAGCGAGATGGACGTAATCTCCCAGTTCGTTGAGGATTGTTGTGAAAGAGGTGAAAGGCTCACGGTGGCAAGCCACGAATTGTATAAGGCTTTTACGGAATGGTGCGAGATTAACGGAGAACAACCGGTTTCCAAGAAACTGTTGAATCTGCGCCTAAAGGAAATCGGATTCGAAGCGGCCAGTAAGATTGGACCCAGTAAACAACGTGGTTTAAAGGGATTGGCAATTTGTACCCGGTAATTTCAGCACAAGGGGTACACATGTGGACACATGGGTACGCGTTTTCACTAAAATCAGGTTTTTTTTTTAAAATCTACTCATATAGAAAAAAACCCCAAAACTACTGAAATGCGTCCCAATGCGTCCCCCTCCTTGTGTCTACACCACTTGCACCAAGTTTTATGAAGGAACCTGGTGCCCGGCACACGTCAATCGGATGAGCAAGCCCGGCCATCCGACGACAGGCCGGGCACTTCGATTCCGGCAATCAATTTGAGATGCTCTCTGCTGATCCGGTTAGTATAGTAAAATAGTAGTATAGAACCCAATCCACATGGGCACTTTATCCGCTTATCATCTCCCCTTACCTCTTTTTTGTAAAACCAAACCAGCATCAATTGAGAGCCATCACGCATTGATGCGATGCTTTCCATTGCCAAAAAAAGATAACGCCGTATTCGGCCTCTCAGTGCGTCTGGTGGCATGTTTTGAGGGTGAGATTAGTATAGAATAGTATAGTAAAGAAAACCAACCAGTGTTCAAGGGTACGGGTGGATAACGATCTGGATGAGATAGGCTATGTTGATGGGCGGTCTCGGTATAGAGAGACGGGAAGTGGATTAACAGGGTGGATTGACGGGTTTTGTAAGGTGATGGTCTGAAGAGTAACGTGATGGATGGTATCCTATGATTTTATACTACTACCAGATCCGATTGAGGCGTGAGAAAATCGCTGTGAATGATTCGTAGGTATACCTAAGGCCGGGAGTGTAACTGAATGCGCCTTTGTTCATAGACTATCCATACGTATGGACATCATGGTAATCCTATAGGGGCAGTCGCATAAGTCTCACAGGAAGCCAACAGCAGAGGTCAAAATTTTACCTTGACATCCAGCCGTGTGATGCGTAATGTACACTACACACAAATTCCGAGGAGACACGTATGTCTGAAACAAAGCGAGATTTTCTTAAACGGAAGAAAAGCGAAAAACGTCTTCAAGCCGAGAAACAGGTTCGGCAGGCATTTGAAAATACTCAAGATGCCTACGTTGAAAACATACATGGAATGAAAGATCGGCTGAATGGGACCTTGATTGACGGGGAGTTTGTCGAATGGCGAATTCAAATGGAGCCTGAAATTGAAGAGTTGTATTCGACTATTGATATTTGCAATGCACTGGAGCTACCAAGGGAACGGTTGCGGGACTGGATGGTAAGGGGCTTTGTTAAACCCAGCCTGCCATCAACCAGTAAGGGCACGATTGCTATTTTTATTCGTCCTGATGTGATGACTGTGGCACTGTTTAAGGTTCTTATTGATAGAGGATTTAGAAGAGAAGCTGCGGCTGAGTATGCTAATTTACTACGAGATGTGAGTCCTCAAGATATTGATCGAAATAAGCTTTTGATTCTAACGTCTACGGTGATCAACGGTAAATTCGAAACTGAAACCCATCTTACGATAGGAAAAGGATCATTTGATTTGAAAATAGATTCAGATGGGAAAATTGAGATTCCTCCTTCTAAAAAAGGAAGCAACCAAGATTGGAATGATATTCACATAATCAATCTGAGAAACCTGTATAAGGATGTAGATCTGGCCCTATCGAATTTGTAAATGGTTTCATCTACCTGCTTTGATCTCAAACCCACGATAGTAATTGATGACAGAAGAATACTGAAAAGTGATGGGCTACAATCTTAGATTTTAGAGCCATCCGTCAACGATGATTACCAGTGAATACGGCAGGAACATGGCCAATTCAGTACCGAGCCGTATTCACAAGCGAGAAGCCAAGCGCCTCTCGCTCTGCTGGCAGGCCCGAAAGGGCCATGAGGGTGCAGACCGGCATCCTGGCTTGTCATGGGCGGGCTACCCCCCGCCTTCTGGAATCGACCAGTACCGGACAAGCCTGCCAGTATAGGGGGTGTTTATGAATGGAAAAAGATTTATGGGGAAAAGAGTTATGGTCGCAAAATGAGGTTGCCCAACATTTTAATGTTTCTGGCAACACCATAAAGAACTGGCGAGAGCGGGGGCTGTTGAGCTATTTCAAAGCCCCAGGTTCGAACCGCCCCCAGTATTACAGGCTCGAAATCGAACACTTTCAAAAAACCCACACAGCGTGGAGGAAGGAGGTTAAAAAACAGGACAAAAGGGTTGGTAGGGCAAAGCCAAGGCTGTCTTCCGGCGAGGATTGGAGGATAAGCTGATGGCAAGAAAGAAAAAGAACGAAAGGTGCTTACAGGAAAGAGGTGGAGTTTTCTATTTCAGAAAACGGCACAACGGGCAGCCGCTCAAGCGGTCTCTGAACACAACCGATAAAAAGACGGCGCAGGATTTGAGGGACATTTACCTTGCCAATCTCGCTGAATACGGTCAGTTAGACCCTCCCGTGGAACCCGTTGTGGAAGTCCCCACCTTTGGGAAACTGGCAAAGGATTGGGCCGAAGTTCATCGAACCCAGGTTCGCTATTCAACTTGGCCGGATTATGTTTCCACGATGAACAAGCACATCCTGCCCGTCTTCAAGGATGTCCCGATTACGGAAATCACATATCAGGACGTGGTGAGGTTCAGAAGCCGGTTGAAGGTTGGTGCCAAGAGGGCGAATAACATTTTGGTGCCGATGAAATCCGTTTTTGACTTTGCCCATAGGCAAGACCTGATTCAGGACAACGTGATGCGAAAGGTCAAACGTCTGCCCGAGGAAGCACCGGAAATCCATCCGTTTAGTTATGAAGAGGTCAACCGCTTACTCGTGGCCATCAATCCTTGGTACAGGCCTTACACTTGTGTGGGGTTCTTTACCGGGATGAGGGCTGGTGAGCAAAATGGTTTGGCGTGGCAGGATTTCTTGGAGGATATGAAGCCGGAGCCCCACATCTTTATCCACAAGACATACGTGTATAAGCGAGACGGCATCCCGAAAACCAAGAAATCCAAGCGATACATCAAGTGCCTGCCCCAGGTTCTCAACGCATTGGCCGAGCAGAGAAAGTTGACCGGAAACGGGAAACACATCTTTTTGACCCAAGATGGCAGGAGAATGACGCCGGACCATTTCCGCAAAGAGGTCTGGACACCCGCGCTTGAAAAAGCGGGATTCGATTACCGGCCCCCTATTCAGATGAGGCATTCATTCGCAACGATGATGCTATCGGCCGGTGAGGAAATGGGCTGGGTTCAGAATATGCTGGGGCACGCATCTTTACAGATGATTTTCCAGAAATACTACGCTTGGATGCCCAAGGATACCCGGTCGGATGGAAAGGCGTTTTTACGTTCCACGGAAGCGACGGCGGAAAAGGTGCCGGAAAGCCAGGGACGTGATACCGGGGGAACATCGGAATCAGACGAGGTGTGTACCAATATTGTACCACTGGCCGATTACAGACGTAAAAAGGGGGCTATGGTTTGACCATAACCCCCTGAATTTACTTGGTAGCGGGGGCTGGATTCGAACCAACGACCTTCGGGTTATGAGCCCGACGAGCTACCAGACTGCTCCACCCCGCATCAGAATTAAGCTAATATAGCAGAAAAATTGGGGGTGTCAAGGTGAATCCGCAGATTACGCAGATTGCGCAGAGTGGAGAGCAGGGAGCGGGGGGCAGGGAGCAGGGAGCGGGGAGCAGGGGGCGGGGAGCGGAGGATAGAGGTCAGAGGTCGAAGGGATAGGAAAGATATCCGATGTCGGATGTCGGAGGTCAGGATGCTGAGGACAGAGGTCGGATGGGGGTGGTGGGAGCAAGGAGAGAGGAGCAAGGAGCAGGGGGGTAGGGGCAAAGGGCGCTATGTTTTTTTGGCACGGATGACTCGGATTACACGGATAATTTGGTCGGCCGATCACCTGAATAGTAACACCCCCTTCAGGTGCTCCGGCCGAATAAATGGTGCCATGCGACTTCGCTTTTCAAGCTACGCCGCACAGGTGCCCTTCGAGCAGGTGCTCGGCCTCACCAGACCTGGCGCCGTGTGGGACACCCGATTCCGCAAAAAGGATTTCTTCGTGCGCTTCGTGTCCTTCGTGGTGAAAAACCGACTTTTGACGGGCCTTCGGACTTCAGCCTTCAACCTTTTTCGACCAGGGCTTCGATGGCGTGGACAATCTTTTCGGATTCGGCATCGGAACTGGATCGACAGAGGAGGCGCTTGGTGCGGCTGGCGTGGCCGGAGAGGATCTCCACGGCAGACTTGGGAAGGCCCACGGTCTTGGCGACAAATTCAACGCACATCTTGTTGGCGGCCCCGTTTACCGGCGGCGCCTTGAGCTTGACCTTGATGGCGTCGGCATGAATCCCGACCACGGCGTTTTTTGACGACCGCGGTTGGACATAGACGGTCAGGGTGACGCCTTCGGCGGATTTTTTCAGATAGTTCATGGTTATCACCGCAGAGGCGCAAAGGGCGCAGAGGTTTGTTTTTTCAACCGATCGCTGAGAGGCCGATCGGTTGAAAGCTTCATGCCTTATTGTTCTGAATGCCGTCGGTCATGCCCGGAGACGATGCCTGGTGCCAAGGGCTGGTTCATGCTGCGACAGCAGTCGAGAATGTTTTTATTTGCCGGCCGTCTCAGCGGCAAATAAAAAAATCTTTTCTCCGCGTTCTCCGCGTCTCGAATGAGCATAGCGAGTGGGCGGTGAGTATCAATCATCAAGTATCCAGTATCCGGCGATCTCTCAATCCGCCAATTCGTCAATTCGAAAATTCGTCAATTCATCTCTTCTTAATGCTGTTAATTATCTCGGTGGTGGAAAGGTCCTCGGTAACCGGGATCAGGGCCACGCGGCCGCCATGGCGTTCGACGGCATCGCGGCAGGCGACTTCGGCGTCGGCATAGTTGCTTCCTTTGGTCAGTACGTCCGGGCGGATGGCATCAATGAGGGTTTTAAGGGCTTCGCTGGCAAAGACCACCACGAAATCGATGCTCTCCAGGGCGCACAGGGTGCGGAGCCGCTCTTTTTGTCCGATGACCGGTCGGCCGGCCCCCTTGACGCGGCGGACCGAGTCGTCGTCGTCAATGGCCACGATGAGCACATCACCATACTGGCGGGATCGGGAAAAGAGGTTAAGGTGGCCGGCGTGGATCAGGTCAAAGCACCCGTTGGTCAGAACGATCCGCTTGCCCTGCCTGCGAAGCCGGGTCGCCAGGGCGGCCAAGTCGGTCATTTGCGTCAGTTTGCGGGTGGTTTCGTCGTTTCGCGGGGCCAGGGCTGTGGAGAGCTCTTCGATTGAAACCGTGGCCGTGCCCACCTTGCCCACCACAATGCCGGCGGCGATGTTGGCCAGGGCCGCCGCCTCGGTAACGTCCATTTTCGCGGCCAGGGCCAGGCCCAGGACGGCCAGCACCGTGTCGCCGGCGCCCGACACGTCAAAGACCTGCCGGGTTTCTGCTGCGATTCGGTGGGGCGGCGCGCCCCTTTGGTAGAAGACCATGCCGTCCTTGCCGCAGGTGATCAGCAGGCGGTCGATGCCTGCGACGTCCATGATCCGCTGGGCCGCACGGTCCAGATCGGCAATTTCCCGGATTTCGATCCCCGCGGCCAGGCCCGCTTCCTTGCGGTTGGGGGTGATCAGCGACGCCCCCTTGTACCGCTTGTAATCGAGCCCCTTGGGATCGACCACCACGGGTTTGTCGCGGGCCTCGGCCACAATGACGGCCATGAGCGATGGCGAGATCACGCCCTTGCCGTAGTCCGACACCAGGACCACATCGACCTGGGGCAGGGCGGACTGGATGAAAGTGATGAGTTGGTCCTGGGTCTCGGGGCTGATGTCTTGTCGTGTTTCCCGGTCGATGCGCAGCACATGCTGGTTGGATGCGATGATGCGGGTTTTCCGGGTCGTGGGCCGGTCGGACTGAATCGCGATGCCAGCGGTGTCCACCCCCAGGGCGCCGAAGCGTTCCATCAGCAACCGGCCGTCAGGGCCGGCCCCGATGACGCCGGCCACACGGACCGTCGCCCCTAAGGCCGCGAGGTTGTTGACCACGTTGCCGGCCCCTCCCAGGGTAAAGTCTTCCCGGTCCACGGAGACGATCTGCACCGGCGCCTCGGGGGATATCCGGTCCACGGTTCCCCACACATAGGCGTCGATCATCAGATCCCCGATGACCAGGATGCGGCTGTCTTTGAATTTATCAAGTTCCATGATCTTCACCGCAGAGTCGCAAAGGACGCGAAGGTTTTTCAATACCCACTAGTTATTAACCGCAGACGGACGCAGACCGCCGCAGACGAAAAAACTTGTCGGCGGTCGACCTGACCGCCGGCAGATTCGCATCGCTTCGCGAATCGACACGAAGGGCATCAAGAGCAGGGCAAATCTCCATTTTAAAGGCGTTTCCCAGAAGCAACGCCTCTTTTGGGCTGGCCAGGTCGGCCGGCTTCAAGCGTCTGCGTGTGTCAGCGGTGAATAAAATTGCCTTGGTGTACCAGCGTGCTTAGCGGTGCGATCCAGCATCTATCATCCAGCATCCAGCATCCAGCATCCAGTATCCAGTATCCAGCATCCAGCATCCAGTATCCAGCATCCAGCATCCAGCATCCAGCATCCAGTATCCAGCATCCAGTATCCAGCATCCAGCATCCAGCATCCAGCATCCAGTATCAATCCGTCAATCCCCCACATGCGCGGCAATAAACTCGCGAATAAAGGCCGGCGGGCGGATCACCTTGCCGTCCGGATCGACGCAGGCGTGGCGGGTGAAGCCTTCGGCCAGCAGGGTCTCTTCCTGGTCGCGAAAGAGCCGGTAGTTGAATTTCATTCCTCCCCGAATCCGGCCGTCGAGCTCGGTTTCGATGATCAGCAGATCGTCGTAGCGGATCGGCGCCCGGAACTTGCACCAGGCCTCGGAGACCGGCATGAAAACCCCTTTGGCCTCGATCCGGCTGTACGGCAGGCCCAGGTCGCGGAACATCTCGGTGCGCCCCTGCTCGAACCAGCGGAAATAGTTGGCGTGGTAGGCCATTCCCATGTTGTCGGTATCGCCGTAGATAACGCGGCAAGTCGTTCGGTGAAGCATGATGAAAAAACCAGGTTAAAGGCTAAAGGCTGAAGACTGAAGGCCAAAGCCAAAGGGCCAGGAGGCGGTTACCCCTCGGGAAAGCCATTGGTTTGGTTTGCAGACGCTGTTTCCAATGACGCCGCAGGTAACTGACCCTCAATGACGCCGTAGGCAAATGACCGTATTTTCATTATTTCCCGGCCAGGATCTTTTCGATCCGGGCGCGGATGTCGGTGTAGTCGTGGGTGACGGGAAACTCGGGAAACTCCTCCACCACGTTTGCCGGCGGCCGGAAGAGGATGCCGGCATCGGCCTCCTTGAGCATGGAGATGTCGTTATAGGAGTCGCCCATGGCGATGGTTTTAAAGTTCAGGCTTTTCATGGCCAGCACGGACTTGCGCTTTCCGTCCGTCTGCCGGAGGTGGTAGCCGGTGATGGCCCCATCCGGACCCACCGAGAGATGGTTGCAGAACAGCGCCGGCCAGCCGAGCTTTTTCATCAGCGGGCCGGCAAACTCTACGAAGGTGTCCGATACCACGATGACCTGGGTCACCGACCGCAGCCAGTCGAGAAAATCCACGGCGCCCGCCAGGGGGACCATGGT
Organism: Desulfobacterales bacterium; assembly: GCA_016342285.1. Taxonomy (GTDB): domain Bacteria; phylum Desulfobacterota; class Desulfobacteria; order Desulfobacterales; family JAEINQ01; genus JAEINQ01. The sequence goes on from JAEINQ010000011.1 coordinate 7,899, forward strand.
GGCGATGACGTCGGTGATGTCCTTGAGCTTGAGGTTGTGGGCGTCTAAGATCGACAGGCGCTTTTTCATCAGCACGTCGTAGTCGGAGATGTCCCGGGTGGTCAGTCGAAGCTCTGCGATGCCGGTCTTTTCGGCAACATTGATCCAGATTTCGGGGACGAAAACACCTTCCAGGTCGGAGCAGACAATGTGCATGGGGCCTCGCTATCCAATTCGGGTTACTCGATGCCGTTTTCATCCTCAATGCGGATCAGCACCGGCGCTTCGCTGATAATGTCCAGTTCCTCGATCCGGGCCAGGGCTGTCTTCACGGCGGCCTCCCGGGCCTCGTGGGTCAGCATGACGACAGGGACCGGGCCGGCGGAGGTTCTCCCTTTCTGGTGCACCGAGGCGATGGAAATCCCCAGTTCACCCAGGATGCCGCTGATTCTGGACAGCACCCCGGGCCGATCCAGGGCGGAGAACCGGATGTAGTAGTGGGAGATCAGTTCGTCCATGGCCAGAACCGGGATCGGGCGGATCTGGTCGGGCTGGTAGGACAGGATGGGGACCCGGCAGGCAGCCCCCATGATGAGGTTGCGGGCCAGATCCACCAGATCGCCGACCACGGCGCTGGCCGTGGGCATTTTCCCGGCGCCGTGACCGATGAGCATCATTTCGTCCACGGCGTCGGCGGAGATACTCACGGCATTTAATGTGCCGCGCACATGACTGAGCGGGTGGTCGTTGGGGATCATGGTGGGATGGACCCGGGCCTCGATGGCATCGCCGCGGTCCTTTCCGATGGCCAGCAGCTTGATGGTGTAGCCGAACTGCCGGGCAAAGTCGATGTCCATGGGCGTGATGCGGGAGATCCCCTCCACGTAGATGTCATCAAGGTTGATCTCCATGCCGTAGGCCAGGGCCGTGAGCATGGCCAGTTTGTGGGCCGTGTCGATCCCTTCCACGTCCAGGGTGGGATCGGCCTCGGCGTAGCCGTTGGCCTGGGCCTCGGCCAGGGCGGTCTCGTAGGCCACCCCCTCGGCGGTGATCTTGGACAGGATGTAATTGCAGGTGCCGTTTAAGATTCCGGTCATGGCCAAGATGCGGTTTCCCACCAGGGATTCGCGGATGCTCTTGATGACGGGCATGCAGCCGCCCACGGCAGCCTCAAAGGCCAGGTCCACCCCTTTTTCCGCGGCGATGCGGCGCAATTGATTCCCGTGGGTGGCCAGCAGCGCCTTGTTGGCCGTGACCACGTGCTTCCCGTTTTCAAACGCTTTAAGGATCAGGTCCCGGGCAATGCCCAGGCCCCCGATCATTTCCACCACGATATCGACGTCCGGGTCGGCGACCACCTGCCAGGCGTCATTGATAAAGACGCCGTCAGGGAACCGGACGCCCCGGTCGGTGGTGGTGTCCACGTCTGCCACGGTCTTCAGGTTCAGGGGCGTGCCGAGACGGGCGGCGATGCGGTCACGGCTTTCAATGAGCAGTTTGGCCACGCCGGCGCCCACGGTACCGCAGCCCAGAAGGCCGACTTGAATGGGTTTCATCGTGTTTTTTTCTCCTAAACGAGGATTTTTCGAATGCCGCGGATACCCTGATTGATCCGCATCTTGTTTTCGATGAGCGCAAATCGCACGAATTCGTCGCCGTACTCGCCAAAGCCCAGGCCCGGGGAGACCGCCACCCGGGCTTCGTTGATGAGGAATTTGGAAAATTCCACCGATCCCATGTGCCTGTATTGTTCGGGAATGCGTGCCCAGACGAACATGGTCCCCTTGGGGCTGGGAATGTCCCATCCCGCCCGGCCCAGTCCGGAGATCAGGGCGTCGCGGCGCTCGCGATAGGTCTCGCGGATCTCTTCCACGCAGTCCTGGGGGCCTTCCAGGGCGATGATGGAGGCGATCTGAATGGGCTGAAAGATGCCGTAGTCCAGGTAGCTCTTGATCCGGCGAAGGGCGGCGATGGTCTCCGGGTTGCCCACGCAGAAGCCGACCCGCCAGCCGGCCATGGAGTAACTCTTGCTCATGGAGAAAAACTCCACGGCCACGTCCTTGGCCCCTTTGGCCTGAAGAATGCTCGGCGCCTTGTAGCCGTCGAAGGTCAGGTCCGCGTAAGCAAAATCGTGGATGACCAGAATGCCGTGTTCCCGGGCAAAGTCCACGATTTTCTGGAAGAAGGCCAGATCGGTCACTTCGGTGGTGGGGTTATGGGGGTAGCTGAGAATGAGCACTTTGGGCCGCGGCCAGGTCTGGCGGGTGGCGGCCATGAGGTTTTCGAAAAAATCATGGTCGGGCCCCACGGGAATGCCCCGGACGTCTCCTCCGGCGATGATGGCCGAGAAGGGATGAATGGGATACGTGGGGTTGGGGGTGAAGACCACGTCCCCGGGACGGATGGTGACCAGGATCAGGTGACTCATCCCCTCCTTGACGCCGATGGTGACGATGGTTTCCGTGTCCGGATCGATGTCCACACCGTGGCGGTTTCCGTACCAGTCGGCAATGGCTTTTCGAAGCCGGGTGATGCCCATGGAGGCCGAATACCGGTGGTTTTGCGGCTTCTGGGCTGCTTCGGTCATTTTGTCCACAATGTGCTGGGGGGTGCCCAGATCGGGGTTTCCCATCCCCAGGTCGATGATGTCTTCACCGGCCCGGCGCGCCTCCATCTTGATCTGGTTGACGGTGGCAAAGACATAGGGCGGCAGTCGATCGAGTCTGGCAAATTTGGTCATGGCGATGGCCTCTTCAGGGAAGGTCCGAAAGGTTAAAATATGTGCATCAGTTACAATACAACGCCGGTGTTGTCAAAAAAAATTCTTTTGACTTTCGAGGCAAACCGGATTAATTTTTGTAATGTTTTGTTATGATTAACGCATTAACCGTGGAGCCTTTCCCATGAAAAAGCCGATTACTTATGCCGATGCCGGGGTCGATATTGACAAAGGCAATTCCCTGGTCGGCAGGATCAAGAAAATTGCCGCGCAGACCCGGCGCCCCGGCGTCATGGGCGATATCGGCGGCTTCGGCGGCCTTTTTTCCCTGAGCGTCGATGACATGGAAGGGCCGGTCCTGGTCAGTTCCACCGACGGGGTGGGGACCAAACTCAAGATCGCCTTCATGACCGGTCGTCACGATACCGTCGGGATCGATCTGGTGGCCATGTGTGTCAACGATATCATTGTCCAGGGGGCCCGGCCCCTCTTTTTCCTGGACTACCTCTCCATGGGCAGGCTTGACAGTGATCTGGCCACGGCGGTCATCGGGGGGATCGGCCAAGGGTGCCAGCAGGCCGGTTGCGCCCTCATCGGCGGTGAGACCGCCGAGATGCCCGGTTTCTACCCCGATGGTGAATACGACCTGGCCGGATTTGCCGTGGGCGTGGTGGACAACACAAAGATCGTCGACGGTTCGGAAATTCGGGTGGGGCACAAACTCATCGGGCTGGCCTCCAGCGGCCTGCACAGCAACGGGTTTTCCCTGGCCCGCAAGATCTGTTTTGAGGTCCTGGGCCTCAAAATCGACGACCAGGTTCCCGAGTTGGGCAAAACCCTGGGAGAAGAGCTGCTGACGCCCACCCGTATCTATGCTGAAACGCTTCGGCACCTGCTTCGGGATTTTCCCATCCACGGTCTGGCACATATTACCGGTGGCGGCATTCCGGACAACATCGTCCGGGTCGTTCCGGACGCCTGCGGCGTGGTGCTCTACAAGGACAGTTGGAGCGTGCCGCCCATCTTCGGCTTGATTCGTGACGGCGGCAACGTATCGGCAACGGAGATGATGCGAACGTTCAATAATGGTATCGGCATGGTGGCGGTGGTGCCGGAAGGGTCGGTAGGGGAGATTCTCGAGCGGCTCAGTGGCATGAAAGAACAGGCCTATGTCATCGGTGAGATCGTGGGTCGCAAGAAAGGCAAGCGCCATGTCCAGTGGGCCTGACAGGGTCACGCGGCCTGAAGCGCGGCAACCGGAGCGCCGATTCTGGCAGCGTCTGATCCGGCCGCTGACGCGATTTATGGGCTGGATCGACCGGGGAAGACGGGCGGCACCGGTTTGCCGTAGCTGAGCCGTCGCCGGTCAGGCCCCGCCCCGGAGGGTGCGGAAAAACAACGACGGTATGCTCTGAAAACGTACCTGAAAAAGAACGACAACCGGCCGGGCGCATGGCAAAAGGTCATGCACCGGCCTTTTGTATGGCCGATCGGAACCCACGTTTTCAGGGTGTGGGTAGGAGCGGCTTCCAGCCGCGATTTATACAAAAGGATCGACTGGGGATGGCACCCATCGCGGCAGGATGCCGCTCCTACAGCCGATTTCCAAACCGTATTTTTTAAGGTATTGTACCAACCATGATTGTCCTTGGCATCGAATCTTCCTGTGACGAAACCGCGGCGGCCGTGGTGGTCGACGGCAAAACCGTCCTTTCTTCGGAGGTGGCCACCCAGATTGAGATCCACCGGCCCTACGGCGGGGTGGTTCCGGAGCTGGCATCCCGCCAACACATCGAATCCGTGGCCCCGGTCGTCCGCAGTGCCCTGGACCGGGCCGGATTGTCGGCGGACGGGGTGGATGCGGTGGCTGTCACCCAGGGTCCGGGCCTGGTGGGTGCCCTGCTGGTCGGGTTCTGTTTTGCCAAGGCGTGGGCATTTGCCCGGGGTGTTCCCTGGGTGGGGGTCAACCATCTGGAAGGGCATGTCAATTCCCTGTTTCTCACCGAGAACCCGCCGTCTTTTCCTTTCGTGGCCCTGCTGGTATCCGGCGGGCACACCAGCCTCTATCAAGTCACCGGGCCTGTGGCCATGACCCTGATCGGCCAGACCCGCGATGACGCTGCCGGTGAGGCCTTTGACAAGGTGGCCAAGATGCTCGGCCTGGGGTATCCGGGCGGCGTGGTCATCGACCGCCTGGGCCAGGGCGGCAACCCCGACGCCATCGCCTTTCCCCGGTCCTATCTGGACAAGGAGCGGTTTGATTTTTCCTTCAGCGGCCTGAAGACCGCCGTGAGCCGTTACCTTCAGACCCACCCGGAACCGGATGCGGCCCATGTATCCGACATCGTGGCCGGGTTTCAGGAAGCGGTGGTGGACGTGCTCAGCCACAAGTTGATCCATGCGGCCCGGACCTGCCGCTGCGATCAGGTGGCGGTGGTGGGCGGCGTGGCAGCCAACAGCCGGTTGCGCGAGCGGGTCACGGCCGCCGCCGCCGGACAGGGGCTCTCCGTCCACATCCCGCCGATTTCCCTTTGCGGTGATAACGCCGCCATGATCGCCGCCGCCGGGTATCACCATCTGTCGGCCGGACGCTGCGCTGACCTGGGTGCCGACGTTTTTTCCCGGGACCGTACTGGCGTGGCCGGGGTGGGGTTCACCTAGTTTCCATCCATAAATGGCCTTTTTGCCCAATCTCTGCGTCAATCAGCGCCATTTCTTGTGCGGCGTAGCCGGCTATGCCTCCGCGCAATGGCTTGATTGCCTTGACCTTGGACAAAAATTCACATTTATGGATTGGAAACGTCCATATTGAAGAGCAATTGTCGAATTGCCGGATCTGTGATCTGTGATCTGGGATGTGAGATGTGGGATGAAGAAGCTGGATACTGGATTCTTGATGCTGGATGGGAATGGTGGGGCAAGGAGAGGGGAGCAAGGAGCAGGGGGTAGGGGCAAAGGGCGCTATGTTTTTTTGGCACGGATGACTCGGATTACACGGATAATTTGGTCGGCCGATCACCTGAATAGTAACACCCCCTTCAGGTGCTCCGGCCGAATAAATGGTGCCATGCGACTTCGCTTTTCAAGCTACGCCGCACAGGTGCCCTTCGAGCAGGTGCTCGGCCTCACCAGACCTGGCGCCGTGTGGGACACCCGATTCCGCAAAAAGGATTTCTTCGTGCGCTTCGTGTCCTTCGTGGTGAAAAACCGACTTTTGACGGGCCTTCGGACTTCAGCCTTCAACCTTTTTCGACCAGGGCTTCGATGGCGTGGACAATCTTTTCGGATTCGACGTCGGAGGTGGTGCGGCAGAGGAGGCGCTTGGTGCGGCTGGTGTGGCCGGAGAGGATCTCCACGGCAGACTTGGGAAGGCCCACGGTCTTGGCGACAAATTCAACGCACATCTTATTGGCGGCCCCGTCCACCGGCGGCGCCTTGAGCTTGACTTTGAGGGCGTCGGCATGAATCCCGACCACGGCGTTTTTTGACGACCGCGGCTGGACATAGACGGTCAGGGCGACGCCGTCGGCGGATTTTTTCAGATAATTCATGGTTATCACCGCAGAGGCGCAAAGGGCGCAGAGGTTTGTTTTTTTTCAACCGATCGCTGAGAGGCCGATCGGCTGAAAGCATCATGCCTTTTTGTTCTGAATGCCGTCGGTTATGCACGAAGACGATGCCTGGTGCCAAGGGCCGGTTCATGCTGCGACAGCAGTCGAGAATATTTTTATTTGCCGGCCGTCTCAGCGGCAAATAAAAAAATCTTTTCTCCGCGTTCTCCGCGTTCTCCGCGTCTCGAATGAGCATAGCGAGCGGGCGGTGAGTATCAATTATCCAGTATCCGGCGATCTCTCAATCCGCCAATCCGCCAATTCGTCAATTTCCCTATTCGCCAATTCAAAACACATGAATGTGCGCCGGCGCCACGGACAGGGAGACCGGTCTGCCTTCGGTGATCCCCATTTCGATGACCTGGCTGACTGGGAGCAGGACCGCCAGGCGGAGGCCGGCCACCCGGACGGTCAGCGAGGCGTATAGCCCATTGCTGGAGATACCCTCGATCCGGCCGGCCAGGCTGTTTTTGCCCGGCTCCACTGCTCCGGAGGGTTCCAGACGGATATTTTCCGGTCGGATGGCCACCTGTTTGCCCCAGGTCGGCGGCTCTTCCAGGGTCAATGACAGCCCGTTGATCCGCGCCACATTCCCTTGGATGTCAGCCTCAAAGATATTTTTCATGCCCACAAAATCGGCCACGAAAGGGGTCGCCGGCCGTTGAAAGAGTTCCGTCACCGGTCCGATCTGTTCGATCCGGCCGTCCCGGATCAACGCGGCCCGCTGGGCCAGGGCGTGGGCCTCGGCGAAATCGTGGGTGACCATGAGCACGGTGATGCCGGTATCGCCATGGAGCGTCTTGAGCAACTCGCGGATCTCTTCCCTGAAATTGGGGTCCAGGGCAGACAGGGGTTCGTCCAGCAGGAGGACTTCGGGTGACACGGCCAGTGCCCGGGCCAGCGCCACCCGCTGTTTTTCCCCGCCGCTCAGGTGGGTGACCGATCGCCCCTGGAGATGGGTGATGCCCATGTGGTCGATGAGCATTTCATAAGGTGCCAGGGTTTTGCCACCGGTCTTTTTTCGGTACCGCAGGCCATAGAGGATGTTGTCGCGGACCGTCAGATGGGGAAACAGGGCGCTGTCCTGGTAGACGATACTCACCCCCCGTTTCTCCGGCGGCAAACGGGTGACGTCCCGGCCTTTGATTGTAATGGTGCCTTGTGCCACTGGCATCAGCCCGGCGATGCTTTCCAAAATCAGTGTCTTGCCGGAACCCGTGGGGCCCAGCAGGCAGAAGAATTCTCCGGGAGCGATGTCAAGGGTGATCTCTTTGAGGGAAAAGGCCGGAAGCCTGACGGTGAGGTTTTCAAGTCGAATCATCTTCGATTCCTGCCTGGCCCGGAAAAAAGACGCATCAGAAGAAAGAGGGCCAGACAGATCAGAATCAACCAGACGGCCACGGGCTGGGAATATCTCAGCCCGTAAGCCGTGAATCGTTCATAGATCATTACCGGTGCCACCATGGGGTGGTAGGCCACGATGATCACCGCGCCGAATTCACTCACGGCCCTGGCCGTGCACATGATCATTCCCACCACCATGTGGCGCCAGGCCAGGGGCAGGGTGACCCGGAAAAACGTTTCGCCTGCCGACGCCCCCAGGCTTCTGGAGACGTTTTCCAGTCTTTGGGGAATTGAGTCCAGGCCGGCCTTGACGGTGTTGACGTAGAAGGGCAGGCCGACAAATGTCAGGACCGTAACGAGCCCCGTGACGGTTCCCATGATTTCCACCCCGGCGTCTAAAAGCATTCGGCCCAGCCAGTGGTTGCGGCCGGCGATGCTCAAAATGGCGATGCCCACCACGGGATGGGGAATCATGATGGGCAGGTCCACCACGCTTTCCAGCAGCCGCTTCCCCGGAAACTGCCGCCTGGCCAGCAGGTAGGCAAAAGGGGTGCCCAGCACCAGGGAGATCAGCGCGGCCATGGTGGAGGCAAAGAGGCTCAGCCCGATCGCCCGGACCACATCGGGATCGAAAAGCGTTTCCCGCATATCGGCCAGGGAGGGTTGTCGTACCATCTCCACCAGGGGAAACAGCACAAAGGCCGCAATGACGGCGCTACAACTCAGGGCGAGCCAGAAAAATGGCTCCGGGGGTTTTCTGGCTTTTGAACGGGTCAGTTGCTTACCTCTACCAGGCCGCCCAAGGCTCCGGGCAGACTGCTTTTGACCTTTTCGGAGATCACCCGACAGGGGACAAAGGGCGGTTGCCCCATGGATTCGAGAACCTTGAGACCGCCTTCGGGCGAGAGCAGGTATTCGAGGAACCGGACTGCCCCAGTGGGGTTGGGGGCATTTTTGACCAGGGTGATGCCGTAGGTGCAGCTTTTTCCCGTCCGCGTCATCCAGGTGCCGGGCTTCTTGCCGGTGACTTTGACCTGGGCCTGTTTGTAGAACGCATCGTATTTGTAGTTGCCCAGGTTGATGTGATCGTCCAGGGTCAGGTATTTTAATCCGTGCTGGACGGCTACGGAGAGGTACTCCCAGGCGTAGTCCATGTGACCGGTCTTGAGCAGGTTCACCAGTTCAACGGATTTTGGGCGGACGTTCTTCTGGGGGCGGTTGGCGACCAGACGGTCATAAAGGCCCGGCTGTTGGTGAAAAATTTCCGCCAGTTGGAGTACCATGAGGCTTCGGTATCCGCAGGGATCGAGATTGGGGTCGGAATGGCCCCAGGAGACGTCTTTGCGCCCCAGGATCTCAAACCAGTTGTCTCCGTTGATTTTATCGGCGTAGCGGCTGGTCTCCGTGTAGCACAGCACCAGCTGGTTGGTGGCGAACCGAATGTTCCAGTCTGCATATGCGGGTATGAGGGTCTTGTCGATGACCATGAAGTCGGCCGATGCCATGATGTCGGCGGGTTTGCCCAGTTCGGAAATCATTCGGGCCATCTTGGTGCTCCCGCCGGCCTCTCGCAGGACGTCGATGCCCGGGTTGGCCGCCTCGAAGGTCTTTTCGATTTCGGCAAAGGGGACGGTCAGGCTGCCGGCATGAAAGATGATGACCTTCTCCATTGCCGCCGCCGGTCCGGCGACGCCAGCGACCAGGGCCAATGTCAGGGTCAAAAACGCAGAAAATCCGATTTTTCGAAAATAAATCAATGCCTTCATTGCGCCTCCGATGTGCTTTTACGGGATGATAAAAAAATTTCAGGGGCAGGAACCCGACCCGGGCGTTGCGATCCGCGGTATTTGCCCGCGGACGCTGGCAGCGCCAGGCCAGGGACCTGCGAATCGGAGGTATTAGAGGACCAAAACCAGACCAAGTCAACTTGTTTTGAGCTTTAGCTCATAGAAAGTCATAAAAATAACCGATACCGACCAATACCGACAGGCCTGAGGCAATTTTCAAAGGGGGCGTTATCTGATTTCCGGATTGACGGATCGAGAAAGACAAGGGCGAATTGTCGGATTGTCGAATTTAAAAAGGCAATTGCCGAATTGCCAGATTTGTGATCTGGGATCTGGGATTTGGGATGAAGAAGCTTGTATGAAACTTCACGGAAAGTTTCGTTCTCGTTCAAACCGGTTCGGCCGGTGGAATCGCTGGATACTGGATACTGGATGCTGGATGCTGGATGGGGGTGGTGGGAGCAGGGAGCAGGGAGCAGGGAGCAGGGAGCAAGGAGCTGGGAGCGGAGGTCGGAGGGCAGAGGACAGGGGGCGGATGGGGATGTGAGATGGGGGCATCGGGATCGAAATCCGATTGCCTTCCTTCAGGCTTCGGACTTCAGCCTTCAGCCTTCGGACTTCGGACTTCAGCCTTCAGTCTTTTCTGTGATCCGGGATTTGGGGGCTGATTCCGGCATCGTGGTATGAGAAGGGACCGGCCGGATCGGCCGACAATGCTCTCCGTCCTTTTTGCAGCACGGCAGTTCTTTACATGTTTGGCACTTCTTCGCTCAATCCGTCAATCCGCCTTCGGCGTCGGATCTCAGGCCGGCAGGCCGTCGAGATAGCGCCGTTTCAGGTCCATGACGCGTTTTACCGATGCCCTGCCGCGATTTCTCAGAAGGTCATCGCTTTGGAGTTTTTTGACGAGAGCGTCAAAGGCCGTCTCGATGGCCGGGCCCCAGTGGCAGATCAGGGCCAGGTCCACGTCGGCTTCCAGTACCTGTCCGATGGATGTGTCAATGTCATAATGCGGGGCGATGGCCCCCATGTCCAGGTCGTCGGTCATGATCACACCGTCGTAGCCCATTTTTTCTCTGAGCAGGTCCCGGGCGATGACCGGCGACAGGCTGGCCGGCCAGATCGGATCAAGGCCGGTATAGCGGACGTGGGAGAGCATGATGCCGGCCACGCCGGCTTGAATGGCCGCTGCAAAGGGGCACAGGTCGGTTGCCTTTAAAAGACGGGGATCGGCGTCGAGCACCGGAAGGTCGAGGTGGGAATCGAGGGTGGTCCGCCCGATGCCCGGAAAGTGTTTGGCCACGGCCATGATACCGCGATGCTGCAGGCCCTCGATCACCGTGGTGCCCAGTTCGGCCACCCGCTGCGGATCAGCCCCGAAGGCGCGGCCGGCCATGATGCTGTCCATCTGGGCCGGGGCCAGGTCCATCACCGGGGCCAGGTTCATGTTAAGCCCCACGGCGAGAAGCTCCGCGGCCGTGATTCGCGCAAAGGCCTCGGCGTCTGCCTGTCCGTCCATGGCTGGATTGCCGGCAAACTCGGTAAAAAAGGGCGATCGCAGGCGGGCGACCTGCCCGCCTTCCTGGTCCACCGCCACCAAAAGCGGGGGCTGGCCGCAGGCGCGGGCACAGTCCTGGGCTGCGGCGCACAGGGCCGCGATCTCTTCCGGTGTTCCCACATTGCGGGAAAATAAAATGATGCCGGCCACCCGTAATTTTGTGATGAGAAATTCAAGCTGGTTGCCAAATTCAATGCCGTCGAAGCCGACCATGAGCCGCTGGCCGGCCAACTGTTCCGTGGTCCAAGCGCTCTCACTCATGGCAATTTTTCCTGTGTTTCGTGTTTGGCAAAAAGCCATCAAATTGTCTTCAAAAAAAGCGGCGAAGCCGCGTTAGATGAATTTGCTTGCAAATTCATCTTCGGAGCTGGTAACGGCGCACGGCCCGGTTATGGTCATCGAGATTGGTGGAGAACTGGTGGGTCCGGTTTTTACGAGACACAAAATAGAGATATGGGGATTCGGCCGGGTACAGGGCCGCCTTCAGGGCGTCCGCGCCGGGGCTGGCGATGGGACCCGGCGGCAGGCCCCGGATGCGATAGGTGTTGTAGGGCGTTGCGGTCGCCAGGTGTTTGCGGGTCAGGTTGCCGTCGAAGTTTTCGATGCCGTAGATCACCGTGGGGTCGGTCTCAAGGCGCATGCCCCGGCCCAGACGGTTGTGAAAAACCGAGGCGATCAAGGGCCGTTCGGCTGCATCGCCGGTCTCCTTTTCGATGATGGAGGCCAGGGTGACCACCTGGTGAACGGTCATTGCTATCTCTTTGGCGCGGGCTTGCCATTGCGGGGTAAAGACCTCCTGAAAACGATGGACCATGGCGGTGATGACCTGTCTGGCCCGGGCGTTTCGGGGGAAGTGGTAGGTGTCGGGGAAAAGATACCCTTCCAGGGTTTCGGCCTCGATGCCGTATCGCTGCGCCTGCCCTGGAGCGGTCGCTTCATGTACAAATGCCGCCGCCGGCCCGAAGCCGGCCCTTTCCGCCTCCTGCGCGATCTGTCCCAGTGCATACCCTTCGGGTATGGTGAGCCGGTAAAGCCGCACCTTGCCGCTGACCAGGACCTCCAGAAGGCGCTGAGGGGGCATGGTGGCGGCAAGCTCGTATTCGCCGGCCTTGATCTGCTTGTCGTACCCTTTGAGGCGGGCCAGGGCAGTGAATTTGAACGGTTGGGGGTTGAGCTGCGCCTGGGCCAGACGGTGGGCCACGGCCGAAAAACCGTCGCCGGTTTCAACGACCACCACACGTGTTTTCGAATCAATGCCGGCCGGCGTTTGGGCATAGTGCATCAGGTCCAGCCAAAAACAGGCCCCGGCCGAAACACCCAAAAAGAGGACGACAATGAAGAAGGCGATGATTTTTTTCATGGATACCGCTGGCTATCTTTCCGAATTAAAAGAAATTGTCGAATTGACGGATTGTCGAATAGAAGAGCAATTGTCGAATTCGCCAACCCGTCGGGCGTAGCCTTCAGCGAATCCTTATCCGCCAACCTGTCGGGCATAGCCGTAGGCGACGCCTGATCCGCCAATTCGTCAATCTTTTGGGCCAATCCGTCAATCTATCTTTCCTTGATGATAGACGATCTTTTCTTCGGCTTCAACCCGGCTTTTGCCGACCTGCCCCATTGCCGTGCCTTGTTTGTGTTGCCTGGCTTTGCCTGCCCAAGGTTTTCATCGGGTTGATTTATGGCTGTCCGGTGGATATGATAAACCCATTGTAAGCAGCCGTGACGGAAAAGGACCGGCAACGCTTTGGCGGACGGGCATCAAGCGCAACGGAATCGTTCTTGCCCCTCACGCCCTAAGCAGCCTTTCCAGCCCTGCTGCATTGGTGCTGACGCTGACGGAGACCCCATGAGCCAGAGCAAAAAAACGGTTCCTCCTTACGGGGGGTTCGAACAGGGCCCCATCCGACCGCCCAGCGAAGCGGCCAGCCTGTTGATCCGTCTTACGCGAAATTGCCCCTGGAACCGTTGCACCTTCTGCCCGGTCTACAAGGGGGAGCGCTTTTCCCTGCGGCCCGTGGCCCATGTCAAGCAGGACATTGACGCGCTGCACCGGCACGCGGTTCGAATCCGCGCGGCAGCCGATGCCGACGGCCGAATTTCCCGAAAGGATCTGGACGCTATATTGGCCCATGTGGCCGCGGGTGACGAGGCGGCCTGTCAGGCGGCCCTGCACTGGCTGGGCGGCGGCATGACATCGATCTTTCTTCAGGACGCCAACAGCCTGATTATGCGCCCCGCCGACCTGATCGAGATTCTCCAATACCTTAAAGACCGATTCGCCTGGGTGACCCGGATTACCTCCTATGCCCGTTCCCATACCATTGCCCGGATTTCCGACAGCGATCTGACGGCCATGGCCGGCGCCGGGCTCAACCGCATTCACATCGGCCTGGAGTCCGGTTCGGACCGGGTGCTCCAGCGGGTGCGCAAGGGGGTTGACAAGGCCACCCACATTCGGGCGGGTCTCAAGGTGCGACGGGCCGGCATGGAACTGAGTGAGTATGTCATGCCCGGTCTCGGCGGCCGGGAACTGAGCCATGAACACGCCCTGGAGACGGCTGACGCCCTCAACCACATTAATCCCGACTTTATCCGCCTGCGCTCCCTGGCCATCCCCAATCAGGTCCCCTTGTTTGCCGACTACGCCCAGGGACGGTTCGAAAAATGTACCGATACCCAAATGGCTCAGGAAATTCTTCTCTTCCTGGAAATGCTCGACGGGATCACCAGCACCCTTTGCAGTGATCACATCCTGAATCTTTTTCAGGATGTCGAGGGCAAGCTCCCCGATGACAAACCGAAAATGACCGGTGTGATTCGGCGCTTTCTCGACATGACGCCCCAGGACCGGGTGCACTATCAGATTGGCCGGCGCCTGGGCATTTTCAACGATCTCGACGATATGCGGCAGCCGGTCCCCATGGATCAGGTCCGGCGCATCTGCCGGGACAACGGCATCACCGCAGACAACGTGGATGCTGTCATCGAAGAGGTGATGAAGCGATTCATCTAGTCAATTTTGCGGTGCAAAATTGACTGGGGCGGCTTCGCCGCCAGGGTCATGCTTCTTTTAAAATCTGGGTGGCCTTGGAGAAATTTGTACGAGCCCGGAAAGCGCGACCTGTTTTCCTTGACTTTAAGAAGTAAAGCCCATAATGACCCACTTGGTGTCGGCACCGGCGCCTGCAGGCCGCACGGCAGCTGAATTTGTGGTTTCTTCAACCGAAAAAGGACGATCCAATGGCCAAACCGAAACTCAAAGCGCACGTGATCGACAGGGACTGGTGCAAGGGGTGCGGTATCTGCGTCCATTTCTGCCCCAAAAAGGTCCTGGAACTCGACGAAAAAGACAAGGCGGTGGCGGTGCGTCCCGAGGATTGTATCGCCTGTAAACTTTGCGAGATCCGATGCCCGGATCTGGCCATTGAAATCCTAACCGAATAGGGCCGATCATGAGCGAACAAATCAAATTTGTCCAAGGCAACGAGGCGTGCGTGGAAGGGGCGCTTTATGCCGGCCTGGACTTTTATGCCGGCTACCCCATCACGCCTTCGACCGAAATCGCCGAACTGCTCTCCGATCGGTTGCCTCGAATCGGTGACAAGTTCATTCAGATGGAAGATGAGATCTCCTCCATCTGTGCCATCGTCGGCGCCTCCCTGACCGGCCACAAGGTCATGACCGCCACCAGCGGACCGGGGTTTTCCCTGATGCAGGAGGGCCTCGGATACGCCATCATGGCGGAAATCCCCTGCGTGATCGTCAACGTTATGCGCGGCGGGCCCTCCACGGGCATTGCAACCCAGACCAGTCAGGGCGACGTCAACCAGGCCCGCTGGGGGGTTCACGGCGATCATTCCATCATCGCGCTGACCGCATCGACCCATCAGGACGTCTTTGAAATGACTGTCGAGGCCTTCAACCTGGCTGAAACCTACCGTACCCCGGTTATTTTGCTGCTGGACGAGACCGTGGGACACATGCGTGAGCGGCTGGTGATTCCGGAAAAGGGCCAGCTTCCCCTGGTGGATCGATTGCGTACTTCGGTCCGCGAAGGGGTTGACTACCACCCCTACCTGCCCCGGGAGGACGGGCGGCTGCCCATGAGCGATTTCGGCAGCGTCCATCGCTACAACGTTACCGGCCTTTACCATGACATGTGGGGCTTCCCGTCGACGGACCCGCGCATTGTTCACGGCCTGTTGCGCCACCTCATGGACAAGATCGAAAACCGTGCCACGGAACTGGCCCGGTACAAGGAATACTATCTGGAAGATGCCGAACGGGTATTTATCAGCTACGGTTCGTCGGCCCGAAGCGCCCTTCATGTGGTGAAGAACCGACGGCGCCGCGGTGAAAAACTCGGGCTGCTGGAACTTCAGACCCTTTGGCCCTTTCCCAGCGAGATTGTGAGGGAGAAGTGCTCTGGCGCCAGCGCCATCATCGTGGTGGAGATGAACGTGGGCCAGGTTCTGCAATCGGTCAAGAGTGCCGTGGAGCGACCGGAAAATGTCTTCCTGGCCAACCGGATCGACGGGGTTTTCATCACCCCCACCGACATCATCAACATCCTGCGCATCGTCCAGGGAAGAGGAGTATAGGCCATGGCGAACAGACGGTTAATCAGGGAACGGTTTTTTCCCCACATGTGGTGTCCGGGCTGCGGCCACGGTATTGTTTTAAACTCCCTGCTGCGGGCCGTCGAGCAGCTGGGCATGAGCCGCAACGAGATCGTCATGGTCTCGGGCATCGGCTGCTCGGCCCGGATTTCCGGCTACGTCGACTTTCACAGCCTGCATACCCTCCACGGCCGGGCCCTGGCCTTTGCCACCGGCGTCAAGCTCGGCAAGCCGGAACTCAACGTCATCGTGCCCATGGGCGACGGTGATGCCCTGGCCATCGGCGGCAACCATTTCATCCACGCGGCCCGGCGCAACATCGCCATGACGGCCATTGTCATGAACAACAAAATCTACGGCATGACCGGAGGGCAGTTTTCACCCCTGTCAGGGGTGGGCACCATGGCTTCCACCGCGCCCTTTGCCAGTATCGATCGAGATTTTGACGTGGTACAGATGGCCCTGGCTGCCGGGGCCACCTTCGTGGCGCGATCGACCACCTATCATGCCAAACAGACCACCGACATTTTACGTGAAGCGATTTTGCACGACGGGTTTGCCGTGGTGGAGATCCTCTCCCAGTGCCCGACCCACTACGGCCGAAAGAACCGTAAGGGGAGTGCGGTGGACATGATGGAACAGTACAAGAACAACACCACGCCCATCGGGTCCAAGGCCAAACAGGAGAATCCGGATCTTATCGAGCGGGGCATTTTCGTTCAGAAGGACGAGCCGGAGTACTGCAGCGAATACGACAGAATCATCGAGAAGGCCACGGCCGCCGGAAAATAACTGTTCGGCGCCACCGGTGGTGCCGTCGTCGACCACAACGTCAAGAGGCTCAACGAGGTCAACCATGGAAAGATGCAGGATTGTGTTTTCAGGCTCCGGCGGTCAGGGCGTGATCACCGCGGCGGTGATTCTGGCCGAGGCTGCTGTGATCTACGAAAAACTCAATGCCACCCAGTCCCAGATTTACGGCGCCGCCGCCCGGGGAGGGTCCACCCGGACCGATGTCATCATCAGCGACTCCGAGATTCACTACCCCAAGGTGATTCAGCCCAATGTGCTGGTCTGCCTTACCCAGGAGGCGTACAATAAATATAGTGCCATCATCCGTCCAGGCGGCTTGCTGCTCACCGATTCACGGTTTGTCAAGCAGGAGAAGAAAATCGATGCCCGCCAGCTGGAGCTGCCCATGTACCAAATGGTCATGGAGCGGATCGGAAAGCCCATTGTGTTTAACATTTGCATGTTGGGCGCCATCGTCACAACAACCCAGGTGGTTGGGTCGGACGCCATCATGAAGGTGCTTGAGGAGCGGATTCCCGCCGGATTTCTCGACCTCAACCGTCAGGCCCTTGACCTGGGGATGGAATTGGCGGCCAACTTCAAATAGCCCTGATCGGCCGGCTCTCAGGGCCGGCCGTCGGAGCAAACCCGCGATCCTGTCCCATGGAAAACCTTTTATGGAAGGAACCCATTGACGCCATAGAAAAAGACGCGAATATCGGTCCACATCGCTAGGGGTGCAGTTCAATGCTGAGAGGAAGTTCCCAACCCTCGGAACCTGATCCGGACAATACCGGCGAAGGGAAGCGACAAGAAAAGACGGACAGGCCCGGCCCCAGCCGCGGCCTTATACAAACAGCGCCGTGCTTCCTTATCGCTTAAAGGAAGAACGGCGTTTTTTTGTCCCGGCAAAGCCGCGATCGATGAGACGACTATCACCGATATTGTCAGGAGAAGATTATGGCGATCAACGTAAACGGTTGAGGGCGCTGAGATGCTGGGTGCTGGGTGCTGGATGCTGGATGCTGGATGCTGGATGCTGGACTGGATGCTGGATGCTGGATGCTGGATACTGGATGCTGGATGCTGGATGCTGGATGCTGGATGCTGACCGCCGACCGCTGACCGCCGACCGTTGACCGCCGACGGCTGACCGCCGTCGCCCGTCTGCCATCGTCCGTCGTTTATTACCAAAAGGGCAGGACGAAACCATGAGCACAACAAACCGAAGAACATTGCCTGAAGGGATTTACGGCATCACCGCGGAGAGGTTCTCCCGGGGGAGAAGCAACGTGGACGTGGCCCGGGAGATGATTGCCGGTGGGGTGAAAATTCTCCAGTATCGGGAAAAGCATGGCGCCAAGAGCTTTCGGGACATGCTGACCCAATGCCGGGCCATTCGGAAGCTGACCCGGGAACACGGGGTGGTCTTCATGGTCAATGACGACGTCGACCTGGCCCTGGCGGCAGAGGCGGACGGCGTTCATATCGGTCAGGACGACTTGCCGCCGGAATGGGTCCGAAGTCGTGTGGGCGAACGGATCGTCGGTCTTTCGACCCACAGTCCGGAGCAGGCCCGGGCCGCGGAAAAGGCCGGGGTTGATTATATCGGCGTGGGGCCCATTTTTGCCACGGGTACCAAGGCCGATGTCTGCGATCCGGTGGGGCTTGAATACCTTCAATACTGCACAGCACACATCTCCCTTCCCCAGGTGGCCATCGGCGGCATCAAGGCCCAAAATATAGCCCAGGTGGCGGCCTGCGGCGCCCGGACCGTCTGCCTGGTGACTGAGATCGTCAGCGCCGACGACATCTCCGGTATGGTTCGGGCCCTGGCGCAGGCGTTGGGATCGGAAGTCTGACCGTGATGCCCTTGCACCGGCAGGCAAAGCCGGATATGGGCGTGGTCAGAGCCATACGTCAAAACCCAGTTTTAAGAAAAAAGCATATTGGGGTCCATTGAGGCCCGTGGACGAATCATCAATGCCGACCGAATCAAACCATAGTCGGAAATTTTCCGAAACCCCCGCCGGCGGTGTCTATGTCCACGTGCCGTTCTGCCTTCAAAAATGCCGTTATTGCGATTTTTACTCGGTCACCGACCCGGTTCGGATCAACGATTATGTTCAGGGGTTGCTCCATGAGATGGATCTGGTGCGGTCGGCCGGCATTGCGGCAGACACCCTTTATCTGGGCGGCGGCACGCCGTCGCTGCTCGATCCCAAGGATGTGGCGCGGATTGTCGAAAAATCGGCGCGGTGCTTTGACCTGTTGTCCCACAGCGAGATCACGCTGGAGGTCAACCCCGGCACCGTGTCCACGGAAAATCTCCGCGCCTTTGGACAGGCCGGCGTCAACCGGCTAAACATCGGCATTCAGTCCTTTGACGACGGCCGGCTCGCCTTTCTCGGCAGGGTGCACTCTGCCGACCAGGGAAGAAAAGCCATCGAGGCGGCGCGGGGCGCAGGATTTGACAACATCGGGCTGGATCTGATCTATGGTCTTCCCGGCCAGAGCGCCGGCGACTGGGAGAAGGATCTGTCCGCCGCCGTATCCGCCGCTCCGGAACACCTTTCCTGTTACATCCTCACCATCGAACCGGGCACGCCTCTGGATCGCGATGTACGGATGGGCAGGGTCCATCCCCTGGCCGAAGAACAGGTCCGGGATCTCTTCGAAATCACCCGGACCCGCCTTGCCGCGGCGGGTTACGCGCAGTACGAGATTTCCAATTTTGCCAGGTCCGAAAACCTTCGCTCCCGGCACAACACCAAATACTGGAACCTGATCCCCTACACCGGCCTGGGTCCGTCGGCCCATTCCTTTTGCCGGCCGGATCGCTGGTGGAACCACAAGGATCTCGATGTCTATTTGAAGGCGGTTTTCGCCGGCAACCGTCCGGTGGTTGAAAGCGAGCGGCTGACCCGTGACCAGCAGATGATTGAAGCCATCTACCTGGGACTTCGCCAGACCCGCGGAATCGACGTGGAAGATTTCGAGTCTCGTTTTGGCATCGGCTTCGGCGATCTGTTTGCCCCGGCGATCACGGCTCTGACTGCCGAGGCGATGGTGCAGTTGACCCCTGATGCCTGCTTGCTGACCCCGGCCGGCTTGATTTATGCCGACGCCATTGTCGGACGGTTTGTGGATTTGGTGGGGTGAAAGGGGTGACGGGCGGATGCTGGATGCTGGGTACTGGATGCTGGATACTGGATGCTGGATACTGGATGCTGGATACTGGATGCTGGATACTGGATGCTGGATGGGGGATGGGGGATGGGCGGATGGGGGAAGGCCGGATGCCGGGCGATAACCGCAGAATGTCGAATGATGAAATTCCAATGATTAAGTGAGAGCAGCCCCTGGGTGATCGTTGGAGCGGCCTTCAGAGCCGGGGTGAACGGTGACGGGGGAAAAAAAGAGGACAACGAACCTGAGCGCGAGAAACGGAAAGCCCGCTTTCGAAGAATTTCAAAAAGCGGGCTTTCGGTTTTTTTAAATAGCGGCGAAGCCGCGTTTCATAAATTCGCGTCAGCGAATTTATAGCGAATTTATGTGGAGAGCGTCTTGATCAGCGCGCCGATGTAAAACCGGGCATGGCTGATGGGCGCGGCCATATTGGCCCGGTGGTTGGCCAGGACCCCGCTCAGGTCGGCGTTGGTGATGAGCCAGGGATCGATTTGGGTGGCATGGTGTAGCGATTCGATGGCATGGTGAAGAAGTTCGACGCCCCGGCGGGTTTCCACGGTGGCATGAAACTCTTCCGCCACCGCCTCCATGATGGTGAGCATGGCGCTGGCAATCCCCTTGGCATAGAAAAAGTAGTCGTCTGACTTGAAAAAACTCACCGGGCTGCCGTCTTCTTCCTGCATTTTGACCAGGTTTTCATCACAGCTTCCCAGAAGATCTTCATATGCTGCGAGAAGGGGGATGAGGTTGTCCGGTCGGGTATGAAAGGTCGCTTGCCCTTTATTTAACCTTCCCAGGTACTTACGAAGCTCGTCCAGGCCGGCCTCGTATTTGGATTCCGGCGAGGGGAACCAGTAGCGCGTTGCCTTGATCATGAACCAGTTCATGGCATTTTCAAGATTCGGGTCGAAGGAGTCGGTACTGCCGGTGCGTGAGATACGCTCGGTCAGGTTAACCACCGTTCGCCGGGTGACTTCCAGCACGCCGAGCTGGAAGCTGTTGACGTTGTCGGTAAAGTCCAGAATATCGTTGGGTCGCCAGCCGTAAAACCGTTCTTGCAGTTCGTATTCCATGGGCTTGAGGGCTGCTGCCACAAAGGCGAACCCTCTGGCTTTGGGGCGAGGAGCGGCTGCTGGGGCCTCGGCTTGCATTGTATTGTGACCCATTCCGGGAGGTTGTGCCGCTTGGGGGGTCGCGCCGTGCCCTGCCGCGGATGGGGCCATGTGGGCGGCCGGGCTTTGTGCCGGGGCTGGGGCCGCCGTTTTTTTCTCCAAATGGGCATAGGCCGTCTGGGCCGTGGCGTGCGTTTCGGGGGCAGGTGCGACCGCCATCGGGCTGGTGGATGTCGGGCCCTGGGTTCTGGAGACCGGCAGGGCGGCCTGTCCATGTTCACCGGCGGTCTCAACGGTTTTTTCCGGGGCCTGTGCCGTATGTTTCGGCGGCGATGGGTCGAAGAACCCGATGATGGTCCCGAAGATCCACAGCCCCACCACCGTGAGCAAAACACCCACCATGATCCGTTTGGCGGCGAATCCCTTGAATGCGGTTTCTTCGGTTGCTTTATCCTCGGCTGTGTCGGTGGTTTTTTGTTCTTCCATATTCACTCCGTAACGCGTCTCGGCGGGGACCGAAAAATACCTCAGTTCGCCTTTCTCAGTTTCCGGATATCGCCAATTCGGATTGTGATGTTTTTGGAATCATAATACTCGATTAGCGGTATCACATATTTTCGGGAGGCGCCAGTCATATCCTTGAACTGCGGGGTGTCGATGGCGCCGTTGGTTGTAAGGAAATCGACCAGCCGCTGTTTGAGCGCTTCGACGGCGTCGGTGTGGAAGTACAGGTCTTCCTTGACCTTGATCAGATGCCCTTCATCGACCAGCAGCAACAGGACATCCTTGGCGCGTTTGGGATCAATGGCCAGGTTTTTGCCCAGTTCCTTGAAATACGGGGGTTGAAGACCGCTCTCGGCGTAGGTGTCGAGGATCTTTTCCCGAACCCCGGTCTGGTCGGCCGCCAGAGAGACCCGGTGAGAGGTCAGTCGAACGCTTTCTTCTTCGGCAACGATGGCGTTCTCTTTGACCAGGTGCAGAATCATCTGGTTGAATAGCTTGGGTCCTTCCAGGGAAGGAAACTTACTCTTGAGCTCCTCCTTGGGCATCCCGGTTTTTAAAGGGTTGCTCTTGTGATAGGCGGTAAGGTGGTCCGATATTTCCCGGTGAAGCCGCTCAAAGCTGCTGCCGTGGATATAAATCCGGTTGTCCTTGTCGATCTGGATCAGTTCCCGGCGGGAGAGCAGTCCCTGAATGACCGTATCAAGCGGCTTGTCCGGCAAATTGGTCATGAGCTTGAGGTGGGCAAAAGAGATGCCGCCGTACCCGCTGGCGCCGGCATGGTAGCTGACAATCCCGTCGGGCGGGCAGGTCGAAAGCTGCTCCAGCCCGTCGATGATCTCTTTCCGGAAGCGTTTGTGTTTGGGGGGGATCGGATTGAGGATCTGGCCGCCACCGATGGTTCGAATCGGCGAGTAGCTGCGGATGACGAACCGGTCGTCCTTGATCACCGACATGGGGGCATCGAGCCGGATCTGGGCCGGCGCAATTTCTCCCGGGGCGATCTCCTCCCGGTCCAGGGGAATCAGCAACCCCATGACTTCGCTGGTTCCCGTGTGGAACCGGATCCGGGTCCGGTTCTTGGCGGCCTTTTTGTTGCTGGACAGATAATGCAGCGACACATCCAGCATATAGCTCGGCACCAGGGCGCCGGGGGTGGAGACCACGTCGCCGCGGTCGACCTGATCCTTGTCCAGCCCCTGGAAGTTGATGGCGGTGCGTTGGCCCACCCGGGCCTCTTCCACGGTCTGGTTGTGCACCTGAACGCCGCGCACCTTGGAGGTGATCCCCTTGGGGTAAACCATGATGGTTTCGCCGAGCCGGACCCGGCCCGACACCAGGCTGCCGGTGATGACCGTGCCGAATCCTTTCATGGTAAAGACGCGGTCCACGGGCAGCCGAAAGATGCCGGATGGAGAGTGCTCCGGCACTTGCTTGCTCAGGCTATCGAGGGTCTCGACAAAAGTGGACAGTCCCGCGCCCGTGGCCGCGGAGACCGGCACGATGGGCGCCTCCTCTAAAAAGCTTCCCCGAAGAAAATCGCGGATATCCTCGGTGACCAGTTCCAGCCAGTCCTCGTCGACCATGTCGGTTTTGGTCAGGGCCACGCATCCGTGGCGGATGCCCAGAAGGGAGCAGATTTCCATGTGCTCCCGGGTCTGGGGCATGACCCCTTCGTCAGCGGCGATCACCATGGCCACGATATCGATCCCCGTGGCGCCGGCCACCATGTTCTTGACGAATTTCTCGTGCCCGGGAACATCCACGATGCCCAGGCGCTGGCCGCTGGGAAGCGCCAGGGAGGCAAAGCCGAGTTCGATGGTGATCCCCCGCTTCTGCTCTTCCTTGAGCCGATCCGTGTTGACGCCGGTGATCGCCTTGATCAGAGATGTTTTGCCATGGTCGATATGCCCGGCCGTGCCGAGAATGATCTCTTTCAACGTACAGGCTCCTTTATCGTCGATCTCAGTGCAGGGTCGCAAAGAGCGTAAGGCCCAAATTGAGCGTTTCCAATTCCGAAAGAATGGATAATATGTTCAAATCTAAAGGCAAATTGCCATTTTCAGCTTTTGAAATGGGGAACCCTTCGTGGAAGCCATCAGTCTTTCTTGCGTCGGTTTCTGAAATACTGGGAAACATAGCTCATGCCCACCAGGAAGACCGCCAGCAGCCCAACGCTGACCGGGTTGATGGCCTGAAAGAAAAAGCGCGACAGCAGGGCAGCAATGGCCAGCCCGACAATGGCCCGTATGACAAAAATCTGAAATCCGTTCACCGATTCTCCTCAAAACCCCTCTTATAAAGGCCTAACACGCCCCCATCCCCCATCCCAGAAAAGACTGAAGTCCGAAGTCTGAAGGAAGGCAATCGGATTTCGATCCCGATGCCCCCATCCCAGATTCCCCATCCCAGATCCCAGAACCCCCATCCCAGATCCCGCCGCTGGAAACGCCGTATCCTATCGCAGACCCCGGCAGCGGGTCAATAGCCAGAGGCAGGACTTTGGAAAACCGCAGACAGCCGACCGCCGACCGCCGACCTCCGACCTCCGACTTCCGACATCCGACCTCCGACTTCCGACATCCGACATCTGTCATATCCCTTCGACCTCCGTCCTCTGACCTCCGACCTCCGACCTCTGATCTCCGTCCTCAGATCTCCGACCTCAGATCTCAGATCGCAGATCCCTGCCCCTACCCCCCGTTCCCTGCTCCCACCACCCCCATCCAGCATCAAGAATCCAGTATCCAGCTTCTTCATCCCCCATCCCGCCCCTGACTTTTAAATTGGTCCAACGATTTTTGTGCTTGATCGGAAGCAAGGAATTTGGTACATAATCAAACTTGGTTATGGTGGGTGTAGCTCAGTTGGTAGAGCACCTGGTTGTGGCCCAGGTGGCCGTGGGTTCAAGTCCCATCACTCACCCCATTCCAAAAAACACAGGCCATTGCAGTCACCTATCTGCGATGGCCTTGTACCTTGTGCGCCCGTAGCTCAGTTGGATAGAGCGCCGGACTTCGAATCCGTAGGTCGCCCGTTCGAGTCGGGCCGGGCGTACCAATTAATTCAAGGGCTTAGGAGCAATCCTGAGCCCTTTTTCTTTTCGCTTTTCGGCCCATGTACCCTCTATGTACCCAAATTTCATCAATTGGACGGGTTCGGTCAGGGCCGCTTTCTAACCTGGCGCCTATTTTAAAATCTTTACACCGTAACGCGCGCGAGGGACCAGTTGAGCCTCGCTCGCTTTGGGATAGAGCGTCTATCGGGAACCTCTATAGTTCGGGGTGGCTATTTCGGAATGGTGACACCGTGGATGCTTTGGGGGTAGCGCTCAGAGATTCAACTCCTCTCGCCGCGATCAATAGTATTAACGGGTTATGGATCGTTCTGTGCCTTTTTTTGTCGGATTTTTCCCAAGGTGCCAGGGTCGGTACAGATTTTTGGGTCGATTGGTGTCGGCAATACATCCCAAACTACTCATTGAAGAGCGTAAGTTGTTGATTACAAATTCGATTTGGACTAAATATGTTGACAAACTTCAAAAGTTAGGATCAGATAGGGCCGATTCCGATTGACCCTGTTCCCATTTTTCATCTCGACTCCTCTTCACCTGCATTCCAGTAGGAGGTGTCCATGGGCAAAAAGGCAAACCTGCTCAATGCCGCCATCCCTCTTTTCGCCACCCGGGGATACGAAGGGACCACCACGGCCCAGATCGCTGCCGCAGCCGGCGTCACCGAACCGGTGATCTACTACAATTTCAAGAACGATGATTTTCCCGACGAAACCAATATGCTGGTCAGCGCCTGCCCTGCCAAGCTCCGGGACTCTGCCCATGTCTGTGCCCGTCTGCTAAAAGTGCCGCAACAGCGCCTGACCACTTACATTTCCGGCGCCATCGAGGCCGGCATTGCCTCGGCGGAATTCATTCTGGTGCCCGTGGCGACCACCACCAGCCTGCTCTTGGCCATGATCAACGGCCTGCTGCGGCGTCGGGTATTGGAACTGGATCAAATCGAGGGATTCAAGGAGACCAGCATTGAATTCTGCCGGCGGAGCCTGGTTAAAAAATAAATTTTTCAAAAAAATTTTTGTGTTTTGTCCGGATCTGACAAAACCCTGTGGTAACCTCCAAAAGAAACATCGCAAAACGATTACGAGGATTCAAATCCAGCGAGCCATGGACTGCTGAATGTTTGGACGAACCAAAAAAACAACCACTCACACTCTGCCAGTACTGTCTTTTTTCGACTGCCCTGCAAAGACATTCCTTACCGTAGAGGGTAAAGTAACTCTGGGGCGCTCAGTTTTTAATCACGGTCAGATCGTTGGTGAGGTTTCCAGAGAAATAATGGCCCGCCTTCCGGCTGAACTTCGAAAGGCATTGTTTCCCGATGGCGCACGAATGGCCGCTGCGTGCCATGATATCGGAAAAGTCAGTCCCTGCTTCGTTGAAAAAATTCGTCAAGCCTGCACCCCGGGCATGGTTACAATTGATCCCCTTCCCAATATTAACCCTGGGCTGGAAAGCCAGTGGGGTGGTCATGCTGGAGTCAGTCAGGTCACCGCCCGAGCGATTGATGCCCCTGATTTTGTTCCCGAGATTCTCGGGCAGCATCACGGTTTTTCCCCATCGACAGGAAGCCTCCGAGCCAGCGATGATATTTTTGGAGGACCGCCCTGGCAGCAAGAGCGTGAGGCCCTGGTAGCCGAACTCAAATCATGGCTGGATGCTGACTGGCCAGTGGTGAATTCCATATCGCAGGCTCGCCTGCTGGCGGGCCTGACTTCAGTGTCTGACTGGATCGGCTCTGGTGAGTTTTTCGAAGACCCTGCCGCTCCTTGGCAGGAGAACATTGGGCGTGCGCTGGATGCCGCGGGTTTTGTGTCCCCGACTTATCGGCAGGGGCTGAGCTTTGAAAAGGCGTTCGATTTCCGGCCGCGACAAGTCCAACAACAACTGGTTGATCAGGTTGTTGTCCCCGGCGTCTATGTGCTTGAGGCTCCGATGGGGATAGGTAAAACCGAGGCAGCCCTGTATGCCGCTTATCATATGCTGGAAACTGGACAGGCTCGGGGCATCTATTTTGCCCTGCCGACTCAGCTCACCTCGAATAAGATCTTTGAGCGATTCAACGCGTTTCTTGAAAGAGTATTGGCCAAAGACTGCAAGCA
Organism: Desulfobacterales bacterium; assembly: GCA_016342285.1. GTDB lineage: Bacteria > Desulfobacterota > Desulfobacteria > Desulfobacterales > JAEINQ01 > JAEINQ01. The sequence continues at coordinate 34,288 of JAEINQ010000011.1, forward strand.
CCGCTCACTGCTATTGCACAGTAACGCCTGGCTGTTAGACATCGATATGGGCGAAGAAGGTCGCCCGGGTGGCGCTTGGTTCAATCACGCTAAACGAGGCCTGCTGGCACCTTTTGCGGTGGGTACCATCGACCAGGCACTGATGGCCGCCATGAACATCAAACATGGTTTCGTCCGCGCCTTTGGCTTGGCCGGTAAGGTGGTGATTCTGGATGAAGTCCACACCTACGATGCCTATACTGGAACGCTGCTGGATGCCTTGGTGGAACTGCTGCGCGCTCTGCATTGCACGGTAATTATCCTAAGTGCCACCCTCAACCGTGAACGGCGTGAGCAGTTGCTTGGCGGCACCTTGACCAGTGATGACTACCCTTTGATTACCGTATCACCCCAAGGACAGCCCTTTGTTGAAGTGCCGGTGCCGGCCGATACGGGTCAACACATTGCCATACGTTTGTTTGAGCATGATCAGCCTGCCATCGAAGAAGCCCTGGAGCGGGCAGAGCAAGGCCAACAGGTGGTGTGGATCGAGAACACCGTGGCGGAAGCTCAGCGGCGCTATCTGGACCTTGCTGCCCGTGCTGGAGAAATGAGCGTTGCCTGCGGCCTGCTGCATTCACGATTTACGGCCGAAGATCGCCAATCGATAGAAGATCAATGGGTAAACCTGTTCGGCAAGCCCGGCTGGGCAGAGCGACATAAGCAGGGCCGCATCCTGGTCGGCACGCAGGTACTGGAACAATCGCTGGATACCGATGCAGACTTCATGGTCAGTCGCTTTGCACCCAGCGATATGTTGTTGCAGCGTCTTGGCCGCCTGTGGCGGCACACCGATACGCCCCGGCCCGATACCGCTACTTGCGAAGCGTGGTTGCTGGCTCCCCCATTGGAACCGGCAATTTCCGCACCTCAGCAGGCTTTCGGTCCGACCGCATTTGTTTACAGCCCCTATGTGTTATGCCGCAGCCTGGAGGTCTGGCAAGGGCGTACCGCACTTTCTCTGCCACGGGAAATTCGCGCATTGATCGAGCAGACTTACGTTCAGCGCAACGAAGAGGGGGCTATGGCCCGCTGGCTGGAGGAACTGGAAAACGGAACACGCTGGCGTATGGGGCGCAGGGCCATGTGGCAACTGGCCCGGGTGACGCTGGCAGATGCGGGCAACACCCTTCCGGAGAGCAAGGCGCAAACCCGTTACAGCGTAACCGACAGCTTTGAGGTTTTGTTGCTTCGCCAACTGGTCATGCAGCAGGATCAGAAGGCAACCCGGCTGACGCTGCTCAATGGTGAACACCTGCTGTTGCCGTGGCATCGTCATAAACTGGGAAAACGCGAATGGCGGCGGTTGAGCGCCAATCTGATGCGACAGATAGTGGCGGTGCGTGTCCAGGATGCACCACGGCAACTTCCTGTCGACACCCTGAAGAAATTTGGCCTGCACCACTGTTTTTATCTCGGAAATCCGGTGCATGATGAGGCCATATTGCGGGTGGCTCTGGTGGACGAAAGTGGCCGCCTCAGAGGATTACAGGGTGCGCCGTTGCATGACAAATACGCCCTGGATTATCGCTATGACCTGGGATACCGGGTCATCAAGGACTAAGGACGGAAACTATGGAAAACCGTTTCAATCTGGTGGATGAGCCTTGGATTCCGGTGGCCGATCAGGGCCGGGTCAGCCTACGGCGGATATTTAGCCAATCAGGATATCGAAGCCTTGGCGGCAACCCGGTGCAGAAAATCGCACTGATGAAGCTGCTGCTGGCCATTGCCCAGGCTGCGGCTACCCCAGACGATGAGCAAGCTTGGCGGGCCATGGGCGCAAAAGGGCTGGCGGATCGGTGCCTTGAATATCTGGAGCAGTGGCATGATCGGTTCTATCTGTACGGTGAGAAGCCGTTTTTGCAGATGCCGGCCGTAGAGGTAGCCAAGGTGCAGGACTATGGAGCGGTAATGCCGGAGATATCGACGGGCAATACCACTGTGCTCAGTCAGATCCAGATTCAGCGCCCGCTGGATGACGCGGATAGGGCGTTGCTTCTTGCCAGTCTCATGGGCTTCGCGCTCGCAGGCAAAAAAACGGATAACAGTGTAACTCTGACGCCGGGTTATCAGGGGAAACGCAATGACAAGGGCAAGCCATCCTCCAGCAAGCCCGGTCCCGCCGTCGCGTACATGGGGCTTCTGCACAACTTTTTGCTGGGTGCCACTGTGCAGGAGAGTATTTGGCTTAACCTTTTGACGGCCAAGCAGATAGAGCAGACAAACATGTATCCCTTGGGTATCGGCACCGCACCCTGGGAACAGATGCCAGCGGGCGAAGACTGCCCGCTATCAAGAAGCCTCAGGCAGTCTCTGATGGGGCGACTGGTGCCCCTGTGCCGTTTTTGTCTCCTGACGGACGAGGGACTGCACTATTCCGAAGGATTGGCGCATGCAAGCTATAAGGAGGGAGTGAGCGATCCCACGGTGGCTGTGAACTATTCGGGTAATGATCCAAAAGCACTCTGGGTTAACCCCGAAAAACGCCCCTGGCGAGAGTTGATTTCATTGTTGGGCTTCATAGGACAGGATCAAAGCCAGGGTTTTCAAAGTTGGCAGATTTTCTGCGGCCTTGACCGAGCCCGGGACGTTACAGAGGTCTTTGCGATCTGGTCAGGCGGGCTTCGAGTGAGCAGCACGGCCGGTGAGCAATTTGTTTCAGGAGGCGATGACTTCGTCGAATCTTTGGTCTGGCTGCATAGCGGCATGCTCGGTGAGAGTTGGTTTTCTCAGCTCAAATCGGAAATGGACGATCTGGATGGATTGGCCAGGGGGTTGTACGGCAGGGTCATGAGTTACTTCAAGGAACAGAAATTCGATGGTGGCAAGCTCGCCGCCCAGGCCAGCCATCTTTTCTGGCAACTCTGCGAACGTAATTTCCAGGAGCTTGTGGACTGCTGTGATCTGGATGAGCAAAGCAACGCCCTGCGTCTGCAACTGCGCCGACGCTTTGCCAGCCATGTTCAACAGGCCTATGACCGGTTCTGCCCCAGGGCAACCGCACGCCAGCTTGATACCTGGGCCAAGTGTCGACCGAACAATGGCAAATATCTGAAACAGGAGGCCTGACGCCATGGAGACAGCAGAAGCAACACATCAGCTATCGTGGGAAGAGCGATTTGTCAGCAGTGTGATTCAGCGGTGCCAGAAGGACAAAGGGTTGGCCGCTCGCCTGCGCCGAGCTGACAACCCGGCAACGGAATACCAGAGTTGGGAAATGCTGGCTTCCTTTGGTGTTGACCTGGAAAAAGACTACCAGCGCTTGCCATTTGTCACCGTGGCGGCCTCTATCGCCAAAGCCAAGGTCGACCGCAACGGAGGGCTGACTCTGGGCCGGGCCATTGCATCCAGCTATGAGAAGGGCCAGGACAGCAGTCAGGCTAAGGTTCGCTTGCGCCGGTTGCTGGCCTGTGACGAACTGTCGGAGCTGTGCCGCAATCTGCGCTCATTGTTTTCGTTGATCAGCAGCAAGGTTGCACAGCCACTCGATTACATTCGGCTACTCAAGCAGCTTCGGCGCTTCCCTTTCAACACTCAGCAGGTCAAGGCGCAATGGGCACAGGAGTTCTATGGCCAGCCTGTTCAGCCGCAAAGCAAGGAGGAGGGCGCATGAGTATGATTGCCAGTGTGCTGCACCTGGATCGCAAGGCGGTCAAGGCGCTTCGCATCACCGACCCCTATTCCCTGCACCGAGTTGTCTACAGCCTGTATGACGATGTGCGTGACCCGGAGCAGAAAAGTGCCAGTCGGGCCAGCGGTATTCTATTTGCCGATCAGGGCGGTGACTTTTCCGGTCGGCGGATTCTGATGTTGGCTGACCGAAATCCGGCCGACTGCGTTGATGGCCAGTATGGACGGGTGCAAAGCAAAGCGATTCCTGACGGCTTTCTCGACCACCACCGTTACCGCTTCAAGGTCATTGTCAACCCCACCCGGCGAGACAGCACGAGCCGCAAACTGGTGCCGATCAAGGGGCGCGAAGCCATTGCCCAATGGTTTGTCGAGCGCGCCCGGCAAAGCTGGGGTTTTTCCGTTTCGCCAGAACACCTGCAGGTGGACAAGATCGATGTACTGCAGTTTAGCGACAAACGGGATAACCCGGTCACCATCTGCCAGGCCCATGTTCAAGGCCAGCTCAGCAAAACTGATCATGAACAGTTTTGTAACAGTTTTAATCAGGGCATAGGGCGTGCCCGCGCTTTTGGCTGTGGCTTGCTGCAAATCGTTCCTGTTATGGACAACCCATTTGACTGAAAAGGAAATTCGACATGACTAACACTTACGCGAACACCCGTATCGAGTTCCACATCCTGCAATCCTTTCCAGTGACTTGTTTGAACCGTGATGATGTCGGTGCCCCCAAAACCGCCATCGTTGGCGGCGTAACCCGAGCGCGGGTTAGTTCCCAATGCTGGAAGCGACAGGTTCGCCTGGCCCTGCAGGGCTTTGGCGTCAAACTCGCAACCCGTACCAAGCAGGCAGCGGACATGTTTACCCAGGCCTGTCTTGACGCCGGTGCTGATGAGACCAGTGCCCACGCCTGCGGCAAGAAGATGGCTGACCAGTTGATTGACGACACCCTGCTCTTTATCAGTGGCAGCGAGGCCCGAGCTTTTTCCGAATATGCCAAGGAGCAGGGTTTTGATGACTCGAAACTGAAGGAGAGGGATCTCGCCAGAGTTGCCAAAAAGGCGATCAACCCTGCGGTGGATGCGCTGGATATTGCTTTGTTTGGCCGTATGGTCGCCAAGGCGGCAGACATGAACGTGGAAGCCGCGTCTTCCTTTGCGCATGCCATTTCAACCCACAAGGTCAGCAACGAAGTGGAGTTCTTCACTGCTCTGGATGATCTGCAAACTGAGCCCGGCTCCGCACACATGGGCAGCCTGGAGTTCAACTCCGCCACCTATTATCGTTATGTCAGTCTCGACCTGGGACAACTTGCCCAGACCCTAAACGAGTCCGATCTCAAAAAGGCCATTGCCGCCTTTGCTCAGGCGCTGTTTGTCGCCGTGCCCAGTGCCCGCCAGGCCACTCAGTCAGGCGCCAGTCCATGGGAATTTGCCCGTGTTATGGTGCGCAATGGCCAGCGTTTGCAGGTGCCTTTTGAAACTGCCGTGAAAGTCCGAGAGGGCGGATACTTGCAGCCCAGCATCGAGTTCCTCAAAGGGTACTTGGATAAAAAGGAAAAGCTTTTCGGCTCACTTTTCGGCAAACTGGCCAGTTATGATTGGGGCGAAGACGACAATTTCAGCATTGATGATCTGATTTCTGCTTTGCAAAGCCATGTGCAATGAGGTGACCCATGAGAGACCCATATTTGCTGCTCTGGCTGGAAGCGCCGCTCCAGTCATGGGGGCATGACTCGAAATTCGGCAGGCGTGACAGTCTCGACTTTCCCACTAAGTCCGGTGTTCTGGGCCTTCTCTGCAGTGCCCGTGGTGCCGGCGACAAAGAAACCGAGTGGCTGCGGGCATGGGCTGATCTCGACATGCAACTGGTGGCTTATGTGCCCAGGGATAAACAAGGCAACCCCCTTGTGCGCCAACCGCTGATGCGGGATTTTCATATGGTGGGTAGCGGCTACGACGCCCAAGATCCCTGGGCCAGCCTGATGATCCCCAAAACCAGTGAAGGTAAGAAGGCAGTGGGCGGTGGTACCAAGATGACCTACCGCTATTACTTGCAGGATATGGCATATGCCGTCGCTTTGCAGGGGCCAGCCAATCATGTGCATGAGGCGATAACTGCGCTGGCAAGGCCGGTATGGGATCTGTACTTGGGTCGCAAGAACTGCGTGCCGACCGAGTTTATAGGCCAAGGGGTTTTTGAATCGGGGGAACTGGCCTTGCAGGCTGGTGAAGAACTGGCTTTGGCAAAGAATCGCGCGTTCGCCTTTCGCGTAAAGCAAGGTGAGTTCGATGGTGAGGTGATCACACTGAATGATATCCCCCTGCAGTTCGGCGAGAACAAGAAATACCGTGACAGGCGGGTCACCGTGCAGAAAAGGGAGTAATGAGCATGGCCGCAGGGCAACGATTGTTTGTCAAGGTCACCCGGGACTCTTTGCCTCAAGTGAAGGACAAGTACCCGTTTATTTATCTTGAGCGGGGCAGGCTGGAGATCGACGATAGCAGTATTAAATGGATTGATTCCGAGGCCAATGTTGTCCCGCTGCCAGTAGCCACACTCAATACACTATTGCTCGGTCCTGGCACCACCGTTACCCACGATGCGATAAAGACCGCGGTGGCGGCCAACTGTTCCGTGTGCTGGGTGGGTGAGGATTCCTTGCTGTTCTATGCGGCAGGATTCTTGCCCACGGCAGATACCCGCAACCTGAAAATGCAAATTGAGATCTCGACCAATCATGGCAAGTCTTTAGAAGTGGCGCGGCGGATGTTTGCCCGACGATTTACGGGTGCGGACCTGGCCGGCAAGACACTCAAGGAGATGATGGGACTGGAAGGCCACAGGGTGCGGTTACTTTATCAGGAGAAAGCTCAAAAATATCAGGTTGGCTGGAAGGGCCGTAATTTTACCCCGGGCAAGTGGGAACTCAGTGATGTCACAAACCAGGTGCTGACCGCAGCCAATGCAGCTTTGTACGGTATTCTGTGTTCCGCCGTGCATAGTATGGGTTATTCACCGCACATCGGCTTTATCCATTCCGGAAGTCCGCTGCCGTTTGTTTATGACCTGGCAGATTTGTACAAAGAGCCGCTTTGTATTGACTTGGCTTTTGCCCTGACAAGGGATATGGCTGGGCGCTACGACAAACACAAAGTGTCATCTGCTTTCCGCCAGCGCGTCATCGACATGGATCTTCTGGCTGGGTTGGCGAAAGACATTCCGGACGTCTTGGGAGTTGAGCATGCTCGTCGTCGTCGCAAATGACCTGCCGCCCGCCGTACGCGGGCGCATGAAACTCTGGTTTGTCGAACCAAAGCCAAATGTATTCGTTTCAGGCATCAAGGATTCGGTTGCCATTACCGTCATTGATTACCTGTACAAGCACTGCCCGCATCATTCAGGTATCATCCTTTTCCGCTCTTTGCCGACCCCCCCAGGCTACGAAATCAGAACCATAGGCGCAACCCAAAAGAGCCTGACCAGTATCACAGGCCTGCAACTGGTTATTGAAACCCTTAAATTGCAACAAACACAAGATCTTGTGTTATAGATAAAATTCTATAGCAATTTGTTGCTGTCTTCCCCACGGACGTGGGGGTGTTTCCACCCAAGGTGTATGTCTTTGCCGTCAGCAAATGTCTTCCCCACGGACGTGGGGGTGTTTCCATTTCCCGTAAAATCGCCGGATCGATCTTTTTGTCTTCCCCACGGACGTGGGGGTGTTTCCTAGGGGGCCCGGCTGTAATCCCGGCCATCCCCGTCTTCCCCACGGACGTGGGGGTGTTTCTATCATCCATATGACTGTTGATCGTGCCACCAGGTCTTCCCCACGGACGTGGGGGTGTTTCCGGTATACGTTGTGGTGTCGTCGTCCACGTCAAGTCTTCCCCACGGACGTGGGGGTGTTTCTCACTGCATGGTTGCCGGTATACGCAAGCGCAGGTCTTCCCCACGGACGTGGGGGTGTTTCCGTCGGTAGAGCGCCCAGAAAAGCGTCCGCCAAGTCTTCCCCACGGACGTGGGGGTGTTTCCTGGACACGCAAGAAAGGCACCGCAGCCGCCCTGTCTTCCCCACGGACGTGGGGGTGTTTCTCCCGCTTGCTTCACTGATTTGGTGTTTCTCATGTCTTCCCCACGGACGTGGGGGTGTTTCTATCACGGCCTGAATGCCTAACTCCCGACAGTGGTCTTCCCCACGGACGTGGGGGTGTTTCCGGTCTCGAAAGTCATAGCGTTGAGAAGGCTGTGTCTTCCCCACGGACGTGGGGGTGTTTCCGCGATCAACGCAGCTGGCGCAGCGCAATAGACGTCTTCCCCACGGACGTGGGGGTGTTTCTGACTTCAGGCGCATGGTCTCCCCCGAGTCGCTGTCTTCCCCACGGACGTGGGGGTGTTTCCAACGCTGGCATATCAGCGTACCACCTCGACGCGTCTTCCCCACGGACGTGGGGGTGTTTCCAATTGGGGCCGCCAGGTGCCGATGTACGCAGAGTCTTCCCCACGGACGTGGGGGTGTTTCCTATCCACGATTACGTTATCCCGTGGCCAGTCAGTCTTCCCCACGGACGTGGGGGTGTTTCTAACAAGCTCTGCCTTGCGGCGGCGCCGAATGGGTCTTCCCCACGGACGTGGGGGTGTTTCTAACGTTTTTTTGTTCTGTTTTGTACGCTCAAAGTCTTCCCCACGGACGTGGGGGTGTTTCCTTGGGTGTTTCCGTTTCCTGCCCGTCGCGTGTGGGGGTGGTTCCTACGGTGGTTCCTTGGCTTCCGGCCCGCGTGTGGCTGTTCGCATTCGCGTTCGCATTCGCCCCCTCGCGCGCGCTCGCGCGTTGGGGGTGCGGACTTGCTCTGCGGACTTCGCGCGTTAGGGTGTGGACTCCCTTGTGGACTTTGTCGTCCAGGGGTGCGTACTTGGGTGCGTACTTGGGTGCGTACTTGGGTGCGTACTTTTTCACCAATACAATCCCTGTTTTCCCGAATACCGAGGCGAACGATTCAAAGTTACCGCCATAATAGAAAAATGCCTGGCCCTGAGTAGGTGCCGCTTTGTTGCCGCCTGGATCAAGAAAACCGATCCGGCCCCTTGTGAAGCAAATTGCCGAACAGACAGATGCCGCTGTGTGAAACCAAGCCGTGTCGGTGTAGTTGTGAGTCAAAATAATCATTTCAGAAATCCGATCCGCTTTAAACTCAGACACCGCCTTTTCGATAAACAGCCTTATGGCCGGCTGGGCATAGGGGGGGGTCATGAACACGGTTCCATGCCATTCCGTTGAAAGCCCGTCGGATTCAAGATCAAAATACGTTTCCGCGTTTACAGCCTCCTGAGCCTTCCAGGATGACGCAGGATCGGTTTCAATTTTTCCGCCGAACACCTCTTTTACCATTTCGATGTATTCTTGTGGTGTGTACCATTCGTTTTCGCCCGTACCAAGCGCCCGGTGGTTATGTCTTTCGTCTTTTTTAATTTGTTTTGCCATCTCAAGGATTTCATTTTTGCCCATGGCAATCAGTGGAATTTGTTCGGGTTCGCCGTCGGGTTCGGGCTGTGGGTTATTTGTAGGTTTCCTACAAATAGAGCCCTCGGCGCCCAGAACCCGTTGCCTTAATGCGCCTTCGCTCACCAGGTCTCCAGGTGCCGCCGCTTCAGAAACCGATTTTGCCGCGCCGGCTTCAATCCTGGCCTTGGGTGCGCCATTCCCCCCCCCCTCGACATTCAAATATCGAAAGCGACGGGACCGCTGAAGGGTATACCCAGTCCCATGCCGGCCCCCTCCCGGTGGGGTGTCCAGAAAAGGCGGCCTGTACGGGGAGTGTGCCTGTTTGGTAGTTGTTGGATTTGAGAACGACTGATGGAATATAGACAACCTGGGAATGGCTTCGAAGATGGTAATACGGAAAACTTGATCATTGACAGGAATCGGTATTAGGTGGAAACTACAGGACCAGGGCAAGCATTGGCGTTTTCATTCTGCAATCAACTGAAATCAGGGGGCATAGTTAATTTTGGCAAACATTCCTCGGCCCATCCATGCAGCCTCCACTGCCGAGGGTTATTTGCAGCAGATCGGTCTTCAAAATTTGGAAAGGAGATAATGAAACATGAAGCAGGCGAGTCTGTTGATAAATCGAGATTTCCGGAAGAACTTGTTTAGACTAGTTCAGACCATGATTATCCAAGTTACATTGTTATTCATTGTTATCGGATGTGCTTCAATGCCTTCTAAACATAGCCGCCAAATGGGGATGAGTGTAAATACCGGTGATTTTCTTGGTGCAATAGATTACTTTGAAGACAACTTAGCCTATGAAACTGCTGAATTAGATCACCTCTGGCTTGTCATAATAGCCTATCGCAATACAAATAATTACAAAGCGTTCGATAAGGCGTCTGACATATATCTAAAGCGGCTGGATAAAAAAGGCAATAAAATGTACGGAATATTAAGGCCTTATGATTTGAGCGTCGCAGCCGCCTTTGCCTTCCGCGCCCAAAGTGCTATCGACTTCGGGGATTACCAATTAGCATTTAAAGAGGCTGCACAGGCTGTTCAACATTTGGAGAGAGTTGATTTTTCCGGTATTCCCCCTGGTGACTATGGCCAGGGCACCCCAAAATATCCAGCAGAGGAATTCTATGCTGGCGATCGTATGGAGGTGTATTACGCCGCTGGATTATCAAGTGCGCTAATGGGGAAAAGCCAAAGAGCGAAAACTTATGTGCGCAAGTTGGAAAGTGTTACAAATAGACATGTTCCCACTTTATTTATTAACTGGACCACCGCTCGTATAGCCAAAATTCTTGTAGTGTTGAAAGAATACACCTTATCTTTGGACTACTTGAACAAAGAAATTCCTCTGTCCCGGACTGAAAAAATAATGCAGGATAGGCAGATGCCTCTTGAAAACTTGAGAATAGAAAAAGACTTCATGGTCAGTAAAATTTTCTATGACTCCGGCCAAAAAGAGAAAGCTATGGCAGGCTACGATAAATTATTGAGTAATCCGGTGGTTCACAATTACGGAAGCTTGTATTATATTGCTCTTTCCGATCGGGCTGCTATTAGCCTTGCCAAAGGGAATCTTGATAAAGCAATTGATTTGCTGAAACAGGCTGTCGACGTGATAGAGAGGCAGCGCTCCACCATCAACACTGAAGTCGCAAAGATTGGTTTTGTCGGCAACAAGCAGGCTGTGTATCACAATTTGGTTGACTCACTTTTTAAAGCGGGCCGATATTCGGAAGCATTCACATATGCAGAACGTGGCAAAGCACGAGCTCTTGTTGATATGCTGGCTTCGAAAAAGCAATTCAGTGGCGGTGAAATAGAGGAAACGGCTCAATTGGCTGCAATTCTGGCCGAAATGGATAGTACTGAGCAAAAAATCATCTCGCTTGCCAACCAACCTTCATCAGATAAGCATGCAACCAAACGAGCTGTTGTGGTGCAAAAAAAACAAAAAATCGCCCAGACCGTTCCCGAATTGGCTTCCCTTGTAACTGTGACCCCACCGGACGTGACAGAAATTCAAAAGTTACTCCCTCCTGACGAAACTTTGGTGGAATACTTTGGTTCCGGTGACACTCTTTTTGTTTTCATAGTCAGCAGTAACAAAATACAGGGAATCAAACTGGAAACCAAGGAACTGAACAAGGAGATTGAAACGTTTCGAAGGCATATTACGCTATCCCCGGAGGAAATCCGAGGACTAACAATTAGTACTCCTTCTAACAGCGCCACTTTAGCTACCGGAACAGATCATTTGCGGATGAGTGGGGACGCCCTTTATGACAAACTGATTCAACCCGTGGAAAGAATGATCCACACTAAGAATCTAACCATTGTCCCGCATGGGGCGCTTCACTATCTCCCGTTTGGTGCACTTTCTGTGAACGGACAATACATGATCGACAGATACAACTTACGCGTATTGCCCAGCGCCAGTGTTTTGAGTTTTCTAAAAGATCAGCGCGAAGGTCATGCTGGAAACCTGCTTGCTTTTGGCAATCCAGATTTGGGAGATCCACAGCTTGATCTGCCCGGTGCTCAAAAAGAAGCCATAGCAATCGTTCAGGATATGCCCAATGCAAAGTTGTTTATGCGGAAACAGGCCACAGAAACCACACTGAAAACCCTTGGCAGCCAATACCGTTATGTCCATTTTGCCATGCATGGAACATTTGATGCGGAAAAACCATTGGATTCAGGTTTAATGATGGCTGCTGACAGTGAAAACGACGGCATGCTTACAGTTGGAGAACTTTACGATCTGTATCTGCCTGCTGATCTTGTGACACTTTCCGCCTGCGAAACAGCCCTTGGAAAAATCGCTAACGGGGATGATGTTGTTGGTTTTACCCGTGGATTTCTTTACGCCGGTGTCAGTTCTATCGTCTCCAGCCTCTGGCAGGTTGACGATCAGGCAACATCCATCATGATGCAGCAATTTTACAAGTCTTTAAAAGAAACAGACAAGCGACAAGCATTGCGCACAGCCCAATTAAAGGTAAAGGATTCCTATAATTCACATCCATTTTTTTGGGCAGCATTCCAGATTACAGGTTCAGTGAGATAAGAAGACACGGATATTTAAAGGCAGGGTCTATATTGATCCTGCCTTTTTAATATTGAATAAATGCTTGATAATTGCTTCAATTGTGAACTCAAGCCATGAAGGGTATAGGTCGTCACACGAAACCTTCAATCCTGATCTTGCGCACGGCCATGATCCTGCATATCAGGCAACTGAAAATTCTGTGATATCTCCGACAAATTACAACTCTGAAGACTACGACCATCATTCCCTCGGTCGAGTTGCGCAAAATCTTGCACCGTGACACCACCCACTACGCCTATCATTGGTTCGTGGCGGACGACGCGCTCCTACCCGGGAATATCTGATTCATTCCGCCCCTTCCACCCATGGGGTATCCGGTTAGGGCTTCCTACGACCGGAAGGACGGTATCTCACGGATATTAACCCGCTGCCCATAATTCCGCGCCAGTTCAGGCCGGTGCCTTGCCCTCGCCTACCAATCGGATTCAAAATTATCAAAGAACGTCATTCCCCCAGGTTCGCACCCAAAAGCGCGCGTTGGACCTTTCAGTGTCCGTTGTCATTCCCTTCGCGTTTGGGTGCCTATTCGCTGTGGACTTTGCCGGCCTCGGTGACCATCGGCGACGTTGAAAACAGTTCTCGGAATGCCGATTTTTCCCGACATGGTGGGTTAGAGATTGAACCGCCGCCCCAATATCCCCCAGCCAATAGCACTTGCTCGCCGGGCTTCATCACGCAATCGGTCGTATGTTTTCCAATGCATGCCTTTGGGTTTCATGGGGAATAAGTCAAAAACAGTGTTGCCCCTGCTCAGTCGTTTTCGGATGTTACGGGCTTTACCCAGCATCCGGTACTGAAGGCTTTCCTGCTGGCTTGTATAGGCGAGTCCATAGCAATGCCGGCACAAGAAATATTTGCCCGCCCCGTACAGAACGGCTACCCGGCGGGTACATTTCGGACAGATAAACCACAAACGGTATCCGCCGTAATTGCATGGCGCCTTGGCAAAGTGGATGCGCTGTTCAACCGTTTCCCACTCTCCACCACGGGGTCGATGTCGGTAGTTCAGAACCATAGATTCGTCAGAGTTCACGCAATAGACAACCATTCCGGTTGACTTGCCTTTCCGGGACCATAACCACACCCCCGACGAAAATTCACCGGGTTTAACGTGGCCCCACCTTTTCAAAACACGGATGTCGATCCTATGTTGGCTTTCGGTGGTTCCCTTGGAACTCAACCTGAACCAGCTGCCTGAACCAAAACCGCCCATGAATCACCCTCTTTGTTTTTGCCGAAATCAATAGGGAAATGTGACCATTTTTATCCGCCCTATTCGCTTCCAGCAGGTGGATCCGGCTCTGGTATACCGGCCTGGACCACGATGCGGTTGTCCAAGGCGTTCTGGATAACCTTTGCGGCATCCGGGTTGTGTTCCTTCACCCAGGCCATGGCTTCTTCAATGGTCGGCTCCATCCCTGCCTCAAGTCTCGAAATTCGCCTTTTCAGTTCTGCGCCCATAGGGGTTTCCTTTCTTCAAGTTCATGCTGCCAACTGTCGAATGGCTTCACTCAATCGCTCGCGAAATTCCGGCAAGGGCAAGGCCTTTTCCGGGTCGGCCTGATCTTTCATGACGGCAATCGTTCGAATCAAAAAAGCTGCCGATGACCCCTTTGTCGGGTTGGGGTTAATTTTACCCGTGTCAGGGGAGTCGAGGGCTCGCAGCACTTCCGCCTTGAATGCCACGCAATACTCGTGGTCAACTTTGTCAAGTTCAATGAAGAAGCCCACAAAAGTCGGCATGACCATTTCTTCCAGCTTTTCGACACGCTGTTTCAGTTTCGCTTTCATCGTTTTTCCTTCCACTTTTACTCGATCTGATTTTCGATAGCCCTTACTCTTTCCTCTATGTCTTCAATCTCAACAGCACGCAAGCCAAGATCGAGCACCGCCCTTGCCGCCGCAACTCTGGAAGATGCCGGGGCGTCGCTATCCTTCATGACGGCTCGAAGTGTGCCCGTCGCCTCGCTCATGGCCCCTTGGATGGCAGCCACCGCATGACTGACGACCTTCTGTCGGGCTTCGCGGTAGGCCCTTTGGAAAGGCCCCAGGTCCAACCATCGGTAGAGTGTTCGCTGTGACACTTTGGCCTCTCTCGCCGCTGATGGGACCGATGGACAGGACAGCAGGGCGACTATCGCCTTTTCCTGATTTCGTGCAATTTTTCCGGTTTGTGTTGCCATTTTCAGCCCCTTTCAGCCATGTTGAGAGTCCCAAGAGACTCCCCGATCTCCTTTCCAAGTCTGGTCGCCTCTTGGGGATACTCTGTGCATAGCTTGCTAATTTGGAGCCCTGCCCGTTCAAGCAAGGTTTCGTCCTGGGGCGGGATTCGGGTCTTCTGGCATGATGAGATTATCCTGTAATACTTTTTAAGGAACTCCCGCCATCTGCCTTCAGGGTCGAGGCCCATCTTTTTTTCGATTTTGACGAGCCTGCTTTTCAATCGTTTGTCCATCCAGAGTTTCCTTTCCATAATGTGCATACCGCCATCAAGCATTGCCACATACTCCTGGTTAAAGATGGCATCAGTCCGCAGATCGCCGGCAAGTTGCGCTAACTCAATTATCCGTTCGTCAAATGTCTTTGCCGTTTCCATTGTCCCCATCCCTTCTTGTGGTTTTCCCCGGACCGCCAATGCCAATTCTTGAAACCGGCAAAGGTCAGAAGATCGAAAGTAGTCAAAGCAACTGTAAAACATTTTGAACCCTGAACCGGATAGAAGCACCAGAGGCCAAACCCCCATCGGCCGGAGGATCCGCCACAACTCCGGCCAGGTGTCCGCCTTGCCGGTGGGTCACTCGTACCCAGAGCCGCCCAGGACCATATTGAAGTTGACACAGTGCGCCGGGGGTGATCCGCCCCAGGTCGGCAGGGGTCAACCATGGGACGCCGTGGCGGTCACACTTCGCTTGTGCATCAATCAAGGTGATGGAGGTCATGGATTACCCCTTAATGGTACAAGTACAATTAGGTCGGTTGATAACTGATTCCAAGTTCAGCACAGTCTTTTGTGAACATACGCTTCAATCGCATGAGAGTCGCACGCTCACGGTCTTGTATCCGCTCCTGTTGTTCCATATCTTCCAGGTCAAGCACCCGTCTCAAGGCATCCTGAATCGTTTGACGCAGTACTGCCGGGTGCAGTGCGTCAACTTCTGCCGCCACGGTAAAACCTTGGTCCCTGAACCACCGATAATTCGGGTCTTGAGTTTTCACCGCGTCAGGATTTGCAGGCACGTTGTGTTCTTGGATTTGCTCAATGGTCAGTGCGATACGCTGAAGGTCCACACTGACGCCGTGATAGGTGGACAATGTTTCGACTATGGTCGATGGTATCCTTAGTCCGGACGGGTCAAGGTCGCCGATATATAGAATCGTTGGGATTTGGCCCTTTGCTATAGCAGCCATGGCCCTTTCTGAATATTCGCGAACAAACGTGGTTGATATCTGGCCGCGCGATACGACCACGCGGACACAATACTGCCAACAGGCTTCGGAAACTATGCTGCTGAGGGCGTCCTTTTCCGTAAAAATTTCAACATATCTATCTTGGTTTTGAACCAAACAACGGTTGTAATACCTAAAAAGGTGTTCAGAATACTCGGCGATATGGGCTTCAAGGTCGGTCTCGCCGCGTTTGTCGATAAGTCGCCGGCTTCGATCCTCGATGGTGTCCCATGAGAGAAGATTTTCCCGTCTCATCTTGGTCAAGACATTACTGATATTGCGATACTCTGAATGCCGATTTGGGATGATCTCACGAGCTACCAACTGATAATAGAGTTGCCGAACTGTCATGGGCAGGTAGTCCGCCAGTTCTTCGACGATCTCATGAACTGCCGGGACAACGGTTGATGCGTTGCGCCCTCGAAATAGTTTCATATCGTCACGCCCCTTTCTTTTTTTGCATCGGTCTTTGGCATCAACCAGCATCACGCTCCCCTTTTCCTACCCGGCAGGCTCCCCGAACCGGGCAGGGTCCGCCGGCCTGGATAACGCCTTCGGAAACCATCCTCCTGAAGAATTTAGGATGAAAACGGCAGGCAATCGGGAATGACGATCCGCCCGATAATGGGCATCCGGTGGGCAGGCCCACGGTCGGAGTCTGTGTGTCCGTAGTTGTGTTTTTTTCTGAAAAGCGCCTCCCGCCCCCACTGACAAAACTGACAGAACCCCCTTTTGGCAGTTTTGGCAGTGCCCCTTGGTAGGTGTTTTCACGTTTTAGCTGCTCAAGGTAGCTCATCGCAGCCCCTCCGTTTTCGGATTCGACCGATATTCGAAGCTCGGCCTGCCGCCGGTATTCTTCCGGGTTTCGATAAGCCAGTCACGGTCAACCAACAGCTTGACGCCGGCCTTGATCGTTTCCTTATCGGTCAACCCTGCCCATTGAGGACGGTATATGTCACGCACTGTCAAAACTGTCGGAAGGGCACCGGTGCGAATCTTCTTGACTATCAGCCGCGCCGTTGACGCATCAGGGGTCGTCACGCTTGCATATAGGCGCTTTGCGTGGGTTTCCAAATACTCAGCCCATGCAAGCGCCCGAAGCACCGCAGGTCTGGCCACGGGGCCGCTGGCGCCGTTCGCCAGATGGATTATCAATGCCAGTCCGGGCACAAGTTTTCGATACTTGGCGAGATGGGATTCAAAGGCAGGATGAAGATCGCCGGACCGCAGCCGGGCTTCCAGGTCGCGGCGCCATTCTCGGAATAGGTCCAAGCCGGCCGGGTCAAACCGAAGATATGGAACGCCTTCGGGTTCCCCGTCAATTCCCTTGTCCTGTTTGGCGCCAACTGCATGGGGGTTAAGCCCGGCAAGCCGTTCAAAAACCTTGTGGGCCTGCCTCTTTGCTTCCCCGTCTGGCCACCGGTCAACGTCTTTCCAGTCGCCGGAGGTATCGGGCCATACAATCAGGCCGAACCGCTGTAAAAGTCCATCATCGCCGGTACCGTTGACAGCACCTTTGACGTATTGAGCTATTCGGGCAGGCTGTGTGCTTCCAAGTAGTGAAAGACAAACAGCCGGGATGTACAGATTCATCCCCCTGGTGATCCGGTCGAAAACATATGGAGAGTCGCCATTCCAGCCTGTCAGGTAAAAGCCCCTGTCCTCGGCGTTTTCTTCTTGGTCCAGCATTTTCAGCAGGCTGACAAGCTCATCACGGAAGACAAGCAACCCATTTTGATTCAGCCGGTGCAGCTCGCCCAGGGCCGCCGCTGTCGAGTTGTTTGTCATGTACCGCTTAAGGGTCGGGGCCTCGGTTTGCTCAATGTCCAAAATGCGGGTAAGGTCGGCGCCGGCGTCATTCTTGAGCGCTGCCCGCGCTGCTCTCTCTGCTGCCTCAGCCCTCAATTTGTCGGCAACCTTGACCACCTCATATTCGGAAAGCTCCTTCAGATATTCTTCTGTCGCCACGGCCGCCAAACGTCTCAACGGTGATAGCGCCGCTTCCATCGCCGGGCTTTTCAGCACACCAGGCCGGCCGATCAGCATTGCCCACTGGTTCGGGGTTACGGTCCAGTCAGTTGACTCTTGAGGCCTGATACCGATCCGCCGGCCTATAACGCAAGCCAATCCCGCCATAATCGCCACGGCCACGAAATCCGGCGGGCACTGCATCCGTTCGGTAATATCAGCAGCCCAAGGCTGCAAGGTTTCCGGTAATAATTGGAAATCGAAGGCCGCAACAGGGGGTAGTCCGTCAGGTAAGGGCATCGGTTCGGGACAATCGTCGCCCTTGTCTGTCTGAACTTTGGAAGGCTCCGGGGACCGGGCCGCTTCGACGACGGCTTTGACCGCGGCAAGCCCTTTGGCAACGTGAAGGTCGTTGAAGTCGCCGGGCATCCCTGGTACAGCCAAGTCGCAGTCATGGGCCAAGGCAGCATTGGTGGCGTAGTGTATTCCGGGGTTCATGGTGCATCCTCCTTAGTGTCGTCATCGGCGCAAACGATGATCCGCCGTTCTCGGTATCTGTTCCGGGCCAGTTTCGCCACGGCTTCAAGGTTTCCGGCAGAGAAACCGCAAAGCACTGTTGCCCCGGTCGCCTCATGGACGCTCAAACCAGTGGCGATGCCTTCAACGATGCACAACGGGCCATCGTCGCCTCTGATCTGGAAAAAACCGCCTTTCATACGCCCACCAGCCATGAATTTCTTGCCGCCGCCCAGGTCGATCCGCTGATAACTCATCGGTCGGTTGTCGTCAGGGTTCAGGACCGGCACGATAAGGGCGCCACCGTCTACCAGAAGGCCAGCACAGGGGCGTACCTTCTTCCGGGCAAGGTAAGGATTGTTCTTCCCTGCCGGGGCCAGATTCGCAAGATAACGCTTCGCTTCGGCAGCTTTGGCTCGGTGGGTTTCTTCCGCCAGCCGCTCCCTCTCGGTCCTCTGTTTTTCGATCTCCGCTCGAATTCGGGCCATTTTCGCAGGTGGAAGAGACTCCCCGTTCATGCTCCATGTCTCCTTTAGCCCGGTACTCCAATCGCCGTATGCCCCGGCTGGTGGGTCTATATGGAGCACGTACCATCCATTGGCGGATTGAGGGTGGTCCATCGTCGGGCATCGCCGCAGTGCGCCATCTGGGGCCACCTCGCCGGGCATCAGACCGGCCACTTCCAGAACTGCCCGGAAATCTGCCGTTGGGTCAGGTGTCGTCTGCATCGCCGTCGCCTTCATTCAGCCCCCTGGGGTCATCGCGATCGCCCCCCAGCACCCGGTTCACCTCTGCCCTCGGCCACAGCAGGCGGCCGTTGGGCAACTTCCGTGGGCGGACGCCAAGGTAATGGCCACGAACACACAGCGAATGACGGACGGATTCGGGTTTGACTAAGAGTTTCTCCGCAAACTCCATGGTCGATAGATAATTCTGCATGTGCCCCTCCGTAACGATTGATTTCAGTTTGGGCACATTATCAAACACCTACAACATACTGTAAATACGGGTTTTTTTGAAAAAAAGGGGTTTTTGAAAAAAAAAGAGGGGTTTTTTTGCCGCGCAACCGCCCGACACCAAAAGGAAAAGGCCCGACGCAAAAAAAAATTGCCGGGCCTTCAACTTTTTTCGAAAACGTGGGGTTTTATCTTCGGCCGGGGCTTTTGTCGGGGTTGAGGTGCTTGACTACGCGCCATACCGCTTCGGGCTTCATGTGCCTGCCGTTCTTGAACCGGGCCGACTCGATCATTTCTGGGTGGTTGCAGATCTTAGTACTGGTCAGGTATCGGCCGTCCGGTCCTGGAGTCGCCCATAACCGCTTCGCGCATTCAATCATGCGATCGTGCCGTTCTTCGGTGATTGTTTTAGTCGACTTGCTTTCATCGAGGTTATTCCTATCTTCTGAAATGGTGCCTGATATGTACTTGTACGGAATATGTGATAGGTCAAAACCCCTTCGTTTGAACATAGAAATCCACTCGTCGAATGATGCTTCAGCTCGACCATCAGAAAGAATTTCGCGGTTTCGGATTGCGCGTGAAATTGCTTCCACCTCCACTCCTGCCACGTCCAACAGCCTTTGGCTTAGCCGGTCTTCATATAGATTAATCGGCGGCTCATCAAAATCGTTCAAAATGGTAAGATGGCCGAAATCAGGTCGCATCGTAAAAAACATTTCGCCTTTCCAGTCAAAGAGGTAGCAGGCTAAGTAGAGAGATACCCCTGTCAACACGCATAGCGCCTCTTCGGGATTCAGATAGTAAACCGAAAAAAAACGTGGAAGGACTCTTTCCACAAATTCAGGCCAGTCCTCATCGTCATCAAACCCCGCATCCTTTAATCCGATTGTTAGTAGCCACTCCAGTGCATCATCAAAAAAGTTCACATTTGGTTGTTTTTTTGCCCACCCGCCAGTGGCACTTTCGAGCGGAGTCACACGACCCTTATCATCGACGTTGTAGTCTTGATAGAAACCCATTCCTGCGCCTCCCGGTGACGCGCCTGGAAGTAAGGGACCGGGGAAGGCCGGCCCAGGAAAACCGGCTTTATCAGCAACGGAGATCAACCGCCGCCTATCCCGGAAATAGGAGTCTATTTTACCGCACGCAGCTTGCCAAGCTCGGCGTCCTCTGCCGGTTGTTGTATCCCGGATTGTTCCAAAATCCAACCTTCAATTTTGACGTGCCACAAACGAAGCAGGTCCAGAGGCCGGCGCCGGTAGTGTTTTTCGGCTATGGCACTTGGTTTGTGGCCCTGGATCTGTGCGACGACACCCACCGGGCATTCAACCCATTCGGAGAGGGTACCGAAGGACCGGCGCAGCCCGTGAAGGGTCAACCCCTTGATGCCCGCCGCCTTGCAAGCCCTGGTGTGAAGCCGGCGGGGGTCTTGAAGGAAACCTGCCGCCGCGGTCGGTGATGCGAAAACGAACGGTGATTTTACAACGCCGTCCTTCGTTTTGAAGGACCGGGGCAGGGGATAGATCAGGGCCGCCAGGTAGGGGGGCAGGGGGATGGTACGTTCACCCTCAACCTTGTCGTGAATGGTGATCGACCGCCACTGAAAATCGACGTTTTCCCATAAGAGACTTGCCAACTCGGAGCGCCGGGCGCCGGTTAGCAGCAGCGCTTGCAAGTAAGCCGATGCAACCCGGTTGTCGAGTTTCCGCACTCCAGCGAACCATGTCTTCAGCTGTTCTTTTTGCAGGCAATCGTCCTTGGGTTTGGCAGAGGGCAGCACATCCTTTCTGACGCGCCGGCCACATGCGCCAGTGTCTACGGCATCCTTGTAGTCGGGGTGGTCTGAGCACCAGTTGAGGAAGGCTTTTAAGAGTCGAAACGCGAGACCTGCTTGGGTCGCCCGGGTAGTCACTTCTTTCGTCAACCACGTCCGGACCGCGGCGTCGTTGATGTCTGACAGCTTCATCGGTCTGAGGGCAGCCAAGGCGCCGGGCTTGATCGTTTTGCCTTTCCCCTTGCTCTTGGCTTTCCGGCCGCCGGGGTCGATCAGCTTTACGTGGTCTTCGTAGTGACGTTGGCTCCACTTGCCTTTTCTGGCTTCCAAATAGACCGGCCATGCCTCGGCAAGGGTCACGGCGTTCTGCGTCTCCTGAGCCTTTGCGGCCTCTGCTGCCGCTGCCTGTTCTTTCTTCTCTTGGCGCGGGTCGATGCCTTGAGCCACCTTCGCGGCCAGATCACGGGCCATATCCCGGGCAGCTTCCAGGGTCAAAGCCCCCGTGGCGCCCAAGGTGATTCGAAACTTGTTGTTGTCTCCAGGCAACGAGCCCTGAAAAATGTATGACCGGCTTCCGGCGGTAGCCCTTACGCCCAGGCCAGGGACACCGGCGTCCCAGTAGAAGGATGCCTTCGTGCCGGCAGGGCATGAAAATTCGTTTATGCGCCCGTTGGTGAAATTGACCTTGGTTGACTTGGGCATCGTGTCTCCTCCTGCTTATTTGGGTATTCGTGAGTACACAGCCAACGTTTTTTCGCTCCGGCTGAAATCCGGCCCATTGGTCTCTGTGTACCCTCTATGTACCCATATTTGATAAATCCAAGTCAACACAAATCAATCATAAAATTTCCAAGAAGTTTATAATATGCTATAATAACATGATAAAAAAGATTGATCGTCAATGTTCATCAATGCCGATAAACCATATCATTTGCGGACTTCGAATCCGTAGGTCGCCCGTTCGAGTCGGGCCGGGCGTACCAGTTATTTCAAGGGGGTTACAGCTTTGATGCTGTAACCCCCTTTTTTGTTCGATTTTATCTGCTGCTTTGCTTTTTAGCACATATTCGGATATAAACACTGAGCATGTCATTTTTAATGAACTTCAATTGGGGTTGATATGCCAGTGACTTTCGAAATAGTGGAAGATCTTACGGTATTCAGAATTTCCGGTGCATTTGATCGGGAAGAATTGATCCAGGCCATCATTGAATGTTCAGAGAAAGGTTTTACCAAATACAAGATCTATGATGTTTTGGGTGACAATGAAATCCCGTTTTCTGCCGACGATGTCAACAAAATGGCCGATTTCATCATCGACTTTTCCAGAAAGGAAAATATCGAAGAAAAAACCGCCATTGTCGTATCCAGAGATATTGATTTCGGTAACGCTCGAATGCTCATGGCTCTAACGAACCCTGATATACCCCATGAAATGGGAGTATTCCGGTCCATTGAAGGTGCCTATGAGTGGCTTGAGTTATCCCCGCCGCCCGTTCCCCCAAAATCCAATTCCTGACCAATCAATGCATCAGTGATTCCTGAGTTGAGACTGTTTTTTTGATGTCTATCAGATGTCTGATTCCACCAACACCCAATGAAAACATTTGGCGACCCCAGTTCTCCAATTCTCCGCTGCCTTTCGATGAAAAGCGGCCCAAGTGTATGGAGGCATTCGGGCACAATGGGAGAAAAAGGCACTTGTATCGCAGGTGCCCTTTTTTGGTTCCTCGCTATTTCGTGTGGGAGGCCAGGAGGGTGCTTTATCGCGGCCCGAAAAACTCGTCGCCAAGCGCCCGTAACCCCGGACAGCGCCCTCTTTCAGCAGAAAAGACTGATATTTTGGCTTGTTAAGAAGCATTTGCGGCCGGGCTGGATTCTGTCCGGGGTAACGGGCCCTAAGCGGCTCAGACAGTTCCGAGCCGCGCGAAGGCACCCTCCTGGCCCTGGCCGGCACCGTTTTACCCATATGAAACAGCGAAGAGCCCCTTTTTTGTTCCTGGCGGCGAAAGACGAATGGGCACTCATATCAATCAGGCTTTTTGTCAATGTGCGGGTCTGACCCCGTTTTTTCTTTTTCACGAATGATTCTTGGTTGCTGGCTTTCTGGAAAGCACCGGGGTTCGCCAATGGCGAACCCCGGGTGTCGGACGAAAGCTGTTACATTAATGTGGATAAGAAACATGACAATCGTAGCGCGAAGAACCTGAATATGAATTAACCCGAATTTCATACTGGCCGGCCTGGCCGCTTACCGGATAACAAATATGCTCCGGATTGTCCCAGCCGCTTGTGGCTGAAGCCACTTGCTGGCCGGCGGGATTCTTCAGTCGAAGATCCAGATCCGCATCTCCGGCCCACTCCAATTGAATATTGATCGTCCCCGTGGAGGGCCCGACGTTAATGAAATAATTCGTGAGTGCCCCATCAGAGAGGTCACATTCCATATGTCGATCAGCACCCGTGACGCTGGTGTTGACTTTGTAGCCCGCAGTTAAATTAAAGCCAGAACCGCCACTATACGCATATACCTTTATTTTATAACGACCGGTGGTCGGCGGCGAGTAGCTGATTCGTTCCGGGTTATGATTCCATGTCGTGGCGCTGGCGACCATAGAGTTGGAAGGATTATACAAATACAAATCGAAATCCGCTTGGGTATCAGACCATTCCAGGGTCAGCTCAATCGGCTTTGATGTATCGGTAACATCGATGTAGAAGTACATTTCTTGGTCCCATTCGTCGACATATCCACGGAATTGCTCACTGCGCTCAGCGATAGGTGTGGCGGCTATACCAAACCCCATCCAGTTGAGCACATTGCGGATGAGCGGTTTTTCGCTGTCCCGGTCATTGTAGCCGTCTGTGGCATTCTCCCAGGAGCGGTTATCCCAGCGGGCGTCATCGTTTAAAGAGCCCTCTTCGGTAAAGGGATCGACGGCTGACAGGAAAATCTTGCCGTATCCTTTCGGGTACCGGACCATGGCGATGTAATTGGAGCCGATGTCATCGAAATAGGCGACCGGCACAGCTCCCGGCTGCCAACTCACCTGTGAGGCTGTCCATGCGACCGTTGTATACTCACCGGCATATATGGTGTTCGGGTCGGTGGGACCTTCGTCCCAACCGTCGGCGACCGTCGGTTCCCTCCAATAGGCGATGTCATAGTCATTAATACCAATGGTCGAATCGGTTACCGTGATCCCCTCCATGCCGTGATTGACCGGTGATCCGGGCATATATGTCGAGGAATCCCAGAAATCCAATCCCTCAGCCCCCACAACCGTCCGGGCACCGCCGCCGATAGCAATGATATGGCCGCCAGTTCTATCTACAAAATACTCCATGGTTTGTTTATTGATAAACAGCATGGTGCCGTCAGGTTGCTTCCATGTCATCAGCGGTGTGTTTCCATTGGGGAAGACACAAAGCTGAAAACGTGAATTTTGGGGAGGAGGTCCCCATTCCCATCTCCTCACCTCATACGATCCGTAACCATCCCATGCATACGGCTCGATACCCAGGTCATATAGCATTTTCATGGCCGGCCACACCACGCGGGCCGATGTGCCTAAACCGGCATAAACAGCCGCCCGTTGGGTTTTCGGCGACCGCGCGGGAACATCGTCATAAACCACCTTGTCCGGACACATCCAGGCCAGCACGTCCCGCATCAAATCCCATTCGCTGTCCGGGTCAATGACAGGGTAGCCTTGCAGGTTGGCATCGCCATAATTATCGCCGAACGCCCAGTCGCGTGAGGCGTCTATGGTGCCCGTTTCTTCAAATTCAGGATGCGGGCCGGACAAAAAGACTTTCCCGCTGCCGTAAGGATACTTGACCATGGCCGGTTTATTGTCGGCCGTGCCGGCGTAATCGTATCGGGCCACCACCGTGGCCGAGCCGAGGTTTTCAAAATAGGGGCCGTA
Organism: Desulfobacterales bacterium; assembly: GCA_016342285.1. Lineage (GTDB taxonomy): Bacteria > Desulfobacterota > Desulfobacteria > Desulfobacterales > JAEINQ01 > JAEINQ01. The sequence goes on from JAEINQ010000011.1 coordinate 59,174, forward strand.
GAGATAGCCGATACTGAAGATCTGCCCCACATCGTAGCTATCACCATATTCCTTTTGCGTCATGCGGAAAGTGGTCATCTTCCAGGGATCAGGGTTATCCTTACCGCCATTGGCCAGGTCATGAATCGATCCGACGCCCCGGAGGCCGGTGGCCGCCTTGCCGGGATTCAAATTCAACGGGTAGTCGGTTGTGTTACCCTCCCATGTAATCGTATCGCAGGCAAAATAGGCCCCTGCGCAGATGCCGATGTAGCCGCCGCCGCCGTCGATGAAATCGCGAATCGTCTGCGCGGTCGAGCCTTGATAGTAGCGGTAGTAGTGGGCCGCATTGCCGCCTGAGAAATAGATGACATCATAATCATACAAGCAATAATTATCGATATCCTCCAAATCGATTAATTCCGGCTTGGCGCCGGCATATTCCAGCATCTTCATGGAGGCCACCGCGCACATGGGGTAGGCCCCCCCTCCGTCCTTCACATTTGAAGAAGTAATCACGCCCACACGCGCCCGCACTTGCTTGCGCACCTCGGCATGAGCCGTGCCGACCGCTAAAAAGCATAAGCTGCCTATCAGCACCCAGGCAGCGATTACAGACAATACTTTCGGATTTCTCTTCATTTTGCACCTCTCTTCTGAAATAGTTTTGGCGCCGAGTTTTTCGGGCCGCGCGAAGGCACCCTCCTGGCCTCCCACACGAAATAGCGAGGAACCATAGTTTTACCTGCAACTTCTATCGCAGAGTCATCACTATTGATCTTTTATTTTACCAATGAACCATTTCCTGTCATCGGTAAAGATGGGCAAAATCAAATTCGCATTACGATCATTCATCCCTTTTGCCTTATTGTGGCAGCGTTCTTCAATGATTTAACGATCCTGCGAGTCGGCTTGTGCCGACGCCGAAGTGGCGGCGCTGGTCGTCGAGCCCGAACCGGCGCACACTGGGGAAAATATGCACAAGATTGATCAAGTGACGTTCTTCATGGAAACCACCTCCCTTTTCGCCTACCCATGCCAGGCGCATCACGTCCATGTCATGCTTGGCCTTGGGGTCGAAATCCGATCCGCTCTTGCCGCCACCCATCGGCAGGGTGGTCAGGGCGTTCTGAAGGCTTGTTCGAAGGCCGGAAACTTGAGAATGCACAGAGGTTCACCGATGGGTGGAAACGCAGCCCGCCCTTGTAAGGCCCCCCGATGGCGCTGTTCATTGATAATCGCCGCTTTGTCAATTCCTAATAAACGCACGCATAAAATGTAAAACGGTATCCCTAACTTCGGGATCATGCATTAATTCATGACTGCGGCCTAATATTTCCGACGTGTAGACAATCGATTGACTACCGTTTTTTTGATTCAAAAAGCATTTGCAATTGCCTTTGCTCCACGGATTCTGGAACCATGGGTCTTTTTCTGCCACAAGGGTCAGTACCGGTTCATCCGCCGGCGCGTTGATCCCTTCGTACTCGTCCCACCCGGCATGGCAGGTCCACCCTTCCACGACCCTTGCCCGGACCGATGCTCTCGGATCATCGGAATGAAAAGTGGCAGCGGTGATGCCCCCCTGGCTAAGCCCCATGAGAAAGACATTGTCCGGATCCACCCAGGTCAGGGTTTTCGCGCTGACAATGGCATGGCCGGCATCGTATTGGCGCATTGTCAGCGTCCCGCGGTAAAGCCCGCCCTTATGGTTTCTGGTGTCACAGGACATGGGATAATTTTCCCGGGCAAAGGAGACCGGTGCGATTACCGCAAACCCGCTTCTTGCCAGAAAATCGATTCGTTCATAGGTGCCGATCCAGACCCCGGCACAGCCGTGAAGGTAAATCACTGTTGGAAATTTTTTGCCGGCGGGAATTTTGCCCGTCTCGATTTCCGACATGGTGGTTTCATATACGCCGCTGTCGCCGTCGGGGACGCAGACAATGGCTGCTTCCCAGGTCCGCTTGATTTCGGATGGATCGGACCAGTCTCTTGTTTTCATGAGATACGCCGGGGTAAAGGTGCGGTCATAGTTATTGGTTCCGGCCGCACAGATCCCTGCCAAGAGCATTGAACTTAAAGCGAGGCTGATAAAAAAACGGATGCAATCCGTTCCTGCTGTTTTTGCCATAATCTTCTTTATGCCTTTCCTGTCGGCAATCATCCGGATGGGTTCGGCGATGCCTTCGGCATCCCCGTATGCGATGGCATGATCTGTTCGGCCGAGACGGAAGGCTTCAATGGCAAAAGCACAAAAATTGCCGGTGGTAATGGTATCCATCCCAAGGCCGTCGCAGAGGTGGTTCAGGTAGGCGATTTTTTCGGCTCTTCGCTGTTTCATATGGGTAAAACGGTGCCGTCCTGGCCTCCCACACGAAATGGCGAGGAACCATTTTTTCTGTGGCATCGACCATGCACAGACCGCCGAATACATAGATGGTTTCATATTCCGGGCCTTCAAGTGTCAGCCCCTTGTGTCGTCCTTCAAGGACGGTGGTCATCCGGCCGCAGGCAAGATAGCCTTTGGCACAGGAATGGTGTTCTCCCGTCACCCTCGTCCCGTTGATTGCCCCCCGCCTTTTTTACCCGGGAGATTGAGCCTCGAACGCCATTTTTAAAATGTCCATGCCGGCGTCGAGTTGTTCATCCGTAGTGGTAAGCGGCATCATGAAGCGAAGGACATTTCCGTAACAGCCGCAGACCAGGAGGATCAGCCCCTTTTCAAAGCAGAAATCCGCCACTGCCCTGGCCGTTTCCGGGGCCGGCTCCCGAGTGGCCCTGTCCTTTACCAGTTCAATACCGGCCATGGGACCAAGGCCCCTGACATCACCGATGCTGGAGAAATCTTTTTCAAGATCGTTTAAATGGGAAAAAAGTCGTTTTCCAAGCGCCACGCCTTTTTCCAGGAGATCTTCCTCTTCCACCACCTCGAAGACGGCAAGGGCGGCTTCACAGGCCAGTGGATTCGCACCATAGGTTCCGCCGATCCCACCGGCATGCACACTGTCCATAATCTCTGCCTTTCCGGCAACAGCGCTGATCGGCAGCCCGGCGGCAAGACTTTTGGCAATGGTGGTGATATCGGCCTCGACCCCCCAGTGCTCCATGGCAAACAATTTGCCGGTTCGCCCGATGCCGGTCTGAATTTCATCGGCGATAAAAAGGATCCCGTGTTTTTGGCAAATTTCCTTCAGTTTCGTGAAATAGCCATCCGGCGGCACGACATATCCCCCTTCACCCAGGACCGGTTCGGCGATCAGCGCGGCCGTTGTTTCTGCCGCGGCGTGAAGGGTTAGAAAGTCTTCCAGGTGGCGGGCGCATTTCAGATCGCAGGACGGATGGGTTTGCCCCAAGGGACACCTGTAGCAATAAGCAAAGGGGATTCGGTAAATTTCCGGTGCAAAGGGCCCGAACCCGAGCTTGTATGGTCTGACCTTGCTGGTCAGGCTCATTCCCATGAGTGTTCGACCGTGAAATCCGTTTTCAAAAGCGATAATTCCGGTCTTCTTTGTGTGATACCTTGCAATCTTTATGGCGTTTTCTACCGCCTCGGCGCCGCTGTTGACGAACATCGCCTTTTTCGGCGTATCCCCGGGCAGGTGGGTACAGATTTTCTGGGCCAGTCGAATGGCGGAATCGTATGGCAATACCATAAAACAGGTATGCATGAACCGATCGGCCTGAGCTTTGACCGCCGAGACCACTTTCGGATGTGAATGCCCCACATTCATGACACCGATGCCACCCGCGAAATCAATAAATTTCCGGCCTTCCATATCCCAGACCAGGGAGCCTTCCGCTTTTTTTACATAGATCTGCCGTACGCTGGCAAAGCCGTCAGCCATATATGTTTGTCTCAGCGCATTTAAGGCTGTCACAGTATTTTGCATTTTTGTACTCCACTATTGCGATGGGGTTTTCGATCAGATTGGTTTACGTTTTCTCCTCCTGCAATTTTGAACCGATAGGAACGGAATCTTTTCCGCCATGTCGGTTTATTCATCCAGTTTATTGATTGGATATACCGGGCTGTTTTCTAAAGGTTCATCCTGGTAAGAAAACCTGTGGCGCTCATGGAAAAATGATGCCAACGGCCTTGAAACGCCTGCAACACCATGATCTCTTGCAAGCTGGACATTATCGAGATCCACCATGGAGATCAGATTTTCCCGTAACTGACCTGCCTTTTGAAGGACATTGCCTTCCGGGTCAACGATCAGGCTGTTTCCCTTGCCCCCGGATCCGACGCCGCCAACCCCGACACCGTTTACACTGACCACATAGCATTGGTTTTGGATGGCCGCAGCCCGGGCCAGTACCATTTCCTGTTTCCTGTCCTGGGTACCGCCTGCCGTGGGCACAAAAATGATTTCCGCCCCCTTGAATACAAGGTCCCGTATCAATTCGGGGAACCAGAGGTCGTAACAATTGCACAAACCGATTGTTCCGATACCCGGAATTTCAAAAACAACTGTTCTCTGCCCGGACCTTGTCTTTTCATGGGGTCGCCAGGGATACATTTTATGGTAGATATCGACGATGATCCCATTGTCATCGAATACCGGGCTTGCATTGTAGATGCCATCCGCCTTTTTTTCATACAATGACCCCGGGATCAGATAGATGCCATAATCCTTTGCAATCTTGGCACAGAATTCGGTGATGGGGCCCGGAACAGTCTGGGCGATTTCCTGAAAATTGGGTGAGCCTTGAAAACAGAGCTCCGAAGTTACAACCAGCTTGACCCATGGGCTGTAATACTTTATCAGTCCGATCTGTTCAGCCATATTCTCAAGATTTTTTTCAATTTTTCCCGGACTGACCTCAAGCTGACAGGCGGCCAAGCCAAGCAAACGGCTCATACGTACTCCTTTTTTCTCTCCGGATTACTCTTCCCGGCAGCACCGCCTCCGACGGCGATGCCGCCCTGGAAGACAAGTTTCGGCCTGATTAACCGTTTTCGAGTTTCTCAAAGGTTTAACGTCGGCAGAACAGCGGCAGGCTATTTTTTATCATGTATTTGAGTGACCACCCACCGGCCATCTCTTTTTTCAAATTTCATGTGATAGGGTTCAGCGGAACTCCATCCGGGTCCAGAATACTTCATCACCATGAATCCGTCGGCCTGATCGCCGTCCACGTTAATTTCTCTGACCACGGGTTTGGCCTTAAGCCCTATTTTGTCCCATCCGACGAATTTGCCCGGGCAGAGCTGGGCGTATTTCTTTTTTGTGACGATCCGGTTGGCTCCGTTGATCCGTGTGATATAGGAGCCGTCATCCACGAACATGTTCATGAGGATCTCAGCATTCCTTTCATTCATCCCTTTGGCATAGTTCAGGCAAAGTTGTCTGACAGCCTGCTCATCTGCCCCCCCCGCACTTGCCGGGCCTTCCTTTTTTACGGCAGAGACATCCCTGGACACGCATCCAACCCCTACCAGGCCAAAGGCCAATAAAACAACCAATAGATTTCTCATGATCCATCTCCAAAGTGTTATCGCTGATTAGAAATCATACTGTAATTTCGCACCGACATAGCTTTTATCGCCGGCATCCCCGTTGCGGCCATCCCAGGCCCAATAAGCGGTTTTATAATCAATGAATCCGACTTCAGGAACGATGAAAAATTTATCAAACACCGTGTAGCGCACCTGGAAGTAATACGCTGCGGTTTCATCTTTGGTCGACCAGACGGCATCATCGTCAAGTTCAGTTGTAAGTTCGCTGTATCCGGCCTCAAGACGGATCTTGTCATTGACAATATACGAGGCCACCGCCAGCCATCCGAAACTTTCATTATCCAAAACATCGTTGTTGGCATCAAGTTCCGGGTCACTGTAATTCACCGTCTGAAGCAGCCCCATGGGACCCGCGTTCTGGGCAAAATACGATGCCCCGGACATTTTAAAATCCCCGAAGGTCAGGGTCAGGCCCGCGCCCGCCACATAGGAATCGATACTGACGGTTTTGTCGTTTGAATTCAGGGTAAAGTCATAAGAGTTGTACCCCCCGTAGACATCGATTTTCGCCGGCCCGATCTCATGGGTATATTTCGCTTCGATTTTCGGCATTTTGGTTTCGATCTTTCCAGCTTCCATGATCCAGGAGGCCCTGGAGTAAAAGGAACTGGTTTCATCGCCCGGTTCAACAAGCGCCAGTTTCAATCCCTTGTAGGTCAACTGGATCATGGGATGTCTCAGCTCCCACAATGCGCCGTAATCCAGCATGTTATTTTCATCTTCAGCCGCCGCACTGCTGTAAAACATATTCAGCGGCGTCCAGGACTGACCGATGAGCAGTTCACCACCGCCGAAATCCCAGCTCCCATACCAGAGCCGCATCACATCATCGCCGACCCCGTCATTATCCGGGCGGATCTCCACGACCGCGGTCAGATCGTCGTGGGTGACCCAGGCACCTAACTTGGTTGTATATTTATCCAGCTTAAACTGAAAATTCGTATAGGGATCCGTCTCGCCCAAAGAGGCCAGGTGGTTTTCTCTTTCTTCACTCGATTCGTAGTTGAACACCTGGAGTTTCACGCTGCCGTAAAAGTCCCAGTCCGCGGCATGCCCGTTGCCCGCCAGAAGGCTTAACAGAATTGCAATCCCCCAAACCTTTAACCAGTTTTTCATTTCTTTTCTCCTTTTGCGTCGAATGAATTGCCACTGCGACATGCTTTTTTGGCAGGAAGTCGCCGCACATCGCCCGGACCGATCCGTTGAGGAAAAATAAAAGGTCTTAAATTTCGGGCATCTTGCGCAAAAGGGGAAACCAATATATGATTCATACGACTTAAGTGCGCAACAAGCCCTTGAGTCCCCTAAAAGCCAAACACGATGACCCCGTCAAAAGTCTGATGTGTTTGGCTTTTTTTCGTAAACCCATTGTCTTTTTTTCACCACCTCCTTCGTTTCAGTTAAATTTTAATTTTTTATGATGATGGCAACGGATCCAGTTTCGTTGAACTTCCAGGTTCTCCGGAACCGGCACCTTTGTTTCGCAGGTCTTATCAGCAAAATCGCACCGCGGATGAAACCGGCAGCCGCCGGGCGGGTCGATCAGGCTCGGCACCTCGCCCTTGATGGAAACAAACGTCTGCCTGGCATCCGGATCGGCGATGGGAACCGCTTCCCTCAGGCCCTTGGTATACGGGTGCCGCGGGTGGGCGAACAAATGCCTGGCGTCCTGGATTTCAACGATCTGTCCACCATACATGACCGCGACCCTGTCACAGATCTGTTCCAGTACACTCAGATCGTGACTGATAAACAGGTAGGTCAAATTCAGCTTCATCCGTAGCCGTTCCATCAAATTGAGGATCTGGGCCTGGACCGAGACATCCAGGGCGCTGGTTGACTCGTCGAAAACGATGAAATCCGGCCCCGTGGCCAGCGCCCGGGCAATGCAGATACGCTGTTGCTGACCGCCGCTGAATTCGTGGGGGTAACGGAAGAGGTGTTCCGGTCGAAGATCGACCAGGTGGGCCAGTTCAACAGCCCGGTCCAGGACGGCGCCCTTGCCGGACAGGGGATTGATGCGGATCGCCTCGGTCAGGACCGCCAGCATGGTCATTTTGGGGTTCAGGGATGATTTGGGATCCTGGAATACCATCTGCATGCGGGGACGATACGGTTGGAGCTCCTTGGAACTTAAATGCTGCAGCGGGGTACCGCCGAATTCAATGCTCCCGGCCCGGGGTTTGACAAGCTGGAGGATGGTCCGACCCAGGGTGGTCTTCCCGCATCCGGATTCCCCGGCCAGGCCCAGACATTCGCCCTTTGTAATGGTCAGGCTGACATCGTCCACGGCTTTGAGCCAGGCCCGGGGCCTGCCGAACAGGGTACGGTTTTGGGGAAACCATGTTTTCAGATCCCGTACGTGAATCAGGATATCCATCATGCCCGTCCGCCCCTCACATCAACAACGTTCAAAGAATCGTTATCCGCCTGATTATACAGATGGCAACAGACCATGCGGTCATCCATTCGGACTTGAGGCGGACGGATCTTGCGGCATCTCTCCATGGCCCGGTCGCACCGGGGATGAAAACGGCACCCGGCCGGCGGGTTGCGCAAATCAGGGATCACCCCCGGTATCTGGGTCAATGCCCTGGCTTTCCCGAGCTGCGGCACAGCGCCCAAAAGCCCTTTGGTGTAGGGATGGAGCGGGTTTTTGAACAATTGGACCGTGGGCGCCGTCTCAACGATCCGGCCCGAATACATCACCGCCACCCGATGACAGATCTGGGCGGCAATGCCCAGGTCATGGGTAATAAAGAGGATGGCCGTTTTGTTCTCCTGACTTAACTGCTTCAACAGCCTCAAGATGTGGGCCTGAACGGTCACGTCCAAAGCGCTGGTCGCCTCATCGGCAATCATGATCTCGGGATCCCCCATCAGCCCCATGGCGATACGGAACCGCTGGGCCATGCCGCCGCTGATCTGGTTGGGATAGGCCTTCATCAGCTGATCGATGTCTGTAAGCCCGACCTTTTCCAAATTCTCCCTAGCAATGGCTTTTATGATCTCTTTTTTGCTCAGATGCTGATCTTTTCGACGCTGCCTGATCTTTTCATCCATATGGAGATTGACCAGCCGGCATATCTGTTCCCCAAGGGTGAAGACAGGATTGATACTGGCAATGGGGTTTTGGAAAATCATTCCGATTTTTCGGCCCCGATAGAGCTGCATTTCCTTGTTGGAAAGGCCGATCAGGTCAGTGCCGCAAAAGTCGATCCGGCCCGTGCGCCGGCAGATCGTATCCGGGATGAGATTGAGGATCGATTTGGCGCTGACGCTTTTACCACAACCGGTTTCGCCGACCAAGGCCAGGATTTCGGCAGGCTGCAGAGAGAAATTCACCTTGTCGAGAATCCGCAGGGGTCCTCCGGGGGTATTGAACTCGGCGACCAGGTCCTTGACCTCGAGCAGTGGATTCATATGTGTTTGTATCTCAGTCAAGCTTTCTTTCTCTTTTGCCTGGGTGTTTGCGTGCATCGATGGTTATCCATCCAGATAATCCTGGAGATTGTCACCAAAAATATTAACCGCCATGACCAGGATGAACATGGCGACACCTGGAAAGATGGCGATCCACCATTGCTGGAGCAAATTGGGCGCGCCTTCCCAGACCATGAGCCCCCAGTCAGCATTGGGCGGCTGGGTCCCCAGGCCCAAAAATCCAAGCAGGCCGATGGCGATGATGGCCGGGCCAAAATCGAGCAGCATCATGACGGTGACGGTCCTGAAAATATTAGGGAAGAGGTGGCGGATCAAAATGTACACCTTTCCATACCCCAGCATCTGTGCGGCCTCGACAAATAACATCCGTTTTAACCTGAGCACCTCTCCCTGGGTGATGCGGGCATACCAGGGCCACCAGGGGATAATCAAGGCAATGACCGCGGACATGAGCCCCGCCCCCATCGCCGTTGTGATGGCGATGGCAATCAATACTGCCGGGAAAGAGATGAAAACTTCCCCCACACGGGAGATCACCACGCCGGGGACGCCTTCGCTGTAACCGGCCCAAAGCCCCAAAGGAACGCCGATAAGGGCTGCCGCCCCCACAATGAAAAGACCGCCGAAGATCGAAACCCGCGCCCCGTACATCAGACGGCTTAACAGATCGCGGCCAAAGGTGTCTGTTCCCAACAGGTACTTGGACGACATGGGTTGAAGGCGGTCTTCTAAGTTAACGATCCCTTTTCCCTGATCCGGATAGGGCGCGATCAACGGGGCAAAAAGTGCGAGGGCAGCAATCAAGAGTAGTACAAGCAGGGCTGAGGTGGCGGTTTTGCGTTTTAAAAAGGCCACCATCTTGAGTCTTCTGTCCCGCCGATGCTCAGCGGCAGCCTGCTCGGCCAGTTCGTTGAATTTTATCTGTTCGGTCCTCATCTTTTAAACCGCCTAAACGATTCTGGGATCGGCCCAGCGTCTTAAGACATCGATGATCGTATTGGAGAGCACATACACGCTGCCGAGAACAAGCGTAATGGCCACCAGCACGGGGTAGTCGAGGTTGAAAATGGATGCCAGGGCATAATACCCGATTCCGGGATAGTTAAAAATCTGTTCCACGTAGAAGGTATTGAGCAGCATCAAGGCCAGTGACAACCCCATGACGGACAATACGGGCGACAGGGCGTTGCGAAGTCCGTATCTGAAGAACAGGACACGCTCCCTGATGCCTGCGGCCCGGGCAGCCAGGATATAATCCGACTGCATGACATCCAGCAGAGAGGAGCGGGTCAGCCTTGCCACAAGCCCAAAGGGAATGGAAGCGAGGGAGACAACCGGCAAAACCATGTGCCAGGCCAGATCCGCCAGGAATTGAAAATTTCCGTCCAGAACGGCGTCGACAAGGGCAAGTTGTGTCACGGCCGGAACCGGATCCATAAACTCCATCATGGTACTCAGTCGCCCCTGCAGCGGCAACCAGCCCAGCCAGTTGAAAAAGATCAGCTGAAGCAGCAGTGCCAGAAAAAAAATCGGCAGGCTGACCGCGGCTGAAGAGATCAGGTTCACGCTGAGATCAATCCAGGTATCCCGTTTCAACGCTGCCACCACCCCCATGGGAAGCCCCAGCAGGACGGCAATCAATAAGGCATACATGACAACCTCTAAGGACATGGGCAATTTCTTGGCAAGGTCATCGATGACAGGGCGGTGGGTTCGGAAAGAGACCCCAAGATCCCCTTTGAAAATCCTTTCCATGTATCTGAAGTATTGAATATGGATCGGTTTGTTCAGGCCCAGTTCGATCCTTGCCTTTTCGATCTGTTCCGCTTTTGCCCGCTGGCCGACATACATGGCAGCCACATCGCCGGGCAATGCCCGGGAAAGGCTGAACACCAGTATGGTCAGGATCAGAAGCAAAAAGACAAGTCCTGCCAGGCGTCGGATCAAAAATGGGATCATGCTCATGATTGCCGGTTCTCGTTTTCTACTTCAAGCTCATATCATAGAAGAACAATCCGCCGGGATAGGCGGGATTGACAATGATATTGTCCAGGTTCCGAAGGGCTGGAACCGCGGTTTTGGCATCAGCGACCGCCACGGCCGGCATATCATCCTGGATAATATTTTGTGCCTCCACGTACATCTTTAATGCCGCATCCATGTCGGAGCCGACCGTTTCATAGGCCTTTCGGATCAGGGCATCATAGGCCGGATTTGAATAATAGGCGAAGTTCCAAAGGGTTTTCTCCTCGGTCCCCAGCAAAGAAACCAGGGTCTCGTAGGGATCCGAATAGGTTGGCCACCACATGAGAAAGAACAGGTCCTGGCCGTCTTTTTCCGCCCGTTTGCCCTCCTCCCACTGGGCGGGCCAGCTCAAGGGTTTGAGCTGAAGGTCCACACCGATCTTCTTCAACTGGTCTTTCAGCAGCGGCGCCATCCTTGCTTCAGCCTGATTGGCACCGCAATAACTCATGACCAGTTTTAACTCTTTTCCGCCGAATCCGGCTTCCGCAAGCAAACCCTTCGCCTTGTCAAGATCGAGGCAATATTGTCTGACGTTTTCATCGTGCCCGAACTGCCCTTTGGGAACGATTCCCCTGGGCTGGGTGGCTTTGCCGGCGAAGGCGACATCGATCATGTCCTTGTAGGGGAGGGCATGGGCAAGGGCCTGTCTGACCTTGACATTGTCAAGGGGCGCCCGACTCGTATTGAAGAACAGTAGGTAATTGATGTAGCTTGGCCCGTAGACCACCTGGGTATCCCTGCCGTCCCGGACCGATTTGTAACTGTCCGAGGGGATTGCATTGACGATGGCCGCCTCTTTGGACTGAAGCATCTGGAGCTTGACCAGAGAATCCCAAGACATTTTCACGAGGACATTGTCAGGCTGATTTTTTTCCCACCCCCCCCAATAATCCTTGAACCTTGTCAGCATCATGCTCTCTCCGGGATTGTAATTTTCAAGCCGATAAGGTCCTGTCCCACATTCATTGCCTTCATCAAACCATGCGGAATTCTTATCCACAACGCTGGGGCTCATGATATAGGATGCGTAGGCTGAAGCGGCAATCTGGGGAACGGGCACCGGCTTTTTCATGATCAGCCGGATGGTATGGTCATCGATAATTTTTATCGCTTCAAGGTCTTTCCAGATAAAGGCGGCTCCTTGGCCCAGACGGCTGGTCCGATCGATGGACAATTTGACCGCTTTGGCCGTAAACGGCGTGCCATCGTGGAATTTCACACCTTTCCTCAGATGGAATGTGTAGACCAACCCGTCATCGGAAGCTGTAAAGCCTGTGGCGAGAAGATAAGAAAACGGTTCCGCACTGCCCGGAGGATTGACCCGGATCAGGGTTTCATAAATATTAATCATGTATGTGAGTTCAGTTGAATACGATGTACTTGGGTCCCATGTGGTGACATCTGCGGATGTGGCATAGACGATGTTCTTCTTGCCGGCCCATGCGCCTGTCGCGCAGATCACGACGATCAATACGGCAAAGGATATCTTCACGATTCGATGGGTCATTTTTCCGTCCTGTCTTTAGCAGTTCAATTCCTTAACTAGTCCCAGTTCACCGAGCAATGGATATCTCTTACAAAATCGGCGGTTTTGTGGGCGTCTCCGGCCTCAATCAGCTCAATCAATTGAATGTGCTCCTTATAGTTGAGCGGCTGAATTTTTTTAATCCAGGCCCCTTGCGAACCGAATTTAAAGAGTCTCTGCCGCAGGATTGAAAGCTGGTGGAGCAAAAGCTTGTTGTTCGACAGGTCCAAATAGACATTGTGAAAGGCATCGTTTAATTCAAAATAGACGCTGTCTTCATCCTTTGCTTCGGTGTCAATCATCTCCTTGTTGATGGCTTTCATTTTTTCGATGTGCTGCGAAGTGATTTGATCGAACACGGAAAGCAGAGCCCTTGAATCAAGGGCTCCTAAAACTTCGTAAATATGTTCAAGGTCCTGCTCCGACAGCACATTGATCTTGATGCCGCGTTGTGGGAGGAAGGTGACAAAGCCTTCCACCTGGAGCTGCAGCAAGGCATCCCTTAACGGGGTCCTGTTGATCCCGAGCTTTTCTGACAACTGGTTAATGGTGACGAACATGCCAGGCTTCAGGTTCTGGTTCCTGAGCTCTTCTCGCAGGTGTTCATACACCTGAGTTCTTAACAATTGAAAATTGGATTGATTCAATATGTTCATCATTGCCTCTTTAAAGAAAAAGAATCTTCCGATTTGATTTCGGATGGCGGGGCACCCAAACTACCGAACTGATATATTAGTATACTAATGTATTTGTCAATAGAAAACTTCAAGCCGATTCTTCTTGACTGATCTGATGATAAATATCCTTTTTAAAATAAATCAGTTGTTGCCGTATAAATATAGATCGGGGATGGTCATCGGTAAAAGGGATTTTCGAATCACAGCCATGGCTGTGGCCAACAGCCGAATTGTCGTGACCCATAATATCAAACTGCGATTTGGAATCCGCGATTTGGCGCGATTTGGGGTCGGACCACGCTGAATCCGCTATTATCAAGGTTTCAAGTGAAAAACAGGGGTCGTTTTTGCTCTTAAAATGATGTTTTTGGTGTCAAAAAGGCCGGTTTAAGCAAAGGCCGTCGAAAGTGCCCCTTCGACTGGAAGGAATAAGGGGAGGGAATGAGGGGCAACTCTTGATTGTTGCATGAGTGGCCCAAATTACGATCATTTTAGCCATCTCGGGCTGGCTCATGCCTTCGCCGATACGGTAGCTCGCAAGAGCCTCGCCAAAGGAAAGGGGGTCGTGCGTTTTTTTCTGCACGACCCTTTTTTATTTGTTGAGAAAGCCCGGTGATCGGCTTTGGGCAGGACCGGCTCAATTCATCGACGATGATTGTCATCGGGTCATCCCTATGGTATTTAGCCTTGTGCCCGTCCATGAAAGGAATTTCGAGTGAAAAGAATATTGGTTGTTGACAATGATCGTGTTTTCCTTGGGTTGATGTCAAGGTTTCTTGAAAAGAAAGGGTATCAGGTTGTCACGGCGGAAACCGGTATTCAAGCGCTTGATGTTCTTAAGAGCTATACCCCCGATGCCATATTCATTGACCTTGTCATGCCCAATATCGATGGAAAGTTGTTATGCCGCATCATCAGAGGCATGGAGAAGTTTAAGAATGTTTATCTGGTGATGATCTCCGCCATCTCTGCTGAGGAGTGTCTGGATATTCATGTGCTGGGAGCAGATGCCTGTATTGCCAAAGGGCCATTTGAAGAAATGTCTCAATACATCACAGAGGCTCTTGACCAGCCCCAAGCCATATCTGAAAGGTGTTCATCAGGAGAAGTCCTCGGAATTCAAGGTGTCTACCCGCGAGGCGTGACGCAGGAACTGCTTTTATTAAAAAGGCATTTTGAGGTGATCATAGATAAAATGTCTGAAGGTATTGTTGAAATCGATTCAGAGGGGAGGATCGTTTTTGCCAATTCAGCCATTCTTTCAATGATTGATATGCCGGAAAACGAATTGCTGGGGTCTTATTTTGCCGATTTGTTTTCCGGGGATGAAAAATTGCAAATTTATGATCTCATCGAAAAGACGGGTAACGAAGCCAACACAACAATAAAAGAATATCCTTTAAAACTAAATCGTTACCATATCACGCTGGACGTTGTGTCGTTGGGTGAAAATGATCTTCACGCTCTGATTATTCTGCGTGACGTCACCGACATCAAGAAAACAGAAAATGACCTGAAGATGTTGAACGCCGAGCTCGAAAACCGTGTGCGTGAGCGGACTGCCGATCTGGAGGCGGCCAACCGTTTCAAAAGCGAATTCGTGGCCAATATGAGCCATGAGATTCGAACCCCCATGAACGGCGTCATCGGCGCATGCGCGCTTGCCCTGAGGGAACGCCCCCAGCAAAAAACCCGCGAATATCTTGAAATGATACACAGCTCGGCAATCACCCTGATGGGCCTTGTCAACGATATCCTGGACTTCTCTTCGATCGAGTCGGGGCGCATCAAGTTCGAATCCAAGCCGTTTTCCCTCCGCGAAACGGTGGAGCGGATCTATGACGTGTTCCACGACATGATCCAGGAAAAGGACCTGGAATTTGCCGTGGACATCCCCCGGGACATCCCCGACCCACTCATCGGTGATCCCCTCAGACTGCGTCAGATCATCGTCAACCTGCTCGGCAATGCCTTCAAGTTCACCGACGGCGGAGAAGTTGTCCTTCGAATTCGCAGTCAGCAACAAACACGGCGCGAACTCGTTCTGCTGTTTTCGGTTAGCGATACCGGCATCGGCATTGAGAAGGAGCAGATCGCCACCGTTTTCGATGCGTTTGTTCAGGCGGACAGTTCCTCCACCAAAGCCAACAGCGGCACCGGTTTGGGGCTCGCCATCTGCAAAAAGCTCATCGAACTCATGGGGGGTAATATCTGGGTGCAGTCTGATCCGGGAATGGGGAGTACGTTTTCGTTTACCGTACGTTTCGGCATCGCTATGGAACCGGATGAAAAACAAAACGACGGGGGGCATCGCAGGGATTTGGTGGGGCTCAAATCACTGGTTGTGGACGATCACCCGATTGCCCGCGAAGCCATTGGTGCGTTGGTGGCCTCTTTTGGCTGCCAGGTGACAATGGCGGCATCCCCCCGTGAAGCGGTTGACATCTGTGCGGCAGCCATTCGGGAAAATGACATTTTTGACCTGATTTTGTTGGACCATAAAATGGATGAGATGACCGGTGTCGAACTCGCCGCGGAGATCAGCAGCCGGTGCGGTCATGGTAAGGTCCCGGCTATGGTGCTGATCTCCGGTTACACGGCCGCCATCGACCCGTTGGAGGCTGGAAAGGCCGGTGTTCGTAAAGTACTCGACAAACCAATTAAACGGTCGCAACTTTTCGATGAACTGGTGGGGTTGTTTGTTGAAAATGATGCGTCGCTGGTCCGGGAGGAAATCGTCGACAGCGACACCGAGGCGGACTTTACAGGCAAACGGGTCCTGCTGGTGGAGGACAACCCCATCAACCAACGGGTGGCGGCGGCGATGCTGCAATCCGTCAATCTCGATGTGGTCATCGCCAACGACGGCCTGGCAGCGCTGGCCGTGATCGAGAAGGAACCCTTTGATGTCGTCCTGATGGATATCCAGATGCCGCGGATGGACGGTTACGAGGCCACACGGCGGATTCGCACCGGTATTGGGCTGAAAACCCTGCCCATCATTGCCATGACGGCCCACGCCACCAAAGGGGCCATGGAAAAATGCCTTAACGCCGGCATGGACGATTACGTCTCCAAGCCCATTGACCGGGTGCGGCTGTTGGTCCTCCTGAATCGATTTTTAGCGTCGGCATAGCCTCTGGCATCAATGTGGTTTGGTGGGGACATCGCCCAAAAAGAGCGAAAGATGAAACGCTCAATTTAGGTGAAAGTCAGAATGAACCGGATTCTTCTTCTCCCTTGACTCTCTCCGTGCGTATGTCCTGTGCCGTATTTCGGAATTCTTTTTGACCCCCAATAAAAATATCTCGAAGAACGATCCCAGTTTTAAAATTCTTCACAAGTGATTTGAAATACTGTTTGACAACCATATGGGAACCTTCTAATAAAGGCTATCCACTATTTATATTGGCCTTGGACAAAGACGTTCGAGGCTCGCGGTCATGCGTAAACCGGACAACGGCGTCCCTATTTCGGGAAGAAATAGGGACGCCGAATTTATTTGTACTAACTAACGCTTCTCAAGCTTAGCGCAAATGACATGAATGACCTGTTCAAGCCCAGAATCACCGTATTTCATTGCATCAACACCTTCGGCGATGGCGAAGTGCTGCCCGTAACCGGACGGACCGACCTCGAGCTTAAATTTGTCAAGCTGCCCTGCTCAAGCCTGGTCAAGGACGTTTATCTGCTCAGGGCTTTTGAGGCCGGCGCGGACGCGGTGGCGGTAATGGTCTGCCCCGAGGGGGCCTGCCGGTACGTGGAAGGCAACCTGCGGGCAAAAAAACGGCTGACCCGGGTCAAGGCCCTGCTGGACGAGATCGGGCTGGGCGGAGACCGGTTGTCTCTTTTCAATGTCGCGGCCAATGATTCGGCTGCTGTTGAAACCGTATTTGACGACTTTCGACAGAGGCTCATGGTTCTGGGTGCCAGCCCGGCAAGGTAAACCCCGCCCGCGACCGGACCTTCACCGCTCCTTCCGCCGGTCGGTGGTGAAAATGAACAACAGGCAAGAGCCCTACACGGAGACGGTTACCCTCTCGAATGGAGTGAATGCATGATTGTCGGAGAACAAAAACCCCTTGCGGAAATCAAGGAGATCGTGGCCCCTTACCGCAAAGTCCTCATCCTGGGATGCGGCACGTGCGTGAAGACCTGCTTTGCCGGCGGCGAAGATGAAGTCGCCGTCCTGGCATCGGCCCTGCGCCTCTCTTTTATAAAGGACGGCGGCAGCATTGAAGTGGAGGAGTTCACCGTCGAGCGGCAGTGCGAAGACGAGTTTATTCAAGAGAGTGCCCCGGCTGTGGCGAGAAACGATTCGGTGCTTTCCCTGGCGTGCGGGGCAGGGGTTCAGGCCATGGCCCGGCGTTTTATAACGACCCCGGTGCTGCCGGGTGTCAACACGACATTCATCGGCGTACTGGAAAAACCCGGTCTGTTCACCGAAGAATGTTCGGGTTGCGGGGACTGCATGCTGGCCACCTTTGGCGGGGTCTGCCCGTTTACCCGGTGCGCCAAGAAACTGCTCAACGGACCCTGCGGCGGATCCCGCAACGGCCGATGCGAGGTCAACCCCGATACCGACTGCGCCTGGCACCTGATTATCGAACGGCTCCGGGCATTAGGGCAGATGGACAACCTCAAGGCCTACATCCCCCCCAAGAACTGGTGCGCCAGCATCGCTTCCGGACCGCGCAAACTCATTAGAGAGGACCATACCCTATGAAGACCAAATCCGTCGGCCGGTTGCAGCAGATTTTATCGGACGGGGGCTTTGCGGTGACCTCCGAATGCGGCCCGCCCCGCGGCGCCGATCCTGCGATCGTGCGCCAAAAGGGAAAGACGTTGAAGGGTTGGGTGGACGCCGTCAATGTCACCGACAACCAGACCGCCATCGTGCGCATGTCGAGCATTGCCGCCTGCGCCCACCTGCTGGCCATGGACATTGAGCCGGTCATGCAGATGGTGACCCGGGACCGCAACCGTATCGCCCTGCAGTCGGATATCCTGGGGGCCTATTCCCTGGGCATCAGGAACATTCTTTGCCTTTCCGGGGACCATCAGAGCTTCGGGAGCCAACCCGATGCCTTGAATGTCTTTGACATCGATTCGATGAACCTGGTTCGGACGGTGGATGAGATGCGCCGGGAGGGGGTGGACATGAGCGGTTTTGCCCTACGGGGAGCACCTGACATGTTCATCGGGGCCGCAGCCAACCCCTTTGCCGATCCTTTTGACTACCGGATCATCCGTCTGGAAAAGAAGATTGATGCCGGCGCCGATTTCATCCAGACCCAGTGTGTCTACAACCTGGACCGTTTCAAAGAGTGGATGCGAATGGCCCGGGAAGAAGGCTTGGCCGAACGGGTGCATATTCTGGCCGGCGTGACCCCGCTCAAGTCCGAGGGCATGGCCAAATACATGGCCCGGCGGGTGGCCGGGATGGACGTGCCCGAGAGCCTGATCCGGCGCATGGGCGGCGTGACCAAGGACAAGGCCCCCCGGGAAGGGGTCAAGATCTGTCTGGAAACCATCGCCGAACTGCGCGAGATCCAGGGGGTTCACGGTGTCCACGTCATGGCCATTGAATGGGAGGAGATCGTCCCGGAAATCGTCGAGGCCGCGGGCCTCGCGCCAAGACCCCAATAAATACGGGTTGCACCGCAATCCTTGGCCGTTCCGCAAAAGCCCAAGTTTCATCACAGAAAGACATGCAAGGTCAGAAAAAACGGTCTTAGAACAGTTCACCCCCGGCTTCACGGTTCGGAGAATGGCATGCCCAAAAAGTACCATATTCATACGCAGACGGCGCCTCCGCGGTTTCATCCCGTGGGCAAGTACACGACGGTCGAATTCCGGGAAAACTGCGCGGGAAGCTGTCGCGAGTGCGTGAAGAAGAAATGCGTCTACAACATCTTTGCGGAAAACCTGCTGCACATGAGCGCCATGGAGGAGCCCGAATACCTCTACACCTGCATGAGCTGTTTTCGATGTATCCAGGAATGCACCCGGGGGATATTTTCGCGGACCATCAACCCGGAATACCGCACCCTGGGAGACGACTACTGGCGGGCGGACATCCTGCATCGGCTCTGGTACCAGGCCCATATGGGCAAGATTCCGGTCTCCGGGGCCGGCTACCGTGGCCCCTTTGTCGCTCCGGGGTTCGATGCCATGTGGACCGACATGTCCGAGATCGTTCGGCCCACCCGGGACGGCATCCACGGGCGTGAGTACATCAACACCAGCATCGAATTGTCGCGTCGGGTCACCCGGCTCGCCTTTGCCTCGGACTTGTCCCTGGCCTCGATCATACCGCCGATCGTTGAGATTCCGCTTCCCCTGGTTTTTCGGCTCCCGGAAGACCGGATCATCAACGAATCGATTCTGCTCGCTGCGGCCCGGGCCGCCCACCAGCTCGGGACCTTCATGCTGGTCCGGCCCCAGGACTATTCCAGCGCCCTGGCCCCGTACGCCGGGAATCTGGTTCCTTTCCTGGCCGGCGCCGCCGCCGGTGGTCAAACGGACCTGATCCGCAGCAGCCCCATGGTGGAAGTGGCCGATGCCCCGAATGTGGAGACGGTGCTTGCCGCCATTCGCCGGTTTGCCCCCGAAGCCGCCATCATGGTGAGGGTCCCCCTGGACGAAAAGGCCGCCGACCGGGCCCTGGCGCTGGCCCGCATCGAGGTCGACACCCTGCACTTTACGGCCGACGATCACGGCAACGCCCTTGGCGCAAAGGAGCCACGGTTTTTAAAGGAGATGATCCGGGGTGTCCACCTGAAGCTGGTGGAGAATGCCCTCCGACAGAAGATCAATCTTCTGTTTTCCGGCGGCATCGCCATGTCCGAGCACATGACCAAGGCCATCCTCTGCGGTGCCGACGGGATTGTGGCCGATCTGGCCCTTCTGGTGGCCCTGGAATGCCGGCTCTGCGGCCGGTGCCAGGCCGGCCTTACCTGTCCGGTCAAGCTCGACGCACCCTTTGACGTCCAGTGGGGCAGCCAGCGGATCGTGAATCTCATCGCCGCCTGGCACGGCCAGCTCATTGAGCTCATGGGCGCCATGGGGATCCGCGAGGCCCGAAGGCTCCGAGGGGAGGTGGGCCGTTCCATGTGGTTCGAAGACCTGGAAAGAGAACATTTCGGCCCCATCTTCGGGGAGAGAAAGGTTTCAGGATTGGGATAATCGATGAAACGTAAACCAGAGAGCCACCCCCTGCCGGAAACCAAGACGGCCCCGTCGCGGTTTCGAAACACCATCGGAAAATACATCATCCGGCGAAGCTCGCGCTGCATCTCCTGCGGCCTGTGCGCCGAGCTCTGCCCCTACGGGGTTCACCCCCGTTACGAGAACTATTCGCAAACGATGCGCCCCATCGAGCACAAATGCATCGGCTTTGCCTGCGGCAAGAACGATTTTTACTGCATCGACCGCTGCCCGGAACAGGCCCTGACCCTGCGCCTCAATCCGGTCTTAGAGACCTTGGGGGACTACCGCTGGCCGGCCGAAATGCTCATTGCCCACTGGGAAATGGCCGAAACCGGTGATCTGCCCACGGTCCCCCTGGAATACTGCCTGGGCCACTCGGGCGGGGGGTTCGACAAGATCCGTTTCCGGCAGCCGCCAGCGGCCAAGTACCTGGACATCGGCGACGAGCAGATCGATTTGGGCCTCGATCTCAACAAACGCGGGGACGGGCGTCCGCTACGAAGGCTTTCCTTGCCGGTTTACAGCGGGGGCATGTCCTACGGGTCCATGGCCCTGACAGCGCTTGTCGGACGGGCCCGGGCAGCCGAGAAGCTCGACACCCTCACCTGTACCGGCGAAGGGGGCTATCCCGAAGCGTTTGTTCCCTATGCCGACCATGTCATCACCCAGGTCGCCACCGGCCTTTTCGGGGTGCGGGAGGAAACGATCCAATATGCCCCGGTGGTCGAGTTCAAGTACGCCCAGGGCGCCAAGCCGGGCCTGGGCGGCCATTTGC
Source organism: Desulfobacterales bacterium (assembly GCA_016342285.1). GTDB lineage: Bacteria > Desulfobacterota > Desulfobacteria > Desulfobacterales > JAEINQ01 > JAEINQ01. The sequence continues at coordinate 80,335 of JAEINQ010000011.1, forward strand.
TCGGGGACAAGGTGACCCCCGAGGTCGCTGCCATGCGAGAAACCGTGGTGGGCAGTTCGCTCTTTTCCCCATTTCCGTTTCACAGTGTCTACTCGGTGGAAGATCACAAGAAACACGTGGACTGGGTCAAGGAGGTCAACCCCCGGGTGCTGGTTTCCGTGAAGGTCTCTACCCCCACGGACGTGGATATGGTGGCGGTGGGCAGCTTTTATGCCGGGGCTCATATCGTGCACATCGACGGCAGCTACGGCGGCACCGGGGCCGCTCCGGACATCGCCAAGAAAAACATCGCCATGCCCATCGAATACGCCATTCCCAAGGTGCATCATTTCCTCAAGGCCGAGGGGGTCCGGGAGTCGGTTTGTCTGATCGCCAGCGGCGGCATCCGAAACGCCATGGACGTGGCCAAGGCCATCGCTCTGGGGGCCGACGGCGTGGTCATCGGCACCGCCGAACTGGTGGCCCTGGAATGCGTGCGCTGCGGCAACTGCGAGAGCGGCCGGGGATGTGCCCGGGGCATCGCCTCTACAGACCATGAACTGGGCCAGATGATCTCCGAAGCCTATGCCGAACAGCGTATCGTCAACATGTACATGGCATGGCGCAAGCAGTGGTGTGAGCTGCTCCGGCAGTTGGGGATGCAAAGCGTGGGGGAACTGGTGGGACGTTCGGATCTGCTGGTTCATCTCGATTACCTGGATGAAGCCGAGCGTGCCCAATATCAGCCTACCCCCAGGCAGCCGATGATTATCTAGTTTCTATCCATAAATGGCCTTTTTGCCCAATCTCGGCGTCAATCGGCGCCATTGCTTGTGCGGCGTAGCCGGCTACGCCTCCGCGCAATGGCTTGATTTCCTTGACCTTGGACAAAAATTCACATTTCTGAATTGGAAACGTCAATGGGTACCCATCCGCTTAAAAACCGATTCGTGGACGGGCACTAGCTAGTGCCAGTCCGGACACGATCCAACAGGAGCAACCATGGGAGATCATAGAGATTCAATCGCCCAAAGGATCCTGGCCTCGCGGGGCCGAATCCCCCACGGCAACGTTTACGACAAGAAGGCCGCCGAGGAGGGGGGCTGCGGGGTCACCGGCTTTATCGCCTCGATCCCGGTCCGGGGCCGCCACATCTACGAACCCTCCATCCAGATGCACAACCGGGGCAACGGCAAGGGCGGGGGCATCGCCGCGGTGGGGTTATCGGCCGAGAGCCTGGGCGTGACCCAGGAGGTTTTAGACACCCACTACATGCTCCAGGTGGCCCTGCTCGACCCCAAGGCCCGGCAGGACGTGGAGGCGGCCTACATCGCCCCTTTCCTGGAGGTTCACAAGGCCGAACAGATCCCCACGGTCAGCGACTTTCGCGAGGTGGAGGGCCTGGAGGTGCGCCCGCCCGACGTCTGCCGATATTTCGTGCGCGTACGGAAGAACGTGCTGGACCGCTTCATCCAGGAAAACGGTCTTGGGGACATGGATCCGCTCAAGGCCGAAGACGAGTTCATCTTTCAGAACTCCATCCGCATCAATCAGGCATTTTACGCCTCCCTGGGAGAGCAGCGGGCCTTTGTCCTGTCCCACGGCCGCAACCTGATGATCTTAAAGCTTGTCGGTTACGCCGAGAAGGTGGTCGATTACTACCTGCTCGACGATTTCAAGGCCCATGGCTGGATCGCCCACCAGCGCTATCCCACCAAAGGGCGGGTCTGGCATCCGGGCGGGGCCCACCCTTTCAGCGGCATGGATGAGGCCCTGGTTCACAACGGCGACTTTGCCAACTACCATGCGGTCAGCGAATACCTCAAACAGCACAATATCCATCCCCAGTTCCTGACGGACACCGAGGTTTCGGTGCTGCTGCTCGACCTTTTGAACCGGACCTTCGGTTACCCCATGGAATACATCATCGAGGCCATGGCGCCGACCACCGAGCACGATTTCGACCGTCTGAGTCCGGAAAAGCAGCGCATCTACCGTGCTATCCAGTCGGCCCACATCCATGCATCCCCGGACGGTCCCTGGTTTTTCATCATCGCCCGCAACAACCCATACGAGAAGTGCTTCCAGCTGCTCGGGATTACCGACACCTCCATGCTACGGCCCCAGGTCTTCGCCCTGCAGGAAGGGGAAGTCCAGATCGGGCTGATCTGTTCGGAAAAGCAGGCCATCGACGCCACCCTGCAGAACCTGGCGGTCGAGGACGAGCGCTTCTGCCCGGTGGCCGACCGGTACTGGAACGCACGCGGCGGCAGTGCCGCCGACGGCGGGGCCTTTATCTTCACCGTAAAGGATGCCGGCCGGGGCGACGGGTCCAAACGGCTGGTCTGCACGAACAAGTTCGGCGACGAGATTCGGACCCCGGAAGGCCAACGGCACTTCAGACCGTCGAAGGACATGGCGGATTTGCACCCGGATGGGGATCTGGCCCGATGGGTGGCCAGGGGACTGGCAGCCGACGGTTCCGATGAACTCCAGCGCAGTTGCGGCGAACGTCTGGAGGAATGGGACTACGCCTCGCTGGGGCGGCTGTGCCGGGAACTGGCCGGCAGGGCCGCCGCCAGCGACGATCACAAAGGCCGGGCCATTGAACTGCTGACCTTTTTAAACGACCGCCGCCTGCCCACCGGTGTCAAGAAGCGCAGTTCGGTCCTGCAGATCATCCGGCAGGGTCTGACCGATATTTTTGCGGCCACACCGGCGATCAGTGCCAACGGTTCCAGCCGCTACCGGCATATTGACCGGGCCACCCGTGATGCGCTCAGGGGGCCGCTGGAAGGCGAACAGGTACTGGTCATAAACGCCAGGGATTTTCCCCCGGAAGGTGACGACTGTGACGCCCGGCTGATCTGTGCGGCCTACGAAAAGGGGTGGCGCCGGTTCATCTGCTACGGGTACAAGGGCCAGCGTTTCACCGGATGCGGCCTGTCCAGGGATACCGACGGGGTGCGCATCGACGTCTACGACAACTCCGGGGACTATCTGGCCTCGGGCATCGACGGTATGGAGATCCGCGTCCATGACAATGCCCAGGACCAGTTGGGCCAGATCATGAAACGGGGCAAGCTGGTCATCTACGGTGACGTAGGGCAGACCTTCATGTACGGGGCCAAGGGGGGCGAGGTCTATATCCTGGGCAATGCCGCCGGCCGGCCCCTGATCAATGCCGTGGGCCGCCCCCGCGTCGTGATCAACGGCACCTGCCTCGACTATCTGGCCGAATCCTTCATGGCCGGCGATCCCCTCAACGGCGGGGGGTTCGTGGTCTTAAACGGACTGGCGTTTGACGCGGCCGGCCGGGTCGTCCCCCGGCAACGCCCCTATCCGGGATCAAACCTTTTTTCCCTGGCCTCCGGCGGGGCCATCTACCTGCGTGACCCTTGCCGGACATTGGTCGAAGAGCAGTTGAACGGGGGCGAGTTCGCAGCGCTGACCCCGGCAGACTGGGACCTGATCCGGCCCTGCCTGGAAGAAAACGAGCGGCTTTTCGGCATCTCCATCGAAGACGACCTCTTGATGGTCGACGGCCAATCCAGGGACTATCGTGAAGTCTACCGCAAGGTGCAGGCCGCCCGGCTCGATGTCCTGGCCAAGGTTTCCACGGAAACAGAAGAATGGGGCGAAGACTGGCAAAAGACCTGATCGAATGCCCCGAAATACCGACCGCATCAAAATCAAAGGCCGTGCTGAAAAAGCACGGCCTTTTTGCAGATCCCTTCTACAGCTTTTCCATAGCACCTCTTTTCCGATACCCCGCCGGTGAAAGTCCGAACCAGCCTTTAAATGCCCTGGTGAAATTGCTCGAATCCGAATAGCCCAATCGAAATGCCACGTCGATGATCGAAAGGTGGCGTTGCTGCAAATACTGGATCGATAGGTAGCGGCGAACATCATTTAATATCTCCCGGTAGGAAACTTCTTCCTTGCGAAGGTATCGGCTCAGGCTTCTCGTGCTCATGCCGATGGACCGGGCCAGCCTTTCGACGGCGGGTTCGCCCAGGGGCAGAAGTTCGATCAGCTTGGCACGAACCTGATGGGCGACCTGGCTTTTGTCAAAACGGGCCAGATACTCGACCATGATCTGATCGTTGCCTCTGGCGATTTCCGCATTGGCGTCCGGAAGGGGGGCATGCATGTCGCGCAGCGGAAAGAATATGCGGTTATGAGCCGCTGCAAAATGAACCGGAGAAGAAAAGAAATTCTCAAATGCTTCGGGATGGATCGGCGCCTGCCGCATCAAGTCGACGCGAAGGGGGGCGAATCCGTTTGGGGAAAGAATCCTGGCAAACGTGACAACGGCGGCAACTATCATATCAAAGGCTTCATCCGACGGTCGGGCTTCTTCGTTGGTCGGGTCGAGGTAAACCGTCATGGTGTCATCGCCAGGGCTCAAGTCGATATCGATTGCATCGCTGACGATGCGATAAAAGCGTTGAAGCCGTTCCAGTGCATCCATCATGCTGCTGCTGACCATCAGAGCAAACCCCAGGGCATGAAACGTGGTCGGTCGAATATGGGCGGCCGCTTTCAGCCCGAAACACGCATCCCCGGTCATCTGGACCGCCAGACTCCAAAGCCGGCGCATGTCTTCAACCCGGATTCGTGCATCCGGGTCGGCCAGAAGATGCTTGTCAATCCCGGCTTGGGCAAGCAGTTTGTCCGTAGAATAGCCATAGGATTCAACGGTCTGCACGACAACAGCGGTCCAGCTGGTGATGGTCGTCGGATTTTTTATCCGTACATCTCTGGGTTTAGACAAGGGGTCATCTTTCCATGACAGGGGTTTGGCGCAATATGACATGAAACGGTTTTGGGGTTTATCTATGATCCGTGAAAATCTTAGCTGATGTGGAAACCGCGTTCAATAATTAATTAGAGATCAGCAATAAGGATAGTGGGATAAGACATTTTTCCCATGGTCCTGCCGTTCGGTTTTTCCGCAAGACCTGCCTGCGGCAAGCGTAACATTTCAACCGTATTTTTTTGTGTCGTGCCCTTGGGGATTGCACGACTTGTTGTGGACACATTCAAAAGGAGGTCAAGATGGGCTTTGTAAAAACCGCCGACGAACTTGAAAGGTATTATCGCCAGGGCGCGCGGGAGTTTCCCAATGCAAAAATCCTCGGGGTGCTATTTGAAACCGAAAAGGAGATTGTCTCGCGGCTGGTTCCGCCCCCCCTGGAACCGGCGGATTCACCGACTGGGTTGATGTTTATCGCTGAGTATCCGGAAACCAATCTCGGACCCGGGTATCGGGAAGCGGCCTTGTTTTTAAACTGCACCTACGGGCAAGAGCAGGGCAGCTACTGCCTTTCCATGCCCATCGAAAGCGAGGAATCCCGATTGTTCAACGGCCGGGATATTTTCGGTTTCCCCAAGAAGAGGGCGACCATTCATTTGGAGAAAGAAGGCTCCCGGGTATCTGGCTGGGTCGAGCGGCACGGGATCCGGTTCCTTGAAATCACGGCGCTCATGTCCGGTTCCATACCGGAGATGCCCCCCATGGGGGCCAACTTCCTTTTCAAGGCCATGCCGCGGATCGATCTGAAACCCGGCTTTGACGGCCCCGTGTATCTTTGTCGCCAGAAAACGGAGATCCAGATGAAGCGTCTGGATATCGGCACCGCAGACCTTGTCCTTTCCTGGTCCGATGCCGACCCATGGGCGGAACTCGGCAACCCGACCGTGGCCATGGCCTTTTACCTCGTCAGCGACAACACCATGCTTCCCGGCAAGGTGCTCACCGAGGTCGATGCAGACGCTTACCTGTCTTATTCCTTCAAGGGCACGGATTTTTTCCAGGCCCCTTGACCGCCGTTTGAACGTAAGCCTCAAAGGGAGATTTCCATGATCGATTTTGAACCGACCCCGACTCAGAAACAAATTCTTTCCGCTGCGCGTGAATTCGGCAAATCGGTGGTCCATCCTGCGGAGACAACCCTTGACCGGATGGCGGATCCCAACCAGGTGCACACCAGTGATCTGTTCTGGAAAGTCATGGGCCTGGCCTTTGAACTCGGTTTTCCAAAAATGGCACTGCCCGAATCCTTCGGCGGTATGGGGTTGGACGCCCAGACAACCGGCATGGTCTGGGAGGAAATCGCCCGATGGGGTCCTGGATTCGCGACATCGATGATTTCCGGGAGCATCGTGCCTCAGTTGATCGGCTTTTTGGCCCCGGACAACCGTGAACTGGTCGATCGCTTTGTGATTCCGTTCTGTGAGGACAATACCGGCCGGCATATTTCAGCCTGGTGCAGCAGTGAACCCGAAGTCGGCTCGGATGGAAAGAATTATCACGATCTGCGGGTTCGCCACCACACGCGTGCCGTTAAAAGGGACGGTCGGTATGTGATCAGTGGCGCCAAATCGGACTTTCCTTCCAACGGCGGCATTGCCGACGCCTTTATCGTATTTGCCTGCATCGATCCGGCCTTGGGCATTCGCGGGTCAGGTACCTTTGTCGTTCCGGCGGATGCGGCCGGTTTGAAAAAAGGGGAAGCCTTGGACAAGATCGGGCTTAGGGTCCTCAACCAGTCGGCGGTATTCTTCGATGATGTCGAGATTCCGGAAAGCTACCTGATCTTTCCGTGCGGGGATGATTATCCCACACTGCACAACGCCATCATCACCGTCGGCAACCTCGCAGTGGGACATACGGCGGTGGGAATTATGCGTGCCGCCTATGAATATGCCCTTGATCACGCCAAGAAACGGGTGCAGGGGGGCAAGCCGATTGCCGAGCACCAGTTGGTGGCCAAAAGGCTCCTGACCTGTTTCCAAACCATTGAATCGGCCCGGGCCCTCCTTTGGAAAGGGGGATGGCTGAGTGCAAGAAATTTCCCTGGGGACCTGAAAACGAGTATTGCGGCAAAGATCTATGCCACCGAACAGGCGGTGGTGCGCACCACCGAGATGATGGAAATCTTCGGTGCCTACGGAATGTCCAAGGAGTACCCCGTGGAGAAGTATGTGCGGGATGCCAAGTTGCTGACCGTCATGGATGGCACAAACGATACCCTTTTGATTAAGGCAGCGTCCTTGCTGTAAACGGGTGCGCAATCGACCTGAACATTGGGAAAGGGGATGCATCATGAAAACGGCCGGAACCCGGGATGGCTATCTATTTTCCAAGGGCTATTCCTACTATGTTTTTTCGCTGCTGTTTCTCCTATACATGTTCGACTACATCGACCGGATGGTGATCGTTTCCTTGTTCCCATATTTGAAAATCGAATGGGGGCTGTCCGATACCCAATGCGGCCTGTTGGTGTCCTCCGTTTACTGGTCCATCGTCATTTTATCCCTTCCTATTTCCGTTGTCATCGACCGCTGGAGCCGGAAAAATAGCATCGGCCTCATGGCGGTAATCTGGAGCCTGGCCACCGCCGCCTGTGCCTTTACAAATAACTTCTCCCAGCTCTTTATTGCCAGAACCGTTATCGGGGCAGGGGAAGCCGGCTATGCCCCTGGCGGCACCGCAACTTTCTCCGCGCTGTTTCCTGAAAAAAATCGGTCGATGATTGTCGGTCTGTGGACGGCCGCACTCCCTTTGGGCAGTGCCATCGGCATCGTAGCGGGAGGATATGTGGCCGAGAGATTCGGATGGCGGCATGCATTCGGAATTGTAGCGCTTCCGGGCCTGTTGGTGGCTATACTGTTCTTTTTTGTACGGGATTACAAGACGGTTGAGCTGAAGCAGGCCGTCCGGTTCCACCGTGGGGAGGAGGTGCGCGAAAAAATGGATTGCATGGCAATCGTTCGTCAGTTTACCACCCCCCGTTCGTTGATCCTGACCTATATCGCTTTTGCCGGGAACATGTTTCTCACCGCGGCCTACCTGAGCTGGCTGCCCACCTACTTCCACAGGGTCGAGAACCTGCCCATGGAAAAAGCCGCCTTGAAAGGCGGCCTGGTGATGATGCTTGCCATCGTCGGTTTTCCCGTTGGCGGGTTCCTCGCCGACAAGTGGCGGGAAAAGATGATTCGGGCCCGGTTGCTATTCCCCGCCATCACCTCGGTGGTGACCGGGGTTCTCTTTTTTGTCGGCTTTTACTGGCTGGAGGGGACGGCTCAATATGGTCTGATCCTGGCTGGCGGGATTACCGCCGCAGCCTTTTCCCCGGCAGCCATCGCCGTGACCCAGGACGTCATTCACCCCGGCCTGCGGGCGACATCCTATAGTTTTTGTGTGATCTTTCAAAACCTTATAGGCAGCTCTCTGGGGCCTCTTTTTGTCGGCGTTATTTCAGACCGATACGATATCCGCACCGCGCTGACCATCGTTCCGATTGCTTCCCTGGTGTCGGCGGTCCTATATTTCCTGGCATCTTTTTTTTACGCAAACGATCTGGCCAGGGTGGAGAAGGTCAATATTCATGTTGGTGTATAACCAATGGAACGTTCAATGATGGGATGGATATGGCAACAGTGCAGTAAAAATTTCGGAATGGAATTCCTATGCCTGAAACCCTGTGGCTTTGCCTTATTGCTTTTCTGGCGGGACTGATTCAGGGCATGACCGGATTCGGGGTCATGCTGGTGGCCCTCCCGCTCATGGCCCTGGTGATCCATATCAAGACGGCCGTCCCCTTGATCCTGCTTCTCGGGTTGGTGATCAACACCATTTTGGTGGCCCAATTGGCCAGATACATAGAAACCCAAAAATGGCTTCCCCTCTTTGTCTGCTCCCTTCCCGGCATTCCGGCCGGGGCTTATTTCCTCAAAAACTTCGCCCCGCAGTGGCTTGAACTGCTGGTGGGGATCGTGGTTCTGGCCACGACCGCCTCGGCCTGGATGGGGAGGGACAGACCGCAAAAGGAGCTGGGAAAGCGCTGGTCCGCGGCCGCGGGATTTGCCGCTGGCTTTCTCGGCGGCAGCATCGGCGCCCCCGGGCCACCGGTGATCGTCTATACCTCCTTTCAGCCGTGGAACAAACACGCGGTCAAGTCGACCATGGTGGCCTTTTTCACCCTGGCAGGGGCGGGAATCGGGGGCTTTTACATCTACTTCGGCATGTTCACCCGTCCGGTGCTGGTGAACTTTGCCCATTGCGTGGGGCCGTTGATCGGCGGCGTGCTGACAGGTATAGCCCTATTTGAGCGGCTCGATGAAACCCTTTATCAGCGGGCCATCCAGCTTATGCTCGTTGTCCTAGGGGTGATGATGCTGATCCGGGGCGTCGGCGGGATGGGGTGATTGATCGAAATCGTCGAAACGGAATCAGGGTATTCATGGCATCACCCGTCCTTGTCCGCCATCCAGGCATTGCCCATGGAGACGGCGACGCTCTTGACCAGCGCGAAGACCGGGCCTCCCGGCTTCAGCGCCAGATCCGCCAGGGACCGGCGTGAGATTCGGGACCAGAGGGGACGGCAAACTCACGTCCCAGGCGAACGATGAAGGGGAGGACTTCGGCTTTGCGGGCCGGGTCGAGAGAGGCCAGGGGTTCGTTCATGAGAAGCATGGCCGGGGAGGTCAACAGGGCCCGGCCGATGGCCACCCGCTGCTTTTAGTCGCCGGAGAGCCTGGCCGGCCTGCGGTCGAGCAGGCGGCCGATGCCGAGAAGGTCGACCACCGCGTCGAATTTCACGAACCGCCGGGTCGCCGGTGTTCGGTTCATCCCACATCTTTTATGGGGGCCAGGCGGTCCTTGACCTGATCCCAGATGCCGAGCGTTTCCATGGCCTTCTAAGGAAGTAGCTTCCGATGACGCCCGATAACAATATGAATTCAGAGCTGAAAAGCCACATATGGCGTCATGCCCCTGCCTTCGCAGGGGCAGGCTCTGCGCAGGCAGGCATCCAGACTCTTTTGAAATCACTGGATTCCCGCCTACGCGGGAATGACGGACAGTTCCTTTCAGATATATGGCCGTTCGCTGCCTGCCAGAAGCTGCAACCGGGTGGCTCCGGGCCGCCTCGGCCCACTCGGCCACAGCCCCCAGCAGGCGGGAGCCGATCCCTCGGCCCCGCCACTGGGGGGGCTCACCACGTCTTCAATCCAGGCGGACAGGGCCCCTTCGGCCGTGGAAATCACCAACTGGGCCATGGCCATGGCGATGACCCCTTGGCTTTCTGCTTCGGCTATTTTGACACAACGGTGTTTGCCGCAACCATCCAAAATCAAAGAAAGCCCACGGTGACGTCATCGGTTGACACAATGGCGATTCTTGATTTTCCCATCTTGTCCTCCTGAAACATTGATGCATTTAGAAAAAGTTGTTTAAAACCACGAGGCGTGGTGGCTGCGCTGCATTCCCGGCCGGAACACCGGAATCCGGTTCGGGAAGTGTCATTTGATGTTGTTGATGGAGATGCCGGCGTGTTCCAGGATGTCCGGGACCACATCGGCCCAACCCAGGGGCATGATGTGGACCCCCTGGACCATGGATTTGATCTTTCCCAGGAACCGTCCCATCATTTCGGCTGCCTTTTTCTTCCGGTCCGCTTTGTCCACCGTGCCGATTTCATCGATCCACGCCTGGGGTACCTCGATGCCCGAAACATTCTTGTTCATGAATTTTCCCATCTGGGGGGACTTGAGCAGTACGACGCCTACTTGAATGGGACGGCCGAAGGCCTCGGCCTTTTTAATGAAGCGTTCGAAGATCGCCACGTCGTAGACGGCTTGGGTCTGAAAAAATTCCGCGCCGGCCTCAACCTTCTTGTGCATTTTCAGCAACTGAAGATCAAGGGGTTCGAAGTTGGGATTGACCACGGCGCCGTAGGCCATGTCCGGAGGATTTTCGATGGGGTTACCGGTGATGTCGTGCCCCTGGCGAAGCCCTAATGCCATTCGGATCAACTGCACCGAGTCCAGATCAAAGACCGGTTTGGCCTCCTTGTGGTCACCGAGCTGAATGTGGTCGCCGGTCAACAGCAACACGTTGTCGATGCCCAGCGAATAAGCGGTCAACAGGTCGCTTTGCAGGGCGATCCGGTTGCGGTCCCGACAGGTGAGCTGGTAGACCGGTTCGATGCCGCGCTCCTTGAGCCCCACGCTGGCTGCCAGGGAACCCAGGCGCATGACGGCCGACTGGTTGTCGGTGACATTGACCGCGTGAACCCAGTCCTGAAGAATTCGGGCCTCTCGGGCACAGGACGGATCAATGGACCGGTCTCTTGAAACGGCTCCCTTGATGGGGCCGACCTCGCCGGTAACCACAAATGTGCCCTGTTCAAACAGCGTTGTCAGTTTCATGGATATTTGTCTCCTAAATTTAGAAGATTCAAGGATTCAAGCATTCCAGTGTTCAAGGGGCGAAAAAGGGGGGGGCGCATCGAGCCCTCTGGGCGACGACTTGCAGGATAGGGGGTTGTTGGGCTTTCCCTTGAATCCTCGGACCCTTTCACCCCTGGGTCCTAAGTGTTTGCCATTTTCCGAGGTGATCCATCAACCTCGGTCGTTATCGGTGAGCGTATTCAGGATTGCCCCTGCAAAACCATTGGTCTTGTGTCCATCCACGAATTGCATATTTCGTGGATGGGAACTAGTCCTGGTTGCTGACCGTCACCCGCCCGGCCTGGGAACAGAAGGTCGCTTCGGTTTCGCTGACCTTCAGGGTTCTGGGGCGGCTCCATTTGGCATGGTTTTTGGGCCCCTGGTAGGGATCGAGCAGTTCCAGGCGATTGAGTTTCTTGAGCCTTTCGTAAATCATGACCCATCCGCAGGGGCGTTCCTTGTCTACTTCGCACATCCCTTTTTCCGCGCCGCCACAAGGCCCGTTGAGAAGTTGCTTGCTGCACAGGGTCATGGGGCAGAGCCCGCCGGTGAACTCGATGATGCAATCGCCGCACAGCGAGCAGTATTCTTCGATATCCTCGGCGGAGACGGTCTCCCCGCCGAAGATCGTGTCGCACCCGGGATGCACCATGCCGCCGTCGGTGGCATCGATCACCGTGTGGACCCCCTGGCCGCACCCCAGGATCAGAAAGCTGTCGGCGTCGGCGATCTGATCGGCATAATCTTCCTGAAGCACTTTCTTCGTATGGTCCAGTTTGCACAGCGACATGCCCTGGGGGCCGGGAACGGTGTAGCCGACCACCTGTACCCCTTTTTGAATCAGCCGCCCGGCCATGGCTTCGGTTTCCGCTTCACCGCCGGAATGGCATTTCCAGGCGCAGTTGTTGCATCCGACGACAAATACCTTTTCGCCGGGTTGAATATAACTGACGATTTCCTGGATGGGTTTTTGAATGGTGGCGTGCATGGATTTGCCTCCCTAAAAGAATTTTTTCTCGTACTGAATCGATGCCCCATCAAACGCTTCAAAAAGCAGCCGCAGTCGTGCATTGGCGATGTCAACTTTCTCCTGTTTTTCAGCCACTTCCCGCTCCATCGGGTAGCAGGCCAGACACCGCTCATAGTGATGGCTCTTGCCAAGGCAGGTGATGGCAAAATTCACCATTAAAAATATCATCCGGTTTTTGTAGTTGGCAAAATGCTCCACGGCCGGTACGAATTCGAGAGTCGGTTTTATTGAAATCGCACTGCCTTCTTCGGCCATGGTAATATAATCGTGAATGGCCAGAATCGGACCGTGCTCTTCCTGGTACCCATCGAACTTTACGGTCATTTCCTCCAGCGTAAACAGCCGCCTGTCGAATTTTATTCCGGCCTGTTCCAGTTTTTGATAGTCTCTCTGCAAGTACCGGTTGGCGATCATCACCGCTTGGGAAACATGGGGGCACAGGTTGTTCGGGCACCCCCTGGCATAACATTTTCGAAATTCGTAGGCATCCGTGTCGACCTCACCCGCGTATCGACAAAGAAAAATGTAAGCCTGAAACGGGTTGTTTCGGTGCTGGAAATCAACCGGAAGAATTTCAAAACCAGTCCGGCAGGTGACGACCAATCCTTTTTCTTTCAACCCTACAAGATCGGTGATGCGACTCGGAGGGGATATGACGGGCATACGCTCCATTTTCCCTACCTCGTTAGTGCCCGTCCACGAATCGGTTTTTGAGTGGGTGGGCACCCATAGATGAACTCGTGAAAAGTCATTTAAAACCACAACGGCAAAAAGTTCACAAAAAAATATTTAATATGTAAAAACGGCATTCGATTCGAGCGCCTCGATATTTACCTTTCCCCCTGCCGTGGTTTCCGCCCCATCAACAAGATCGGTTTCGTCAATATGACGTTTTTCGATACAAGGCACACAGACCCACAGCTTGCCTCCCAGCTCCACAAAATCATCCAGGAGTTTTTTGACGGGCGGAAATCCACCCCCAGGAAGCATATGTTCAGCATACCCTTTCTGTGCCACATAGACGGCGTTTCCCTGTAGCACCACTGTCGCTTTTACATCCATGGCCAGCGCGGCGTTGGCCATGACAAAAGGCATGGCCGCTTTTTCCGGATCTTCGCCCCCGTTTGTCGAAATATACAAGATTTTTTCTTCTTTCTCTTCCATTGTCCTTCTCCTTTTTAAAGTAAACTTTCCAGGCGCCAAATTATAGTTGCCCGGCAATCACGGTTGACAAATCTTCGACATCCGCACCTGTCTTTCTGAGGTTGCCAAGGCATATCGGGCACATGGCGACAATTTTTTCTCCGGTCAGATTCAATTCTTTCAGTCTGCGGTTTCCCACTTCGTCGGAAAGCTTGGGCGATATTGATTCTGCCGGTCCACCGCAGCAGTTGGTGAACAGGCCGGCATTTCTTATCGGGACACATTCGATGTCCAGTCCGGCCAATATTTTTTTAGGCACATCCGAAAGCTCAAGATACCTTCCGTAAAAACACGGGTCATGAAGCGTAATCCGTCTGTGTCCGTTTTGTGATTGAAAATGGGTCAGTTCGAAATAGGTCGTTACCTCAAAATCGGCGCCCACATATTTAGGGAAAAGTACTTTGAGCGCATAGGTGGTATGAGGATCCACGGTTATGAGATGTTTAATCCCCGCGGTTTTCAATTTTCCGGCCACATATCGGGCATGCCGGACAAAACTTTCCTGATCTCCCAAATCGTAGAGCAAAACACCACTGTAGTCGTCGAGATCCGGTCGGTAGAAAAAATCGACTTCGGACGCTTTGAGGATTCGAGCGATATTTTGAAGAATGACATTGGATTTTTTCTTTTCAACGCCCGGTGTGATCATCGACAGCCCCAGGCCCGACAGGGTGCTGGGTACCAATTTGGCAAAACGGATATATTCGGCCACCGTCGTATCTTCATACTTTGCCAGGTAATGGGTCGACTTTTCTATATACGGGGCAAACTGGTACATTAGCCCGGTAAAGAGCATGGCCTCACCCTGTCGCGGCAGATCCAGACCATGGTGCCACCGGTTGACCAGTGATTTTGGAATGCCGAAAGGATTCCTTGTCTTTCTGACGTTGCCTGCGATAATATCGATGATGTCTTTTGGATTGTACATTTCAGGACTTCCTCCAGTTCGCGACCACAAAACGTTTCAGACCCAAAATAATTTCTCCGGGATTGGCCTCTCTTGGACAGGTCTGAGTACACAGTCCGCAGTGCAGGCATCGCCACAACTCCGATGCATTTTCAAGAATGCGGTCCTTGGCCCCAATCTGGATGTAGCGAATCATTTTCCGCGGAAAGTGTTCGTAAATCAGGGGACAAATGGCGGTACATGTGCCACAGTTAAAACACGCCAGAGCCGTATCTTCCCCGAAAGGTTCCATCTCTTCAGCAAAATTCGGATTTAACAAAGCCATATTTATTCCCCCCCAGCAGGTTCGGTAACGCTCAAACGACGGATCGTGCATTTGATCCATGATTAGGCGTTGCCTGCCCTATCCCTTTCAATCAATGTATACCGAAAGTATCCACCGTCTTTCCCCGACTCACCGATCTCCCCATATTTTTTAAGGGCCGCCATGTACCATAATACCTCTTCCGTGGGCATCCCGGTTGCATCGGCCACTTCCGGCACGGTACCAGCCCCTTTTTCAAGGTGTGTCTTGATTGATTTCAGCGCCGTTTTCTGAACCTTGGATCGGGCGGCGGCCTTTTCGATGAATGTTTTGCGATCCAAACGAAGTTTTTTCATGGCATCTTTTTTTTCTTTTCTACCGTCATCTTTCTGATCCATGGGGTTCCCTCGTCATTGGGCGCTGCGCGCCTTTCTTTCGGTGAAGTTACGTGGTTCAATAAACGGTTTTCTCAGTTTTCCAATTGCATCAACCCGTCGCTTCTTCCGCAACGATTCTGTCAACCATGTCCTCGTACTGCTTGAGTGTCCATCCGGCGATATCGATGGCGTTTTCAGGACAGACGGCCACGCACGCCCCGCACCCAAGGCATAGGACCGGTGTCACCTGGGCGCGCTTGATCGTTTTCCCATCCATGTCCATCTCCACCAATTTCAATGCCCCGTCATTGAGGCAGGCCTCCACACATGCGCCGCTGCCCTTGCATCTTTCTACGTCAACCTGAGCCACAAAAGGATCCAGTTCTACGTAGCCGCGTCCGAGTAGCGCCGCTGCTTTGACGGCGGCCGCACCAGCGGCATTGCAGGTTTCACCGACATCCATGGGGGCCTGACAGGTTCCAGCCAGCAGAATCCCGGAAATTGGCAGCTCCACGGGCCGTAATTTGGGGTGAACCTCCAGCAAGAAACGGTCGGTGCCGACGGGCAACTTCATCATTTCCACAATGTCGGCAACGTTGTTCGGTTCGATCCCTGTTACCAGAACCACCAAGTCTACGGGTGCCGTCACTTCTTCCCCAAAGGTCAATGTGTCCTTTACTTTGACAAGCAGGGGGAAATCATCTTGGGAGGCGGAACCGTTCTGGATCACCTCCGGTGGATCGTCCGCCTCGAATCTTAGAAAGACGACCTGATTTCGAGCTGCTTCCTCATAGAGATCTTCCTGGCCCCGGCCATACGTCCGGATATCGCGATAAAATTCAAAAACACGCGTTCCCGGGTAGGTCTTTCGAATCATGTTGGATGCATTCAGGGTTGCCGAACAACAGGTCCGAGAACAATACTCGTTGAGATAACCACCCTCGGTTTCAGGATGAATACCTGGAATCTGGCGGCTGCCAACGCAATGAATCATGGCGATACTGCGAATTTTCCTGCCGTCCATCTCCAGCAGTTTCCCGGACGCTTTATTCTCAGCCATATTAAAAATCAGGTCCGGAAGGGTGATGACCTGTTCGTATTGGCCAAAACCATACTCCCCGTTATAGGGTGTATAAGATTTAAAACCGGTTGCCAGAATAATCACACCCGTCTCAATCGTGAATTCTTCGGACTCAGAGGGTGGGTCCCCGGTGTAAACCCCCGCGAATGGGAAAAATTCTCCCACTGCCGCGGTAGCCGTATCTATTTGCTTGAATTTTCCCGGTTTTCCATCCGACGGCCATTTTTTGACCCCGAGTTTGAAATTGCCAACATAGCCGTCAAAAGTGTCCACAGCCGAACATGTGTGGACCGTGATCGCATTATCGTTTAGTACTTGGCCAGCGAGATCCCGTACCAAATCCGCTGCTTTGTCTCCCGTGGGGGCAATTCGATCCAGGTTGGCAAGTTGCCCCCCCAAAAACGGCGACTTTTCCAGTAAGACGACCTCAATACCGCGGTCAGCCAAATCTTTGGCCGCCCTGAGTCCGGCAATGCCACCCCCGATGACAGTGGCGTGTTTTCTGGCTTCCACACGGATCGGCTCCAAGGGGGTCAGCTGTTGGGCCTTGGCTGAGGCCATCGATATCAGTCGTGTGGCTTTTTCCGTGGCCTTTTCTCCGTGGTGTACCCAACTTACCTGTTCCCGGATATTGGCATGATCGTAGATATAGGGATTTCCGCCAGCCCGCGAAATGGCGCTGCGAAAGGTCGATTCATGCAGACTGGGCGCACAGGAGGCCACGACGATGCGATCGATGGTCCCTTTTTTGAGGTCTTCCAAGATCATTTCTTGCCCGGGATCAGAGCACATGAACATGTTTGTGCGAGCGACAGCGACTTCGGGTAGCTTTTCAATCCTCGCACGAACCGCTTCCACATCGACATGATCTGAAATGTTGCCGCCGCAGTGACAGATGTAGACGCCGACTTTTCCTTTGTCTGATTTTGCCTTTTGATTTTGGGTTGGGTCCGTCATCCGCGTAACTCCTGGTGATGAAGTATTAGAGATTTGTCCATCATTTATCGCTTTCAGACTCGTTTGGCTCTCTGCTGCATTGATTCTATGGGGCCAGAGACGAGCCCTACGATGCAACCGCCTGATGGGAGTGCTCGCATGCGACCATATATTTTGCCGCTTCAACCGCAGCGGCACCGGACTCCGTAATGGTGTCTACGATATCTTTGGGGCCGGCGGCAGCCCCTGCCGTAAACACGCCCTCCATGTCCGTCAGGGTTGGCGAAAGCTTGGGTTGAATGGTTTTGACAAAACGGTCCGCATCCGCAGATACCGGGCACACCCCTTCGGGATTCCAACCCGGAACCATACCCAGGGATAGCACCACCAGATCGTGGTTTGCCGTGACAATCCCCTCGCCGTCCTGGGCTTCGTATCGCAGGGCCACATTGCCGTTTTCACCCTCACTCAGAGTGGCCACTTTGCCCTTGATAAATTCAATGCCCATGGCTTTGGCATTCTGGTAAAACTGCTCGTAGCCCTTACCAAAGGCGCGGATGTCCATGTAGTAGATGGTAATGTCAGCCAGGGGCAGGGAACCGGAGAGGAGCATGGCCTGCTTGATGGCAACCATGCAGCAGACCCGGGAGCAGTATGAAACGCCCATGCTCTTGTCCCGGGATCCGGCACATTGGACGTAGGCAATGGAATCGGGCTCCATGCCGTCCGACGGCCGCAACACCCGGTTATAAGGGCCGTGGGGGGCGAGCAATCTTTCCATTTGCAGTGAATCGATTACGTTGGGTATCTTCCCCATGCCGTATTGATGTTTGTTTGCAACGGGCGTCAGTTCGAACCCGGTGGCCACGACGGCTGTTTTTGCCCTAACCACAAAGGGCTCGGGCTTCTGGAAGTAGTCGATGGCCTGGGTCGGGCAGACCTTTTCACACTTTCCGCACAGCATACAGTTTTCGACATCCAACACCGCAATCTGCGGAATGGCGTTGGAAAATGGTATGGATATCGCTTTGGTGGCGGAAAATCCCCCCTGCTCTCCATCAGACACATACACCGGGCAGTTGTATTCGCACTGGCGGCAACCGATGCATTTGTCCGGGTCCACGTACCGGGGACGCTGGATCATTCGGGCGCTGAGCATGCCGTCTTCCCGCTGAAGGGATTTGAGGTCGCAGTGGGTGAAAATGGTGATGTTTTCATGGTGGGCGGCAGCCGCCATCTTGGGCGTCGTGATACAACTGGCGCAGTCCAGGGTGGGAAAGACTTTGGAGAGCCGGATCATTGTCCCACCGATGGTGGCGTCTTTTTCAAGGATCGCCACCGTAAAGTCCTGGTCGGCAAGGTCCAGGGCCGCCTGAAGACCGGCGATTCCGCCGCCGACCACCAGTGCATCGAATTGGCGCATGGGTGTGGGTTCCATTGTACTCCTCTTTTTTTCCATTTCAGAGCCCAACTCGTTTCCATCCGCGACATCCGTAATACGCGGATGGAAACACATGGACGTTTCGTACGCGTTCACAGGGCACCGTATCTGCTTTGTTCCCGGGCATTTGAAGTACGAATAGTACGCCTGCATGCCCGGCGCCTCGCATCTACGGCACCCTGTAAACGCGTACCTTGCGAGGGCTTGGAACTTCTTGAGTGTTTCAACCCCGTGAACAGTTACGACGTTTCCGGTCCAGAAATGTCATTTATGGATGGAAACCGGCTAAGCCGCCGACTTCAATGCCGACAGACCCAGTTCCTGTACCAGGGCGTTCATGTCGTTGACCTCTTTGAGAAAAGAGCGGTTGCAGACCGTACAGATGGCGGTGAGCCGAAGTCGGCGGAGGTCGATCTTTTCGGCTTTCATCGTCTGGTAGACCCGGTCGAGTCGTTTGGCCAGAGCGTGATAGGCCCCCTCATAGGGACATTCCTCGCCACAGGACATGATGATGATGCCGCCGATCCCTTTATGGAAACAGTCCAGGTAGAAGTGCTCGGGAAACAGCACCGGCGCCCGGACCCGAAGGATATACGTATTGGCCGGATAAGTTGCGTGGGCCTGTCCCACCGAGTCGGCGCCGGGGTAGGCGCAGGTCTCGGTGGCCAGGATCAGAATCTTGCCTTCCGTCTGGGTGGTTTCCATGGGTGCCTCGATGTGTTCGGTTTCGAAAAGCTTTCTCTAAAAGGCAGGTATGAAATTGCTGGTGCCGTCGAGTGAAGATACAAGGCTAAAGACTGAAGGCTGAAGACTGAAGGCAGGGTTTGTAAAAGCGTCTTAGAATCGAGGCGTTGTTCTTTGCCTGTCGACATTTTTTTCATTGACGCGAAACCTGTTTCAATTCGGTAACGAAAGATTTTACTTCAGCCTTTAGCCTTCGGTCTTTAGCCTGACATCCTGGCCCCGGCCAGCATGTTTACTTCTTCCTGCGGACAAAATGCTTGTCGTAACCGTCGGCCTCAAGAACGCCCAGGTATTCGTGGCCTACCTTTTTCGACCAGGCGGGGATGTCGCTTCGGGTGCCGGAGTCATTGGAGTAGATTTCCAGGACATCGCCGACCTTAACCTTGCCGATGCCCTTTTTGGCTTCCAGCAGGGGGCCGGGACAGGCGCTTCCGCGCGCATCCACTGTGTTTGCGATTTCCACTGAACTCAGATCGATGTCGGACATGATGATTCCTCCCTTGTTGAGTTGGTTGGTCGTTTTTTGAGTCTTAGCCGGATACTTCGGCCAAGGTCATCCATGGGTTCGTTGAGAACAATGTCGTATTCAGCGGCCGGCAGAATGCGCGCCAGGTCGGCGACGATGCCGGCATCACCGGCAACGATCTCCATGACATTGCCGGGGCTCATTTTCTTAAAGGTGTTGGTGACCTGAAGCAGGGAAAATGGAATCAGGGTTTCACGAAGATCGAAAATGTCCACGGGGATACCTGTGTCATGGGTACGGGCTTTGGGGCCATGCTGCCGGTTGGATGATAGAGCAATTGGGGTGCCAAAGTCGGTGGGTCGGGAATCAAAATCTATTAACAAACTGTAATTGCGGTGGTTTATATATAAAGCCGAAGTTTAAGGGTGTCCGAAAAGCCATTTTGCGTTTAATGGACTTGGCAGACGGCTGTTCACATGTTAACTTTGTGAACATCTTGTATGTTAACTTTTTGAACGGTGTGGGGGATGAAATGAACACCCAGGACCTGAACTACTACTGGAAAACCGTCGTGGACACGATTCAGGACGGCGTGATGATTGTCAATCCCCAAGGGACCATCATTTCCGTCAACCGGGCCTTTGAAGAGATTACCGGTTATCCGAAAGAGGAGATCGTGGGTCGGTCCTGTACCGTTCTCAATTGCAGCACCTGCAAGATTGCCCGTAACGGGGACGGATGCCACTGGTGCGTGATGTTCGAACGGGGGCATCTGAGAAAGCAGCGTTGCACGGTGGTTCGAAAAGACGGCCGGCCGGTCCATGTGGTGAAAAACGCCTCGGTACTCAAGGATGATGAGGGGAATGTGACCGGGGCGGTGGAGACCATGGCCGATATTACTGACCTCATGGACAAGGAGACCCAGATCGCCAGCTACCGCAGGGAATTGGATGGGGAAGACCGGTTTTACGGCATGGTCGGCGTTTCGGTCTCCATGCAGCGGGTTTTCCAGCTCATTGCCAACGCGGCCCAGTCCGATGCGCCGGTCATCATTTTCGGGGAAAGCGGTACCGGGAAGGAACTGGTGGCCAGAGCCATTCACCAGGCAGGCCTGCGAAGCAAGTCCGCCTATGTCAAGGTCAACTGCGCGGCCCTGAACGAATCGCTCCTGGAGAGTGAGCTCTTCGGTCATGTGCGGGGTGCCTTCACCGGTGCCCACAAGGGCCGGGAGGGGCGGTTCGAAGCGGCCAGCGGCGGAGATATTTTCCTGGACGAGATCGGTGACCTGCCCCTGTCCACCCAGGTGAAACTGCTGCGGGTGCTGGAGGAGAAGGTCGTGGAGAGGGTGGGGGAGAATCGACCGATGCGGGTGGATGTGCGCATCATCTCGGCCACCAATCGCAATCTTTCGGATCTCATCGCCCAGGGTCTGTTTCGGGAGGATTTTTATTACCGGATCAACGTCATTCCCATCAGCGTTCCGCCTCTACGGGAAAGGGTCGAGGACATCCCACTGCTGGCACGCAGCTTTTTCAACCGGATCCTGATCAAGAGCGGAAAAAAGATTGACGGCATCTCCGCCCGGGCCCTGGATGTCTTGATATCCTATTCCTGGCCCGGCAACGCCCGGGAACTCAAAAGTGCCTTTGAGTTCGCCTTTGTCTCCTGCCCGGGTGGCATGATCGAGGCCGACCATCTGCCGCCCCAAATTATAGGTGTCCGGGAGCAATCCGCAACGCCCCCTCTGCCGTGCACGAGCCTTGATGATGTCAAACGCCAGCGGCTCGTCGAAGCCCTGGAACGGTCCGGCGGCAATCGGAGCGAAGCAGCCCGGTTTCTGGGCATTTCCCGGACCAGCGTCTGGAACCAGATCCGGCGGTTCGGTATCGACTCCGGCGGCTTCGATTAGAAACCATAAGCTACGTTCTTGGCATGTGAATTGCTTTATCAATTCCCAGAGTAAGTTCGGCATTACCTCCATTGCTCTGCTCTTCAAACTTACTCTCACCTCCTAGCCTCAGCCCCGACGGGACGTTCCCCGAGGGGCTGAGGTATTTTTGGTGCCTGAAACCGGACCGGTCTTGTCAACCCTGTTCTCTTTTCGCCCGGATCAGCGAAAAAAGGATTTTTAAGGCCCTTGCCCACAGTCAACCTGGGCAGCCTTCCGTTGTCATGCCTTTTGAGTTCCGGCACCGATAGGGTGGCGTTACGGTTGCGTTACCCTTAACGGAATGAAACGGTATGCCTGACCCCCACACGAAATAGCGAGGAACCAATTTTTGAATGGTTGTGCTGTCCTGTCGCTTCTTGTCCGTGGCGGAAAGAGTGGGGCCATGGAGAGCCCCCCTGCCGCGGTCACCATATCGGTATAAAAAAACAGAATCTGGCACCAATCTTGTATCCAGGCATGCCAGACCGACATCATTTGCCAATGAACCCATTCTGCTGCAGGCTTGAGACCCAAGAAAAAGGAGACGAAGCATGTCGACCCAACTGATGGAGATCACGGACAACGATTTTGACGCCCAGGTGAAAACCAGCAACCAGCCGGTGCTGGTCGATTTCTGGGCCCCCTGGTGCGGGCCCTGCAAAGCCATCGGACCCGCTGTCGAGGCCCTGGCCGGAACCTACGGCGACCGCATGGCCTTTGCCAAATGCAATGTGGACAACAATCCGGCCGTGGCCGGTCAACTCGGTATTCGATCGATTCCCACCCTCATCATTTTCCAGGGGGGAGAACCCGTCAACGTCATCCACGGACTGGTGCCGCAAAAAGAAATTGAAACGGCCATAGAGGCGGTGCTGTCGGGCCGCCCGGAAGATTTGCGGCTCTCCCCTTTTCATCGCCCCGCGTGACATCAAACTGATCAGGCGGGAGAGGGCATTGGATTCCACGTCCTGTGGGCGTGGTCAGAGAAAACTGGCTATGCTGATAGAATCGCCGGCAAATGCCTAAAAATACGCTAAAATTTGAAATGCCTAAAATTGTGGAGTCGCTTCACTCCGGCTTTTTTTAAGCTAAGATATGGTAGAATTCCTTAATTTTAGGCACTTTAGGCATTTTAGGCACTTCAAACTTCAAGCAGACAGGACAGCCCCTTCCAGGGGCAAACCAAAGCCTGGTCCTCTGGGCCAGGATTCTTTACTCTGAGAGGTGACTGCCATGTACAAAGCCGTGTTCGAAGGCTTGCGCATGAAAATTATCGCGGTCACCCTCGTGGTGAGCCTGACGCCATTGCTGCTTCTGGGGATTGTCATTTACCGCCAGTTCAGCGGCATCTGTCAGGATCGCATGATTGCCCACACGGCACATGTGGCGAGTATCTACACGGAAGTCCTCGACACCATGCTGCGGGAGCGGGCCTCGGCACTTCAGGCGGTTTTGGGCGTCAGCGATCCCGAGACGTTGATGGCAGAGGGGTTTCTGGCCCGAATCTCTGAGACGCTGAATCTGACGCGGTCCCATCCCGGGCTCCTGTCGCTGGCGGTCCTCGATGGCAAGGGGGCGGTCCAGGTGTCGTTTCCAGACCCGCTTCCGCCCATTGAAAAAGAAATGGAACATGGCATGGGCCGTGCGGTTGTGTATGGCCGGCAGGCCAGCGACGTTATTACCACAGGCAACGGGCCTTCCCGATTTTTTCTCACCGTTCGGGGGCGGGGGAAGAATACCGATCTTTTTCTTCGGGCCGGCTTTGACGGGGATATGCTCAAACGGCAGCTGAGCCGGGCCAGGATCGATCAGGTCCAGGATATTTATCTGCTCAACCGCCAGGGCATTTTTCAGACCCGGCCCTGGTACGACGGCGACCTGCTCGAACCCTCTTTTCTCCGCACGGCCGATTTCAAAGAAGGCGATGCCGCCGTGCACAAGGTGCCCCGGGATGGCAAAAATTTCTATTATGCCGGCATCTGGCTATCAGAAATCGACTGGCTGCTGGTGGTACGACAGGCGTCTTGTGAAGACCTTGGTCGCCTGGCCGAGGCAAGGAGCACGGCAATGGTTTCAATGCTGCTCGGGTTTGCCGCGATTCTCATGGTGGCTGTGGCTGTGACCCATGTCTTGATCAGCCGCCTGAGAAAGTCGTCGGCCGCTGCTGACGAGTTCTCCCTGCAGCTTACACAAAATGAAAAGCTTGCCGCCATCGGCAAAATGGCCGCGGGCATTGCCCACGAGATCAACAATCCCCTGGCGATTATCGATGTTAAGGCCGGCTGGATGAAGGATATCTTAGCCAGCCAAGCCTTTGACGCCGGCCAGGCCCGGGACAAGTTTACGGCTGCCGTCGATGCCATCGGAAAGGCGGTGGTTCGCGCCTCGAAAATTACCCAAAACCTGCTTTCCTATGCCGGGCGCATGGAACTTCGCAGGGAGGATGTGGATGTGAACCAAGTGCTCAACCAGACCATTGACATGCTGGAACAGCATGCCCGTTTGCAGCGCATCGGTATTCAGACCGATTTCCAGGAAGATCTGCCCACCATCGCCAGCGACGAATCCCAGATTCAGCAGGTGTTTTTGAACCTGCTCAACAATGCCATCGACGCCGTTGGCAGTGACGGGTTCATCGATATCATTACCCGGTGGGAAGGTTCGCGCGTCGGCATTCAAATTGCCGACGACGGTTCGGGTATTTCTCCGGAAACGCAGAAGCATATTTTCGAACCGTTTTTCAGTACCCGAAAAGCCGTGTACGGAAGTGGGCTTGGGTTGGCGATCAGTTACAGCATCATCAAGAACCTGAGTGGCACCATCCGGGTGGACAGCACCGAAGGCCAAGGCACCACCATGACCGTGACCCTGCCGGTGACCCGCCCGGATCCACAATGAGCCATGAAAAGGAGAGGCCATCGATGAAAACCCTTGTGATTTATTCCAGTCAGACCAGCAATACGAAGAAACTGGCGGAAGCTGTTGTTGAAACCCTTGGAGAAGACTGCACGCTTGTCCCGGTGGCCCAGGCGCCGGATCCGGTCGGCTATGACCTAGTGGCCCTGGGATTCTGGCTTCAGGCGGGCAAACCGGATCCCAAAGCATCGGCTTATCTTGAGAAGGTGGGGGCAACCAGGCTTTTTCTGTTTGCTACCCACGGGGCGGCCTCGGAGTCGGCCCACGCACAACATGCCATGGCCCATGCCGCATCCTTGGCGCCGTCGGCTGAGATCCTGGGCCGCTTTTCCTGCCAGGGCGAGGTCAATCCCAAGGTGCTCGAAAAGGTGCGGGCCAAGAACCCGCCGCCGCCCTGGATCGATGATGCGGTCACCGCTGTCGGCCATCCGGACACGGACGACCTGGACCGGTTGCGGGAAACCTTGAAATCTTGCCTGGCAGGGCTGTAGACCGCCCGGCTGAAAGAGGATGCTATGAGCGACGCCACATTTTCCGATATTTCCATTGTCTCCTGCGGCACCATGAGCCTGGAACTGAATCAACTCAAAGAGGAGGGCTTTCTCGATACGCCGCAGATTCTTTACACGACCCCCGGCCTTCATCAGGACATTCCCGAACTGGAACACCAACTCGTTCGCCAGATCCACAAAGCCCGGGAAAAGACCGACAAAGTCATTGTCGTTTACGGCGGCAAGTTTTGTTATGTAAACGCCGATGAACCCATGCGGATGATGAAGACCATCATTGCCGAGCAGGGCTCTGGAGTGGCCCGTATCGATGCCACCCACTGCATGGACATGCTGGCCGACGAAGCCGAGCGAAATCGGATCGCCGAAGAGGTCGCCGGCGGAGAGGCGGTCTGGTGGATGACGCCGGGATGGGTAAAATTCCGAAAGCAGGTCTTCAAGGGGTGGGACAAGGGTCTGGCCAACGAGAATTTCCCCCGTCACAGCGGAGGGGCCATTGTGCTCGACGGCATCGGATATCTGGATGCGTACATGGCTGAAAACCCAGAAGAGTTTCTCGAATATTGCGATTGGATGGGGATCCCCATGATACCGTATCCGGTCACCCTGGACCGGTTTAAGTCGCTTCTTTTGGATCAGGCGCAAACCCTTCGCGGGTAAAAGCGACTGGAAGACTTAAACCCAAATTTGACGGCTTTGATCAATGGTGTGTTTGCGGAGGCGCTGGGCGAAGGGGTCGAGGGGTCAAGGGGTCAAGGGGTCAAGGGGTCGAGGGGTCAAGGGGTCGAGGGGTCAAGGGGTCAAGGGGTCGAGGGGTCAAGGGGTCGAGGGGTCGAGGGTTCGAAGGGGGAGAAAACCGGGAGCGATTCTACCGTCCTGCATAGAACAGAGCCATTGTGCAAAACAATGTCGAATGCTCAAGTGCGGAATCGCTTCGCTCCGCCAATTTTCAAAGGCTAAGAGGGCAGAATACCTTACTTGAACATTGAACATTGAACATTGAGAATTGGATATTGGACATTGACCCCCCCCTTTGGAGGGCTACCTGAGGCCACCCGCTCTGCGGGGTGGGCTTCACTGCGTCGCATCGGGCTGAAGGGGGATGTTCCACTTCTTCATGTACTTCCATACGGCCGTCCGGCTCAGGCCGACCTGTCGGGCTACCTCGGCTTTGTTCCAGTCGCACTGTTCGAGCAATTCGAGGAGGGATTCCCTGGACAGCGTCTTTCTTGCCGAATAGGGGCGATGGATTGGCTCCGGGGTGGGGGAAGCGTCCGGAGCTGCGCCGGCCTGACGGATTTCGATGGGCAGGTCCATGGGGTTGATCTGTCCCCCGTTGCAGAGCACAAAAGCGTGCTCGATGGCGTTTTCCAATTCCCGGACATTGCCGGGCCATGGGTAATCCATGGTGATTCGCATGGCTCCCTGCGACATCCCCTGGATTTGCTTTCCCGTTTTTTTGTTCATGTTGGCGATAAAATGGCTCACCAGGAGAGGAACGTCTTCCCGTCTTTGCCGAAGCGGCGGCACATGAATGGGAAAGACTTTAAGGCGATAATACAGATCTTCCCGGAATAGCCCTTCTCGAACCTTGGCGAACAAGTCCTCGTGGGTGGCGGTAACGATTCGAATGTCGATCTTGCGTTTTTTTGAATCGCCCACACGCTCGATTTCCCGCTCCTGTAATACCCGCAGGAGCTTGACCTGAATGAAGGGACTGAGCTCACCGATTTCATCGAGAAAGATCGTTCCCCCCTGGGCGTCCTCGAACCGTCCGGCCCGGTCTCGGATCGCGCCTGTATAAGCCCCTTTGACGTGACCGAAGAGTTCGCTTTCCAGGACCGTTTCGGCCAGGGCGCTACAGTTGACCGTGACCAGGGGGCCGTCGCGGCGCTCGCTGTTGTAATGAATGGCACCGGCGACCAGCTCCTTGCCGGTGCCGCTTTCGCCCTGGACCAGAATGGTCGCCGGGCTGGCCGCTGCCGCCTTGATGGCGGAAAACACCTCCCGCATAACGGCGCTTTGGCCAATGATGTTCTCCAGACGGTGAATTTCACCCAGCCGGAGCGCAGCCATTTCGGCCATTTGCCTTGCCTTGTGAAGCTCCGACATATCGGTGAGCGTCTCCACTACGCCGATGACGCGGTCGTTTTCATCTTTGACCACACTGGCATTTTTGATCACCGGCACGTCGTGCCCGTCCTTGTGCCGCAGATGACACTCCTTGGCCCCTGAATATCCTTTTTCAAGAATCTGGCATGAAGAAATGCCTGCCGGGCATTCTTTGCCGAAACAGCGGCTGCATTGAAGTAGCTGACAGGTTTTACCCATGGCCTCTCCGGCCGTGTATCCGCTGATTCGCTCCATGGACCGGTTCCACAGGGAGATCCGTCCCTGGGCATCCATGGAAAAGACCCCGTCTGCCATGGCGTTGATGATCTGGTTGACGAACCGTATGTTCCACAGGTCGTGGGTCTTGTCCATTTTTCGTCCGTTCTCCCGTCAAGTAGGCGTTACATTAACGTTACCTATGATGCGTTACTATTTCTACCACGATGGGCCGTGTTGTCAAGATAAACTGTTTTTACATATAAAAACGATGAGTTGAAATCAAGTTAGAGCAGTGGCACAAGTGTTGCTCTCTGGATCTGTGAAAACTCAACCGCTAGGGTAGTTCAGATTTAGCGCAATGTGAACCGTGAAGAAATGGAGAGATAGAATGAAAACCGAGGATTTTGATCTGGTGATTATCGGCGGCGGGCCCGGAGGATTGACCGCGGGGATGTATGCTTCCCGGGCGAGACGAAACACCCTTTTGATCGAAAAGGCAGCCCCTGGCGGCCAGATTCTGATGACGGACTGGATGGAAAATTATCCGGGCTTCCCAGAAGGGTTGACCGGCTTCGATCTGGTTCAAAAAATGAAAAAACAGGCGGAGAAATTCGGCCTTGCATTGGAATCCAACGAAGTCATGTCACTTGACCTTACCGGGCCTGTCAAGACCATCCATATGACCGATCGGTCCATTACGGCTTATGCCGTTATTCTTGCCACCGGTGCGACCCCTATAAAACTGGGGGTCCCCGGGGAAGGAAAATTTTTCGGCCGGGGGGTGTCCACCTGCGCCACCTGTGATGCTCCGTTCTACAAGGGCAGGACGGTGGTGGCCGTCGGGGGCGGTGACACGGCCGTTCAAGAAAGTCTCTATCTGACCAAATTCGCCAAAAAAGTCTACCTCGTCCACCGCCGGGACCAACTCCGGGCGACCAAAATTCTTCAGGAACGTATCCTTGAAAACGATCGGGTTGAAATCCTGTGGGATTCGGCGCTCACTGAAATAAACGGTTTTAACACTATCGAACATGTGAAAGTAGAAAATATTCGTACCCAAGAAACAACAACGCTGCCGGTGGAAGGGTGTTTTGTCTGGGTCGGGACCTTTCCCAATACCGGTTTTCTCAATGGTGCCATCACTTTGGACCCAAGCGGCTATATCGTGGCCGATGCCCACATGGAAACATCCGTTCCCGGCGTGTTTGCCGTCGGTGACGTGCGGGACACACCCCTGCGGCAGGTTGCCACAGCCGTGGGCGACGGTGCCATCGCCGCCACATCGGCCGATCACTACATTGATGAGGTCAAGGCTCGCATGGGCCATGGCAACCGACCGGCCCCGGAGACATTCGCTGCCGCGGTACAAGCATAAGGGAAGAAACAATGGGCCAACCGAAGAGACGTGCAGATCGGGCCCGCGGCGATACAATCCCCATTGGCTTTTGTGCCATCGGCGTGATCCATACAGATTTATACATCTGGGCTGGACGTATTCGACGGTACGCCCCTGCTGGATATCAAACCGTATATTCAGGATCTCGATGTCAAACCGGATGCCAATTATGGGTGGCTGGAAGATATCGAGGACCGAGACCACTTGATGCTTCACATTAAAGGTATACCCCATGAATACTGAGTTAAACGAGACACTGTCGGGGTTGCGAAAAGGAGATTCGACCATGGAAAACAGAGATATTGTCATTATCGGCGGCGGTCCCGCGGGACGCACCATTGTACACATGCTCCATCGTTCAGGGAAAGAGCTATCGATTGTTCTGATCAAGGACGAAAAAGTCAATGTCAACCGTTGCGCGGTTCCCTATGGCATTCCCGAGGCCAAGCCCATCGAAAAATTTCAGATCCCCAATGCCTTGGTCACCGACTTTGGTGCCGAACTCGTCGTTGACCGGGTCAGCGAAATTGATACGGCCCACCGGCAGGTCCATACCAGCGGTGGTAAAACCTATGCCTACAAGCATTTGGTCCTTGCCACCGGCTCCAGGCCACTGGTGCCGCCCATTCCCGGTGTGGCGTCCGGAAGAATCACTCCCGTGCGTTCTCTGGAGGACCTGTCCTTGCTTCGCGAACATGCCGTATCGGGGAAACGGGCAGTGGTTATCGGCGGTGGGTATATCGGTATTGAAGTGGCCGTGGCTCTCCGGCAGATGGGGCTTGATGTGGCCATTGTGGAAATGCTGCCGAAAATTCTCATGGCCACCACGGAACCGGAATTTATCCAGCATGTGGAAGACAAACTTGGCAAAAATAGTATTCGTCTGCTGACCGGCGAAAAGGTGATTGGGTTTGAACACCCGTCGGCGGAGGCGGTCGATGTCAGACTGGAAAGCGGCAAGGTGCTTCCAGCGGACCTGGTTGTCCTTTCGGTGGGCGTTGTTCCCAATACGGAACTTGCGGCAGGGGCCGGGATCCGGACCAGCCGACTTGGAATCGGTGCCGGTGAGGATATGCGCACCAGTGTGGACGATGTTTATGCCTGCGGCGACTGTGCGGAAAAAAACTCTTTTGTGACCGGCCATCCCACCCGTGGGGAATTCGGCACCAACGCTGTGTTTATGGCGAAAATCGTTGCTCAAAACATTCTCGGCGGCAACAGAAAATTTCCCGGCGTCATCAATGCCAATGTCACGTCGGTTTATGATTTGAGCCTTGGATCCGCGGGCCTGACCGAGCAGATGGCCAAAGATGCGGGGATCAATGTCATAACGGGCCGTTCAACGGTACTGGACAAGTATCCCATGATGGATCATGTCGAGGAAATTCAAACCAAGCTCGTTTTTGATCGCAGTAATAAAAAGCTGATCGGGGGCAGCGTCATGAGAAAGGGATTTTGTACCGCGGGCAATGTTGATTTTCTCTCCTTGGCCATCCAGATGGGCGCAACCATGGACGATCTTCTTGCCTATCAGTATTGCACCCATCCCGAGCTGGCGGCCAAACCTTCAGATAACAGCTATACCTTTGCGGTAATGGACGCCAGTGGCAAGATGGGATAGAGTAAGGGTATAGAATGAACGCATCGCCTCCAGCGGCGGGGCGCCAAATGGAAAGTGGCGGATCGCCTTCTGAGCGGCTTTTGCAACGTTAGGGTCAAGGGAGAAAGATCGGTTGTCATGGGTGCCAGGAATTATACCTTTGAGAAGGACTACAGACGAAATTTTGTATCCTTTACCTGGCACGCCCTTTTTCTGGCATTGGCTTCCACGTTTATCGACGTCAATACCGTTTTCCCCTCATTCATCCTGTTCATTGGCGGATCCAGTTTTCATGTGGGGGTTTTCACCGCCATCTCAATCGGCCTGCCCCTAATCGCACAGGTATTGTTCGCGGGATTTCTTGCCGGCCGGTCGCGTAAAAAGCCTTTTTTGCTGATGGGGATTTATCTGCGTGTGTTGGCCCTGGCAGGGATGGGCTACACCTTGTCCGTATCACGACTTTCCGATCCCGGACGACTGTTGGTCATGGTCTTTTTGTGGGTCGCCGTCTTTGCCGTCAGCGGGGCCTTTGCGGGGATTTCATACACGGATCTGCTGGGAAAAATTTTCATCGGCGCCCAAAGAAAACGCCTGTTGATCTTCAAACAGTTCATCGCCTCCATCGGCATGCTGGTATCTGCCGTTGCGGTCCGCCATCTGGTCACGACCTTGCCTTACCCGAAAAACTACACCGTGATTTTTCTGACGGCGTCTGCATTGCTGTTCGTTGCGGCCGTTGGATTCCTGATGATTACAGAAGATTCCGCCAGCACTGGCCACCGGTACAGCATCGTACAAACATTGAAAGCAATCCCGCACACCCTCAGATCGGACCGGAATTTGGTCAACTATGTTTTGTTAATCAATTCAGCCAGTCTGGGTATAATTATTATTCCATTTTATGTGGTGTTGGCTAAGACGACATACGGATTGAGTCGTCATCAGGTCGGCAATTTTCTGCTATTGCAATTTCTGGGAATGATCATCTCTTCGATTATTTGGAATCAGGTCGCAAAACGATACAAATTCAAGGGGATCTTCTTGGGGAGCATTGTGATCGGAGGCCTTCTGCCGATGCTGGCGATCCTCCTTTCCCAGCATGCAATAGGCGTCTTCCAGTGGGTTTTCTTCATGGCTGGATTTTCGATCTCTGCCTATACCATTGCTTTGCAAGGCATTTTGCTGGAAATCACAAACAATGAAAATCGCGCCGTCTATGCCGGTATCAGCGGAACCCTGAGCTTGATCACCGCCATATTCCCCTTGTTTGCCGGAGCATTAATCGAGTCCTATGGTTTTACGGCCATCTTTGGGGCCATTTCGCCCCTGGTGATGGCATCGATGTTTTTTCTCAAACGCATTAGATGCATAACACGCTGAAGCCCGGATTTCGAAACGCCCGCCCAAACGACAATGCGGCGGTATTAACCTTGCGGTTATTTAGATTTTATCGACGCCACTTGCTATACTCATGGCTGTGGATGCCCGGGAAATATCGATCTTCGGTTGTCGTGAAGTGAAGTGAAAGGAGGCCGGATCGGCGATGGAAATGATACCCATAGCCAAACACGCCTTGATGATCACTTTTTTCGTGTTTGTCATGATGCTCCTGGTCGATTTTTTAAAGATTCGCTTTTGATCAAGGCTTTTAATCTGACGTTTGGACTTGTTGCGGGAGGAATATTGTTTGCTTTGGGTTTCTGACATGAAACGACATTATTGCAGAGGAACCAACCAGTCAAGGAGCATCAATGATGGAGATGAACGTCATTTTCCCGGGAGGGAAGAAGGTCAATTCAACCTACAAAGGGTTTACGGTTGAAACGGACCAGCCGAAAAATGAGGGCGGCGCCGGCACGGCGCCGGAACCCTACGACCTGTTTCTGGCATCCATCGGTACGTGTGCCGGGGTGTATGTGGTCTATTTCTGCGAAGAAAGGGGGATTGACACCACAGGGATAAAAATGACGCTTCAATTCGACCGAAACGAAGCCAAGCACCTCGTCGAGGCGGTGCATATCCACATCGATCTGCCGCCGGGATTTCCCCCCAAATACAAAACAGCGGTAATCAAAACGGCCGGACTCTGTACGGTCAAAAGAAACATTCTCAATCCCCCGCGTTTTTCAGTTTCTGCCGAAATCGCCGCGGGATAGACGAGACCTTTCAGTCGATATTGGAATGTATAATCGGTGGTATTCCCTGTCCAATACCGAGCGGGTGAAGGCCCCTGAAGACCAGTGGCGCCTGATGGAAACGGTCTATTGCGGCCAGTGCCATCCCGGAGGCGGCGTGGTCAAGCCGTACGGTATGGATGTGGACTGTCTGATCTGTCACCAGCAGAAAAGACTGATATCTTGAATCGGTAAGAAGCATTTGCGGCCGGGCTGGGTTCTGTCCGGGGTAACGTGCCCTAAGCGGCTCAGACAGTTCCGAGCCGCGAGAAGGCACCCTCCTGACCCTGGCCAGCACCGTTTTACCCATATGAAACAGCGAAGAGACTGAAAAAAACAGGGGCATGGTCGGGCGTTTTGTCCGGCCATGCATCCATAGGCTCCGGGAGAAGGGTGACGCCCGATGTTCACGTCGAACGACTTCGTTTCAGTATCGATAGAAATTACGGTGGCTGGTATGTTGCCACAAAACATCACCTAAATTGAGCGTTTTAAATTTCGAAATAGAGTATAAGCAAACGATATTAAAAGACAAACATCCTATTTTGTTTTCGAAATTTAAAACCCTTCGGGATTGCCGATCTTACCGCATCTACGGCGTCAGATGCCTTCCCGCATAAAGGACT
>JAEINQ010000091.1 GCA_016342285.1 Desulfobacterales bacterium
ACCCAGATCTTATATGCTCTTCATGTCAGGAATTGTCCTTCACCCTCTGATGAAGAATTATAGTGTATGACAGCTAAGAGGCCAAAAAGGACTTGCTGTTTCCATTTTTGCCGCCTTTTTTGCATCTTTGATGCAAAATATCGCATGCGTGAGGCGCGTGCAAGTGGATTGGATCAACTGCTTGATTTCAGAAAAGAGGCGTTGATCCACGGTCGGTGACGGACTCATGCGGCCTTTTCCTTGTGGGGTTGAGGTTGTTTGGGAGGCGTCCAGTTGCGCACATCGATTTTGCCGGTGACGGCGGCGGAGATTATGGCTGTTCGGCGCTCTTGCATTAAGTCAATTGCGACTTCAGCGTTTTTCATCAGCTTTGAAAAAGCTGCTGTTTTTTCATCAAGGCTCTCTGCGATTTTTTGTTGTTCTTCCAACGAGGGTAACAGTATAGGAAGCCTTTTTAGTAAATCTTGACTTAAAGATGCCCTAGTAACCAAGTTCATCTCTTTAATAAAGAATGCTCTTAGCAACTCATTTCTAAAGAAATATTTCGAAAACTTAGGATACAGCATACTTGCTTTTGGCCTAAACCTAATCAAAAATCCTGCAAAGACGGCGTCCCTAATTGATTTAAGGCATGTTGATGCAAAACCGATTTCATCAATAGTTTCTGATGTTCTAGTAAAGAGGACATCACCCTCGCTAACCGAATAAGATTTTCTGTCGAATTCACTAGATTGAACCTGGCCTGCGGCTTCTTCAGGCAGAGCTTCGCTTTTATAAACATCACTATAGCTCAAAAACGGAAAGCCAGAGCCGAAAAATTCTGCACCAATATTTATGCCATTTTGACAAAACCCTAAAAATCTTAAAGCTTTAACGTCCCAGTGCGCTGGCACCTCCCCCAACCACTCAACACCAGAGTCCTTCATGGGGGCTTTCGGGTTTAAACCTTTGGTAACGGCATGGCTGATCACTGCCTGGCGCTTTTCTTTCAGCAGACTGATGAGCTGTTGTTGTTTTTCGATCAGGATATCGATTTTGGCGGTTTCGTGGTCGAGGAAGATTGCGATTTGTTTTTGTTCATCTTCAGGAATTTCTGGGATTAGAATATTCTTCATTTCAGAAGAATTTGTGCTCCAAAGATCTGCGACAATGCCCTTTCCATGCCGGTAAAACTCCTCTTGGAAAGGGTAACTGCGCAACAAGTAGTGAGCGAAAGCAGGATCGACCCTTCTCGGAGTTAAAACAATACTAATTAGTGATACTGACCCATCGTAAGGTGAGACACCAGAAGAACCTTTCCTATCAGACCGGCTATTTATCACAAAATCATTTTCTAAAACTAGTTTTCTATTATCGCCAGCATCTGTTTTGGCAGCCGTTTCAAGTTGAGGAACAATTCCCTGCATTGTAACTGAGAGTGGGGGGAAATCCTTATCACTGACTTTTTCCCTTCGCTCTTGAAAAAACTGACCTAATCTTTTTATCTCCCAGTTTGTTGGTATCTTCCCAAGCCACTCAGCCTCAGAATCTTTATATTCGCTATACGCTTGATATCTCCCCGCCATCATGAATGCACCTCCCGCAGAAGCTGCATGATCTCGCCACTAACCTTATCCAAATCCGCATCGATCTCCGCCAAATCCCGTGGCGGATGATACACATAAAAATGTCGGTTAAAGGGGATTTCATAACCCACGATACCGATCTCCTGATCCTTGGCGTCTTTTTTGGTGCTGTCGATCCAGGCTTCGGGCACATGGGGCAGGACTTCTTTAGCAAAGTAGGCCTCGTTGAGTTCGTTCACCGGCCGGGAGGGGTCCAGGGCAACGTTTTCGTGATCACGCAGGTCGCTATCCGGCTTGTATTCCACCACCTTGTCGTCCACGGCAAACAGGCCGTAAACCGGATTGGCCTTGGCTTTTTTACGCACTTTCCTGATGACCTTCTCAGCCTCCGGGTTTTTCCAACTGACCGCGGCGGTAATCTGTTTTTTCTCTTTGTTGTCCAGCTTGATCCCTGTGGCTTTGATGGCTGAGTCATACCCGTTCATATCATCGTATTGGTCGGTACCGATGACCTGCTGCAATTGCCTGGCTTTGAGCATTATCTTTTTCTGGCACGCCCAGGTTTTTCGATCCAGCAACGTTTTGATCTGTTTTTCTTTCAGCCCGCTGAAGTCTGTTTTAATCGCTTTTCGAATATCCGCAGCGTATTCGCTCAATTCGCCATAAAACGTGCACCCCATATCGTCGGACCAATTCTGTCCATATTCGGCATAGATCCATCGCATGGGCGCGTTGAACGGTTTGGGGGCAAAGCGCAGCTCGGCGATGCGTTCATCGCTGAACTGGTAGGATTCGCGCAAGGGGCGCTCGATGGTGATGCGGCGATAGCCGAATTCATAATGGTTGAAAATTTTGCTGCCAAAAGTTTTGGGCGCCTTGCCATTCCCATTGCCGTTTTCCGACTTGCGGCCCCGATTGCTTTTCTGCTCGGCGGGCTTATCCAGCTCGCGGGCATCGATCACTTCAAACCCACCGAAAGCGCGGGTGATGACGGCCATGTCCTCATCATCCATCACATGGCGTTTGGCGCCCAGGGATTTTCGCATTTTGCCATAGAGATGGACCCCATTGATCAGTTGAACCTTGCCTTTGCGTTCTTCGGACTTTTTATTGGAGAGCACCCAGACATAGGTGGCAATGCCGGTATTGTAGAACATGTCGGTGGGCAGGGCGACAATGGCTTCCAACAGATCGGCCTCTAAAATATACCGACGGATTTCCGATTCGCCTGACCCGGCACCACCGGTAAACAGAGGCGATCCGTTTAAAATGATGCCGATCCGGGCACCGCCGACCGATGCATCCCGCAATTTACTGATCAGGTGCAACAGAAATAATAGAGAGCCGTCCGAGACCCGTGGCAGGCCCGGACCAAAGCGGCCGTCATATCCTTTTAAGGTATGTTCGTCTTTGACATCTTGTTCGATCTTTTTCCAATCCACGCCAAACGGCGGATTAGACAGCATGTAGTCGAATTTATCCGCATAAAGCTGGTCACCGGAAAGGGTGTTGCCCAGTTTGATATTGGTGACATCCTGGCCCTTGATCAGCATATCGGCTTTACAGATGGCGTAACTTTCCGGATTCAGCTCCTGGCCAAAGGCCCGCATGACCGCCTGGGGGTTCAACTCATGGACGTATTCCATGCCCGAAGAAAGGAAACCGCCGGTACCGGCGGTGGGATCGTAGATGGTGCGGATAATCCCCTGCTTGGTCAGGGCGTCGTCATCGGCCATGAACACCAGCGAGGTGGTGAGGCGCACAATATCGCGGGGGGTAAAATGCTCCCCGGCGGTTTCATTGGAACTTTCAGCAAACCGGCGGATCAACTCTTCAAACACCAGCCCCATATCGTGGTTGGAAATGGCCCTGGGGCTCAAATCGGTTTTCCTGACCTTTTGCACCACCTTGTATAACAGGTTGGCATCACTGAGCTGGCCGATGAACTCGGCAAAGTTGAAGTATTCGAATATCTCCCGGGCATCCCTGGAAAAGCCCTGGATATATGACTTCAGGTTGTCTTTGATACCCGCGTCACCCAGTTTGGCAAGATCCATCCTGGAGATGTTAAAAAACGACAACCCGCCGGTGGCCCGCAGCAGCAGTTTCTCCTCGGCCTCTTCCGGCAGGCCCATCTTTTGAATTTTCCCGTATTCGGTAAGGACTGCCGTTTTGCTTTTCTCCAACACCCCTTCAAGGCGGCGCAACAGGGTAAAGGGCAGGATGATTCGGCCGTATTGGCTTTGTTTGAAGTCACCGCGCAATAAGTCGGCCAGGGACCAGATGTAGGCCGCCTGGTTGTTCGCTGTCTGAGTCATTTATCCCTTTTCGAATATTGATGCGCCCGTAAAAAGTCGCCGACATGCCGGTTTTTAATTAGCCATGTGGTTGAATATTTGAGCTATTTTTACAATTCTCCACGCTCTTTATGTCTTTCGTGGTGGAAAAAAGACGTCTAAGTCGGCATTTTTTTCATTCATGGTGATGCATCATTTGCTCATTATAGTCAACTCCGGGCCATGGATCTTAAGGGCTCACCTGCATGCGTTGGTGTTCAGACGGAATGTAAACGTTGAATGATCCCCGGCTTCAATTTGTGACTAAAGCCCATTGACAAAACAGCCGATACCCAATATAGTAACCACACTGGTAGTCACTAACAATGCCGGTCGTTTTTGCCGCAAAAAGGGGGAGCCATGCTGGATTACAATGCAAGCCATTTCACTTTCGGGATGTCCACCATGCCCGATTCGACCATTATCGGGTTTGAAGAGGCGTTCGGGGCCCATCATTACGAACGGATCGGTGTGGTGGTCCGCCAGGCGAAAAACTGCTGGTTGACCGACATGAACGGCCGCCAGTATTTTGATTGTCTGGCCGCCTATTCAGCCGCCAATCCCGGTCATCACCATCCCCGGATCGTCTCGGCCCTGGTCGGCGCCCTGCAGGGCAACTACGCATCGGTGATTTCCAATGTGGTCTATACCGATCCCCTGGGCCTGTTTCTTCGGAAAATGGCCGAATTGGTCCCCCAGCTCGCTCCCCGGTTCGGCGCCAACGGCAACAAGGTGCTGCCGAAAAACGGCGGGGTGGAATCGGTGGAGACGGCCATTAAAATGGCCCGGTTTCACGGCTGGAAAAACAAGGGCATTGCCGACGGAAAACAGGAAATCATTGTCTTCGACAATAATTTTCACGGCCGCATGATCACCGTGGTCTCCTTTTCCAGCACGCCCAAATACCGGAACGGGTTCGGACCGCTCACCCCCGGTTTCGTTTCGGTCCCCTATTCCGATCTGGACGCGGTGCGCGCAGCCATCGGCCCCAACACCTGCGGCATCCTCGTGGAACCCATGCAGGGAGAAGGCGGCATGCGGGTGCCGGCCCCGGGATTTTTACAGGGCCTTCGGGAACTGTCCGATCAACACAACCTGATGCTGCTCTTTGACGAGATTCAGGTGGGGCTGGGGCGTAGCGGAAAAACCTTCTGCTTTGAGCACGAGCAGGTGGTGCCGGATGGACTGATTTTGGGCAAAGCCCTTTCGGGCGGTCTGGTTCCCCTATCGGTTTTCGTCACCAACGCCGAACTCATGGATCAGGCCTTTAATATCGGCTCGGATGGATCCACCTTCGGTGGGTATCCCCTGGCCTGCGTGGCGGGCATCGCCGCCCTGGAGGTGCTTCAGGAAGAGGATCTGGCCCAGAGGTCTGCGATTCAGGGAGATAAGCTAAAAAAACGGATCGAAGAGATCGCCCGGCGCTCCTCCCATGTAAAAGAAGTCCGGGGCCGGGGGCTGTTCATCGGCATTGAGGTCCGCGAGGGCAATGCCATGGACTTTTGCCGACAACTGCTCGATCTGGGTGTTTTGGCCAACGACAGCCACGGACACACCATCCGAATCTCGCCGCCGCTGACCATCAGCGACCAGGAGATCGATTTCATAACGGAACGACTGGAAAAAGTCCTGGTGGGCTGAAGCAAAAGCTCAAGTACTCGTCTATACGCGAAGCCATTCATCGGATAGACCATTCACAAAAGCCCCGGAGAACTCCGGGGCTTTTATCGTTTTTGAGGAAACCGCAACCGGGTTGGCCAATGGGGTCTAAAACGTTTATCTAGCGGGAAAGCTTTTGGACCATCTCCTCGGCGGTGCCGACCGGCACCAGGCGCCCTTGGGGCACCCGAACCGGCTGCGGGGTCAGCCATAGCCGGCCAAAAGGTTCGAGGGGCAATTGCCTGCCTACCGAAAAACCATCGACCTCCACCGGCATGCCGGACAGGTTTTCCCAAAGGGGAACGCCCAAATCAACCCAAGGGGCGACAACGTCCACCGTCACCGCGGCCTTGGACGTGTTCACCACAACCAGGCTGAAATGCCCATGGCAGGTATTTTTGACCCAGGCCACCGCCGGGGCCGCCGGGGCCACGGTGACCTGAGCCTCGTTTCCCCGGGGCGAAAAGGCCGGATCGTGGTCCACCAGGGCGATGGTGTTGTTCATCAGACGGGCGATCCAGTATTCGCATCGGGCCGGGTCGTCGATAAGCGCCTCCAGGCGGCTCCTTTCAGACCGGGTCCGTTTGATGTTTCGAAGTTCGCCGGTGCGCCGAACCAGATCCGGGTCGTTGGGCAGTCCCATGAGGTCGTTGAAGTAAACGGCCTTGACATGTCTGCCCATGAGGGCAAACCCCAAGGTCTTAAAAGCCAGATAGCGACGGAGCTCCAGCACCGGATTGTCCACGCGGACCAGGGCATCGCGGGTCGAAACGCACAGCTCATAAGGTTCCCGACCCTGGAGCAGTTTGCTCGTCAGAAAATCGAGGGCGGGATCGGATTGTAAACGATCCGGCACCACGCCCAGGGCCTGTGCCAGGGCCTTGGGAGAATCGATGCCGGGCTGCAACCGAAAGGGCGATCCACTGTCAAACAAGGCGGCGGCGGCCAGATTTTTGTCCAGGCCGCTTTCGACGCAGATTATAGCGAATTCCGCCGGGTCCATGCGCCCCCGGGGCGTGCTCTTATACTTGACCTGGCCGCCGTTGGCCTTCACCACCGCGATCAACGCCCGCCGCTGGGCATAGGTGAGCAGCAGGGCGGCGCCACCACTGCCGTTGACCGATTTGCCGTCGTGGCTTTCGTCCAGGCTGAAGCGGATGGAGGTCCGGGGAATATCGAACCCGCCGACCAGGGGACCGATCTTTTCAAGGGGCCGGGCATCTTCCTGGTTAAAGACCACCGGCAGCATGCTGGCCAGGTGAAAATCATACATCATGGGCGGCGGCGACGCCTTGTCCGCCATCTGGGCCAAAACGGCGCTAAGCGGTGCATTGACCTCCAGATTCGGCACCATGCGTGGCGCCACGGCCTCCATGGAGAGATAAAGAATCTCCATCAGGCGCTTCACCTCGACCAATCCAAAACAGGCGGTTCCCCACTTTTTAAAGGCGAAATTGGCCGCATCGAGGCGGAGCATGTTCAGGTCCATTCCCAGATACCAGGAAAAATCGTCAATGAGCAGTTTCAGCCCTTCGAAAGTGGCGGTGTTCAGATCCACCTGGACATGGCTGAAGGTGGTCAGTGCCCGGATCGATTCGCCGAACAAGGCGGTCTCGCGGTCGCGAAACAAGGCCGCATAATCACCGGCCCGATCGCCGTCCAGGCCCATGACCGGCAGAACAGAGGCCATCAGATCGTCCATGGTCTCGATGGCCTCGACAAAAACATACGGCGGATGCCGGGTTTCCTGGGTCCTGGAAAGGGTGAAGAGCATTTCCGGACCCGATTGGAGCCGGCTGGCCAGGTAGTGGCGAAACCCCATGACCCTGTCCATGTCCTCGGCCAAAAGCATCTGATCGTTTTTGATCTTGTCAAAGATCGTCAGCAAATCGATCAGGATCTCGGGCAGCTTCGAAAGGCCCTGGTCATGGAAGTGACGGTTCATCCAGGCCAGGCGCTGACCGTGGGTCAGGTCGGCCGCCTCGCCTTGGGGTGCGCGCCGGAAGAGGGTGAAAAGAGGAAACGGTCGGGGACGAAAAATCGCTTCAAAATCACCTTGCGCCTTTCGGGACCGGTATTGCTCCGAGGAAAAGACGTAAAAACATCGGCCGGCAACATCGTCTCCGCCCAGATAGCGGCCGAACATGGGATTATCCACATCCACATGGTTCAATACCAGGTCGGTCATGGAGATGTATTTTTCCATCAGGGATTCGAACCGCTCGTTGGACCCGAAGCGGGGAAGAATTTGATCGCGCCGGATCTGGGAAAACCCGCCGTCATTGAAACGGTCTTCGGCCATGATACAGGCCGGAAGCAGATGAAGACCGCCCACGGCCGGGAAACGGGTCGAAAGGAAGTCGTCCAGGACCTCCAGGCTGGCCGACCCGTTCTGATAAACGCTGTCGGCATAGGCGATGACAACGGCCCGTTGAAACACCCGGGACAGGGGATCGGCCGTGTCGTAATGCGAATCCTTTGATCTAAGATGCGGTGCCTTGGATGACTGAATCGTCTGGAGCTTTTCGATCCAGTACGGTCCGATCCGCAGGGCCAGATCCCCATACAGGGCTTCAGGATAAAGGGCTCGGAGCCGAGCCCGAATCGCATGGGCCGGTCCCCCATGGGAATCGCTGAAATCCGGCGGGTGCCACAATCGTTGGTCGCTCATGTCTATCGCCCTCGGAACAAAGGTCGCCACTGCGAACCAGTGTATCAATTTTGCTTCGAAGGTGTCAAAAGTTTTGGCCCGTTGACGGATCTCCCGAGAATCCGCATGCCCGGCGGACCCGATCAATCCAGGATGCGGTCGTCAACTGTCGGTTGACCTTCCGGGGCGGTTATCATATGGTTTGGAAGCCGCTTTCGGCATCCTTGACATGTAGCCTGTTACCGTCTTTGTCGGGATCAACCGCCACCCAGGAGACTTCCCATGGAAACTGCAGCCGATTTTTCTCCGTTTCTGCCCAAAATCAAAAAGATCGATGCCTTTCGATATCTGGGAGAAGATGAACTGAAAGCGATTCTTTCCCTGTCGGACATTGTCGTCTACGCGCCCGGAGAAAAGATCATCACCCAGGGAGATATTGGAGAGTTTTTTTTCGCGGTCATCGACGGACAAGTGGACATATCGATCCAGCAGCTCAACAAGCCCGGCGTCATCCTCAGCACCCTGGCATCCGGAGAAATCTTCGGCGAATCGGCTATTTTCCTCAAAGAGGAGCGGACCGCCACGGTGACCAGTTCCCAAGAGACCGTTGTGATCCGGATTCACCGCCAGAACATGCTGTCCTTCTTCAAGTCAAACGCCCATGCAGGCAACAAGGTCCTGATGATCATCGTCCTGGGGCTACTGATCCGGCTAAAAAACACCAACCAGGAGCTGGCCTTTGAGAAACAGCCCGATATCGATTTCGACTACGTCGATTCGCTGGTGGAAGATTTTATGAAGGAAATCTGATCACACGCGCAAACGTTCTTCAGAGACCACCTCGGCCAGAATTTTAACGGCCCTGTCGATCCGGCCTTCGTCGCACATGGTAAAATTCAGCCGCATGGTCTCGATTCCCTCTTCAGGATCGGCAAAGAAATAACGGCCCGGCACAAAGGCCGTGCCACGCGCCACCGCCCGGTTGTAGACCGCTTCCATATCCAGCCCCTCGGGTCCGCGGACCCAGACGAACATCCCCCCGTCCGGATCAGACCAGCAAAAACCTTCGGAAAAATACGCTTTTAATGCACCCACCAAGGCCGTGCAACGGGGTCGGTACAAATCGATAATTCGCGGCAGGTGACGCTTGAGATACCCCCCGGCCAGATATTCCGCGGCCATGGCCTGGTTAAAGGTGCTGGTGTGCAGGTCATTGCCCTGTTTGGCCAGAACCACCCAGCGACCGATGGGGTCGGGGGCCACGCAAAAGCCCACCCTCAACCCGGGAGCGAGAATTTTGGAAAAAGTCCCCACATAGACCACGTGTTCCGGAGCGAAGGTGTGGATGGCCGGCACCGCGTCTCCGCGATACCTCAAGGCGCTGTAGGGATCGTCTTCGATGAGCAGGGCGTTGTAGCGCCGAAGCAGTTCAGCGACCTGTCGCCGCCGGTCCAACCCCAGGGTCCGGCCGGTGGGATTTTGAAATGTCGGCACAAGATAAACGATCTTGATGCCCCCCGACGCCAGGCAGGCCTCCAGCGATCCGGGAAGAATTCCCTCATCATCGGTGGCCAGCGACACATACTCGGGCTGGTAGGGATTAAAGGCCTGGATAGCGCCGAGATAGGTGGGCGATTCAACGGCCACCCGATCGCCTTTGGTGATCAGAACCTTGGCCAGGGCATCGAGAACACCCTGGGAGCCGCAGCCGATGGTTATGTCGTCGACACAGGCCGCGATCCCCTGTTGCCTGAGATGGCCGACCAACTGCTCCCGCAACGGCGCAAACCCTTCGGTGGCGTCGTATTGAAAGGCGGCCGGCCCGTATTTCGCCATAACCCGCTCCGTCAGTTCTCCCATGATATCCATGGGAAAGCTCTCCGGTGCGGGAATGCCGCCGGCCAGCGAAATCATGCCCGGTCGTGACACGACTTTCAGGATCTCTCGAATGGCGCTGGCCCCCATTGCATGGGTTCTCTCAGCCAACAGGTGCTCAAGACTCATCTCGTTTCCTCCTCATTCCACCTCGGTTGATCTTTTCAAGTTGTGATAATCATCAGTATGGTGCAAATAGACCCTGCCTTTATAAATAAGACCGGTCGGTATGTTTTAAGCGCTTTTTTGCCGATTCAATTGCTTCCGATTCTTACATCCTAAATCGGCGGCACCCCATCCTTCTACATGCAATCTTCAGCGGCAAAGCCGCATTTTATAAAAATTCACCAGAAATTTTATGTGCCTGTTCACGGGGTTAAAACTCTCAAGGAATTCCAAACCTTCGCAAGGTAAGCGTTTACAGGGTGCCGTAGATGCGAGGCGCCGGGCATGCAGACGTACTTTTTCCGTACTTCAATTGCCCGGGAACAAAGTCACGCCTCGGCGTGATGCCCTGTGAACGCTTACAATTTCATCGCCGCAACTGCCTGATGTAAAAGCGAAGCTGATCCTCGGTCTGACGCAGCACCAGAGGATCCCGGCTGGCGATGTAAAAAGTGGCCGCCCCGTTGAGAGCGATCAAAATAAAATTGGCCACATCCTTCAAATCCAATTGCGGACGAAGCATGCCCGCGGCCTCCGCCTCCACCAGCCAGGTTTTGATCAGGCGGGAAAAGCCGACAAATCCTTTAAAAAGGTGGCGGCTCATGGCCGCCGATTGGCCCGAGAGTTCCACCAGCATATTGACAAAAAAACAGCCGCCTTCAAAAACATCGGCCCCCAAGTACCGGTTCAGGTGGTTCTCAACGGTTTTTTCGATCCGAAGCAGGGGATCTCCGCTGTCACGGACTTCGGAGAAGATGATACGGCGCCACACGTCAAGGGCTTCGTCATAAACAGCGTACCAAATCTCTTCCTTGCTTTGGAAGTGCCCATAAAGTCCGCCCTTGGTCAGTCCCGTGGCCCGGAGAATGTCATTGATGCCCGTGTTGAAATAGCCCTTGACGGAAAATAGCTGCAGGGCCTGTTGCGTAATTCTTCGTCGGGTCTGGACCCCTTTTTCCCCCATCATGTCCCCAGGTTTCAGTACGCCGATTTAATTGTATTGAAAACAAAGGCTGCGATGGATCGGACTGAAGCTGCGTTTCAGCGGCTATCTTGGCCGCCTGCACCTTCACCTTCAGTCTTCAGTCTTCAGTCTTCAGCCTTCAGCCTTCAGCCTTCAGCCTTTAAACCTGAGCAGCTTTACATTCTTTTTACGGCATAACCAATCTCTGACCTGGCCCAGAGGATCAGGCTTTCAGAGATTGAATAGACCGACCGGTCTTATTTATTATAGACACCTGGATCTGTCAATATTTTTCCGTGGTGGTCAACGTTCCGCCAGCAGGCTATCGTACCGGAAACATTTTGACACCTCGCGCCAGGGCCATTACTGTTGGGTTTAAAACGCACCTCCAAAACCGGACCGAACGAACCGATGCCGACTTCGAAAAAAACGG
Organism: Desulfobacterales bacterium; assembly: GCA_016342285.1. Taxonomy (GTDB): domain Bacteria; phylum Desulfobacterota; class Desulfobacteria; order Desulfobacterales; family JAEINQ01; genus JAEINQ01. The sequence goes on from JAEINQ010000091.1 coordinate 11,648, forward strand.
AAACCCTGCTCATGCGCCCCCTGCTCATAACGGTGCTGATTCTGCTGACCGTCGCCTCGGTAGCCGCTGAAACAACGCCGCCGACCCCGTTCCGCGGCATCTACCTTCCCGGGCAATGCCTGACCGACCGGCGTATCGACAAAGCCCTGTATTACGCCCCCCTGACCGGTATCAACGCCGTGGTTCTCCATGCCAAAGATCCCCGGGGAAGGCTCTACTGGGAGAGTCAACACCCCTTAGCGGCAACCATGGGCGCACCGATTTGCAGGGGATCGTTTCAAAAGGCGGTCAGGCGACTCAAGGCCGACGGCATCTGGGTGATCGCCAAGGTCGATGTCTTTATCGACACCCTGCTGGTCCGCCATCATCCGCGGCTTGGCGTCACGGACAACCAAACCGGCGCATCGTGGGCAGACCGTCATGGACTGCACTGGGCCAACCCTTACGATCCCCGGGTCTGGCAGTACAATATCGAACTGGCCAAAGAGTTGGCCGGTCTTGGTATCGACGAAATCCAGTTCGACTATATCCGATTCCCCACGGATGGAGAACTCGCCCGCATCGGCTATCCCGGAGCAGATCCGGCACAGACCCGGGCCGCGACCATCGGGGCGTTTCTGGCCGCCGCCCAAAAAGCCCTCAAACCGTTGGGGGTATTGATCTCAGTGGATCTCTTCGGCCTGACCGCCTGGAAAACAGACGATTTCGGGGTGGGCCAGGTCATCGAAATGATTGCTCCCCATGTCGACGTGATCTGTCCCATGCTTTATCCTTCCCACTTTCCCGCCGGTTTTCTCGGATGGCCCCAACCCGGAGAGCATCCGAGGCAAATCATGAAAAAGAGCCTCAATCGCCTGAAAAAAAGAACGGACCGGCCGGTGCGTCCATGGGTTCAGGGTTTCTGGTATACCCCGACACAAATCAATGACCAGTTGAACGGCATCGCCGACGCCGACCAAAAAGACTGGTCTGTCTGGAACCCGGCAGGAAATTACACCACCCTGTACAAAGCCGTTTCGGACCGCACCGGCCAAGTGTTCGCCCCGCCGAAATTTTACCCTTCCCTGGAAACACTGCGCACCCAGCCGCCCAGCATCGTCCGTGGCCACCGGCGGATCATCCACTATTCCGACCCGGGAAAAGGGTATGCACTGCTTTGCCTGGAAGCGCCGGTGCCCGGAGCCCTGCAATCGTATCACACCCTTCAAATCGTCCTGAGCCTGATGGATGAAGCCGTCATGGACCGGATCCTGACCTGCCGGAGAACACAAGTATCCCCCATGGCCGGCCGGAGGTGGAAAATCGCCAGGCTGGTCCAACTGATCAGTGAGGATCTGAATCTGTCGCCTCGAAAAATACGGCCCCGGCCCATCTACATTGACTGGGGCTCCGGCAACACGTGCCGGTTCACGCTCGACGTGCCTCAGCACAGGCTCAAAGCTTACCAGGGGCTGAATCAAGGGGAATAGGGCATTGGAAATTGTCTTTTTGCATTTTCATCTGTTTGCCGCTAAACTTGGCGGCCTCGTAAAAAGTTCGAATTTACCACCAACAAACCTCGGGGAGAATCATGGTAACCGATGCTTGCGTGCTTGTGGTGGACGACATTGCCACCAACCGCCGAATCCTTGTTCGGCATTTGGAAAAACAGGGAGTTAAACATATCATTGAAGCCGAAGACGGCAGGCAGGCCCTGGAGATTTTGCACAGTCAGCCGGTGGATCTGGTACTGCTGGATGTGATGATGCCCCAAATGGACGGTTACGAAGTGCTCAATCACATGCGGGCGGATGAAACCCTTCACCGACTGCCGGTCATCATGATCACGGCCTTAGACGACATGGACAGCGCGGTGCGATGCATTGAGGCCGGGGCCGAAGACTATGTGCTCAAACCCTTTAACTCGGTGCTGCTCAGGGCCCGGGTCAGTGCCTGCCTGGAAAAAAAGCGGCTTCGGGACGTGGAACGGGAATACTTAAGACGGTACGACATTCCCACCGGCTTGCCCAATCAGGACCTGTTTCTCAGCCGATTGGCCGAGGAACTCAAACGTCGGCAAAAACTTCCACCGCTTTTCGGCACGCTTTTGGTCCGCCTGGACCGCTACCGAATGATCATCGACAGCCTCGGCCAGCGCGCCGGCGACCGATTCGCCGTGACCATGGCGACCCGGCTGACCCAAGCCTTGCCCGGACAGGCCATGATAGCCCGGCTGGGCCCCAACGAATTCGCCATCCTTTTGACCCATCTGGCCCATGCCACCGAAGCCACCGCCATCGCCCGGCACATCCACAACGAGTTGGGCAAGGCCATGGTGCTGGAAAGTCACGAGGTATCGGGGAAGGTCCATGTCGGCGTCGCGTTGAGTTCTACCGCCTACCACCGCCCCGAAGACATGCTGCGCGACGCCGGCCTTGCGGCCAACACCGCCGGCCAGAACCAGGGATACCAGGTCTTCGACGAAACCATGCATCGCCATGCCATGCACCGGCTCATGCTGGAGCCGGAACTGGAACGGGCCGTCGCCGAAAATGAACTGGTTTTGCACTACCAGCCCATTGTCGATTTAGACAGCCGGCAGATCACCGGTTTCGAAGCCCTGGTACGCTGGCAGCATCCGGAACGAGGCATGGTCCCACCGGACGAATTTATCGGCCTGGCCGAAGAGACCGGACTGATCGTCCCCATCGGCACCTATGTTCTGGAAGAGGCCTGCCGGCAGGCGGCCCAGTGGAACGCCCGCATGGGAGAAGACCGGCGGATCACCGTCGGGGTCAACGTCTCGGCCCGCCAGTTTGCCGAACCGACGTTTCCGGAAATCGTGGCCAGGGCCTGCGAAGCCGCCGGCCTGAACCGCAATCTGCTGAAACTGGAACTGACCGAAACCGCCGTCATCGACAACATCGACCTGGTAGAACAGATTCTGCAGGAACTCAAGGTTATGTCCGTACGGGCGGTCCTGGACGACTTCGGCACCGGCTACTGCTCCCTGACCTACCTTCACCGCTTCCCCTTTGACGGGCTGAAAATCGATAGGAGCTTTGTGGAAGGGATCGACAACCGAACCAAGAATCGCGAAATCGTCCACAGTACCATCATGCTGGCCCATCGCCTGGGCATGGAAGTGGTGGCAGAGGGGATCGAGGCGGAGGGGGAAGGCGGCGTGCTGCGGCAACTCGGCTGCAAATACGGCCAGGGAACGCTATTTGGTCATTCCCTGCCGGCCGAAGAGGCCGGCCGGCGTCTCTTCGGCACAGATCGGTGATGCGCTAACGTATAAAAGATCCGGGCACAAAGGACCAGGCTTTGGGTTGCCCCTGGAAGGAGCGGGATACTGGCCCCAGATAAGTGTGGATTCCTACTTCGTATTGAACCCTTCAGTGTCCACCCGGCAAGACGCGGCCACAGGCCGGCCATAGGCGGGGCAGGGGGTCAGGCCGGCCAACCGGCCGGTTTTACGGCGTGGGAATTTTCCCGATAGATCTTCCATCGACCGGCCTCCTTGCGGAACACGAGCACCTTGAACCCGTCCGAACGGAAGGCATCGGATCGATAACGCTGCTTGAAATACGCCTCGGCCCGCCCCCCGGTCATCTTGACCCGCAGGTCCGACACCGACACCGAAATCTTTTTGTACCGCCGGTTGAGACGCCCTTTGTAATCCTTCCATTGGGCCAGGGACCTGCCGCTGCTGGCAAAGGCCGAATGATAATGGCCGATGTAATCCTCCAAGCGCTTGCCCTGCCAGGCCTGTTGCCAGGACGCCACCAGGCCCTTGATGCGCATCGACTCCGAGGGCTCGACCGGGGCAGCAGGTGCCGTAGCCGCAACCGCCACCGTGGCTACGAGCGGCTTGACAGCCTCTTCCATGGCCCATTCCCGCTTAAAAAGCACCAGCAGATCGTTTGACGCATCGGCCAGATAGAGTCTGGATACGCCTTGAACCCGCGGGTGGTCTCCGATCTTCAGGCTGCCAAAGGCCACCATGCGGTCTTTAAATCCGATGAGGGTCAGGCCCTGAAAATCGGCCGGCTTACCGGCATGGGCTTCGGGGACCATGGCCTTTTGCAGAAACGGCAGCACGGCCGTAAGCTTCCTGTGCCCAGAGGCGAACCGGTAAGGCAGCCGGTCCCCGATGATGACCGGCGTCTGCTCGAACCGGACCCGGCCGTCGAGATCGGCCAGATCTTTGTTGTCCAGGGCCACGCATCCATTGGTGGAATTGGGTTTGACCTCTCGATTGGAACCGTGAATGAAGATACCGCTGCCGCCGTTTCCGGCAAGGCGGTCAAAAGGGTCGGGATAGTTGAGCTCAAATGCCCGGTCGCCAAAGACCGTGATCTTGTTGTCACGGTAGGACTTGGTATTGAAATAAATCCCCACCGGCGTACGCTCGTCTTTTTCCCGCCTTTTGGGACCGTCGTTTTCGCCGGTGGCACAGGCGTAGGTCTTGACCAGCCGGTAGCTTCCGTCATAGCGGTACAGGTGAAGCTTCTGAATGGCTTTTTCCACCAGAATCAAATCAACGGGGTCGCTGCCTGGGGCACGATAGAGTATCGGCCCGTCCCATTTCCCGTCCACAGACTTCGGCGCTTCCGGTGTCGGAATCGTTTCCGCAACCGGTGCCTGTACCACCGCCGGCCGGGACGGCATGGGTGACGGCACCGGCATGGCATCGGCCCGGGGAGTGGTCTTTTCGGTCACATGGTATCCTTCCGAATAAAACCACCCCATCAGGGCCATGACGCCGATCGCCACCGCCACCAGGCCGGCCAGCAACGCACGCCGCGGTTTCGATCTGGGTTCGCTTTTATATGTATTGGGTCTGACTCGCATAAGTATGGGTGCCTCTCCACTCAAAAACCGATTCGTGGACGGACACTAGGCTACAAAAGGTTAATGGCCAGTTCCGATAGCACGGATCGCTCGCCTTTTTCCAGGTTTATGTGGGTCGCCAGGGGCTGGTCCTTCATTTTTTCGATCAGATAGCTCAAGCCATTGGAATGGATGTCCAGATAGGGGTGGTCAATCTGGTGAATGTCGCCCGTAAAGACAATTTTGGTCCCTTCGCCAGCGCGGGTGATAATGGTCTTGACCTCATGTGGGGTCAGGTTCTGGGCCTCGTCCACGATGAAAAAAACCTTCACCAGACTGCGACCGCGGATATAGGACAACGGGGTGACCACGATCTTTTCGGCGTCGAGAAGCTCCTCAATTTTCCGGCCCCGAACGCTGCTCGATGGGCATTGGTCCTGGATCACTGCCAGGTTGTCGTAAAGGGGCTGCATGTAGGGGTCAAGTTTGGACCGGATATCGCCGGGCAAAAAACCGGTATCCTTGTTGCTCAACGGCACCGTGGGACGGGCCACAAAAATCTGGCGATAGAGTCGTTTTTTCTCCAGGGCGGCGGCCAGGGCAAGCAGGGTCTTGCCGGTGCCCGCCTTACCCGAGAGGGTCACCAGGGGAATGTCCGGGTTGATCATGGCATTCAGGGCAAAAGTCTGCTCGGCATTTCGAGGTGAAATGCCGAAACAGGCCGTCCGGTCCACCCGTCGGATCAGGCCCGACGCTGTGTTGAACTGGGCCAGGGCGGATTTTTTTCCGTTTCTGAGCACCACGTATTCATTGGGCAGAAAGGCCTCGTCCAGGCAAAGTGTCCCGGCGTCAATCTCGAAAGGGTACTCGTAGAGCAGGTCGATGACATGGCCGGGAATGTCTTCCTCGATTCGCCTCCCCTTGTAGAGCTCTGAAACGTTTTTCACATGGTCGGTGGTGTAATCCTCGGCCATGAGTTGGAACGCCTTGGCCTTCATCCTCAGATTCACGTCCTTGGTCACCAGGGTAACAGAGCACTCCGGCTTTTCCAGGCTCAAATGCAGCACAATATTGAGGACGCGGTGATCGGGTTTTTGAGAGGAAAAATTGGACCGAAGCCGCTCGTGGAACTCCCTTTCCAGTTTGATGGAAACCCGCCCCTGCTCCGGGCCGATGCGGACACCTCCGTTGAAAAGCTTATCACCGCTCAGGGCGTCTAATGACCGCACGAATTCCCTTGCATGGAAATTGAGGATGCCATTGCCCTTTTTGAACTGGTCCAGTTCTTCAATGACGGTAATGGGAATGACCACGTCATGCTCTTGAAATTGATAGATGCAGGAACTGTCATGGAGAATGACGTTGGTATCCAGGACAAATAGCTTTTTTTTCGTCATGCAATTAGGCTCCGGGGTTTTGCCCTGCTGCCGCTTGTCTCCCCCCTGCCGTAACGCGATGTTGCCCGGCGAAGCCGTGGCACCAACCCGAAGGCCCGGGGGCGTCAGACAAAAAACCCCCGCGGCTAATTCTGGCCGGCGAGGGCGGTTACGGACTAATTTCTGAAAACGGCAAAGCGGACAATCGGAATGGGCCTCCGATAAGGTGAAGGGTTCTCCTTGTTGGCGAAAATGTCCCTGTCATCATAGGTTTAGCGCGAGTATGGCACGACATGTTGTGGCTGTCAACATAAATAGCCCATATTTAGTGGGCGTTCCTCGCCAACACCCCGCCCCCCCAAACCCCGGCCCAGTGAGTCTCCACCCGCGGAGCGGGTGGCCTTAGGTAGCTGTCATACACTATAATTCTTCATCAGAGGGTGAAGGACAATTCCTGACATGAAGAGCATATAAGATCTGGGT
>JAEINQ010000092.1 GCA_016342285.1 Desulfobacterales bacterium
GAATTTGTTGGCGGTCAGGTCGACCACCAACAAGCTTTTCCGTCTGCGATGATCGGCGTCCGTCTGCGGTTCAAAAATAAGTTGCTGATTTGAAAACAAACGGGCCGCAGCCGAAACAGCCCCTTCCGACCACTTTTGCGTAAACCCCACTTTTTCACCCCCAAAACATCACTTTAAGAGCAAAAAAGCCCCCTTCTTTTATCCTAAACCCCTGATAATAGGGCCTCCAGCTTGGCGACCCGATTTTAAATTAATTTGGGACCTTACAGTGTTGTCAATGTGCTGTATGAAAATATGGATATCCCCGCTCGTCTGAAAGGCGATTTGAACGAGTAGTTATTCGAACAATAAATGCGTATGTTTGCAGACCCTCTTTTGAACCCTTTTTGCCACACAGCGTTGAGCAATCAGCTCCAATGTCAGATGTTGAGACCTGACCCTTCTTCTCTTTCTGGACTATGAAAAATGGTATGACTTATTTGCTTCCAAAGCACTGGTCGATGCCCTGCTCGACCGACTCAAACACCGCTGCGTCACCATACAAATCCAGGGCCAGTCTCTGCGCAGCCCAATACCTGCCAAAAAAAAGTAGCCTCCGGGCTGCTTCAATCACTCCTACCATTTACTATTATTGTCTCTGTATACCCGCTTGCAGAATCCTGCGCAGCCTGCGGCTCCCTTTTAATGAGTAAAACTGGGACCGTTTTCTTTAGCGGCCGGGCAGTGCGATAAAATGAACATTCAATGGATCCAATTTTTCCTTCCTCGGGGGGGTGGATTCGTCTATAACCCGGTTCAACTCTTTGAAAACTTCTTCCTTCCGCATACCAATCCTTTCAAACGACCCAAAACAACAGGGCAAAAGGACCTGACCCGATACCCATAAAAAAAGCGCCGTTGCCGGCGCTTTTTAACTAATATCAGTCAAAACTTCCATTGTTTCAAACAAGATAAAGCGGGTTAACCAAGTGCTGGAAGACTTTTCATATTGTTCCAGACGAGAGAGCCCGCCACTTTCGGCATTTGCTGCCAAATTTTCCCGTCAAGTATTCTGCCCGTTTTTTTCTTGTTCACTCCGCCCCACTGCTTAAAAAAGAAAGGAACTTTGGCCGAATGGCACTGGTCCATAATCTCGTTGACCCAGTCCTTTTCCATGGGCCTGGCGGCCGGGCCAGACTCACCCCCGACTATAACCCAGTCGATTCCATCCAGATCGATAGTGCCCAGGGACTCAAGCAGTGGTTCACAGGAAAGAAATTTCACGGAAGCACTACATTGCCTCAAGGAATCGATACGATGCAGGCAGTCCCGATTTTCAATGGACACACCCATCCAAATATGGTCAGCCCAAATTAGCTCCGGGTCCATGTCAAGAAGCCTGTCTGCTCTTTTGGTCAGCACTTGGTAGGTGTGGTGAGATGCAAACCGCATTGTCTTGAAAACAAGATCTATGAATGTTGCGGGCACGTCTTCATGAAAAAGGTCACTCATTGAATTCACAAAAACCATCTGGCTTTTTTTCCAGGTTGTCGGCTGGCCGACAGCATCTTTGTGGCAAGTTACTTTGAATCCATTTTCGTATTTCGGCGTACCCATGGCTTGGAGACGCACGGCCATTCTTTCAGCATAACAGTTTTTGCACCCTGAACTTATCTTGGTGCAGCCGGTAACCGGATTCCATGTTGTTTCAGTCCATTCGATTTTTGATGTGCTCATTTTTAAATCACCTTAAAATTAATGATTTTTTTCTTCTTACAAACGTTTTCGTAAGAAATTAATGAATGTGAAAAATAGTCGAGTTTTTTTTCATCTCGAAGCTCTTTCAGAGCATTATTAGCAAAAGTTGGAATAAAGCCCTTTCGAATAGTATAGAAGTATATTTCGCTATTTGTAACTATTTTTTTATTTAACACCCAATCCTTTAAATTTCTTTTAAATTGGTTGACTTTCTTAATTTTTGGTAGCTCAAATAAACTATACTGAATTTGCCCCTCTTCTTGATCTATATCAAAATTAGCTTCACCGTTCAATGGATTTTTCCCCCATGCTATTTTCAAAAATTTATCTGCACCAAATACATGCTTAGACCCAAATATCAGACCATAAATATTCCCTTTTTTAATAGTAAATGGGTACAGCATTGTTTTTCCGTTTGGGCCAATTTTTTTTAGATAGTAGTCACACAGGTGTCTATGCATATCGTGATTTCTAATTTCGGATCCAATTTCCAAATCAGGGAAATATTCCAAAAATTCGAAACGCTTCAAATACGAAGAGGCACTGAAAAATAGGTAATCCGTCCGAGGAAACTGTTCCAACTCAATTATTCGATTTGCGGTCATGTGCTTAATGCCATTTTGATCAATGAAAAATAGATTGCATTCACCACGAAGCTGATCGCTCATGTCCTGGAAGAGCTTGTCAAAGGCTTCGTTTTCATACCGAACATTTATCAGTGAGGATATTCCTGAACACTTATGGAATTTTTCATTTACTTCTGATTGAAGATTGTTAAACTTTTCCTTCTTCAACTCGTTAAAAAGAATATTAATCCTCAATCCCTTTTCCCGGATAGAATCTTCAAACTGCTTGATGACATCGAGGATAATCAAAGGGCTGCCAGGATTCCCGTTTAGATCTTTTCCCGGCCCAGCGAAAAAATCACATATATAGACCGATTTACACTTCGGATTATTGATAAATGTGGGCAACCATGCTTCCAGATACTTCTCAAATATTTCAAGCTTTGTTTGCGTTCCTGCGTCAAATCCCGATCTATGTAGATCGATGGTAGGCATGTCCAAGCACCCCTTCAGTTTGAGAATAAAAATACAGGGTCTTGGGGGGAATGAGCGGGAATGAGGGGTCGCCCATTAAATATTAATTATTTCCCCTCACTGCCCTTTATGGCACTATTCCCCCCTCGTTGTATTTTTTTTGCGCTGCCCCAACCCTCTGGGACAGTCGGCATTTCAGGCTCAAATATTGTTTTAGCTTTTTTTGAATCACGCTACAAAACTCCCATTCAACTCATCAATAATCAAATACAGCTCATCCCCAAACACCTTGTATCCTCACCCCAACCCGCCCTGCCGGGGCAGAACGCGCTTGGCGGACTCATGGTCTCGATGCCTGGACGACAAGCAATTACTCACTATCCCCACAACAACCGTTCCGACTGCCCCAACAAAAAACACAAAATATATGCTGGAATCTTCAAAAACGTCGTATCGATGCCCTTCAATTGGGTGACTGCAAAGTCCGCATCCCGCTGTGTCACCAGATAGCCTTGCTTCGGATTTTCAGACGCGCAATAAACGCCGAGGCCGCTTTTCCTGTCCAATTGGGGGTTGGTCCGATATTTTACTTCAAAGGGCAGCACATAGGCCGGGCTGCGCACGATAATGTCCACCTCCTTCTGGGTGGCCGCATCCCGCCAGTAGACGATCTCCGGGGTGTCCCGGTAATAGTAGGCAAACAGGTGTCGGTGGACTGTGGTTTCCACGATGGTTCCCATCTCCTCGGGATTGGTATAGATCTCCTCTCCCTTGAGGAGCACGGCATTTCGAAGGGCCGCATCCACCAGATAATATTTGTTGCGGGCTTTTAGCACCTGCTTTCCGCCCAGTCCGGAGGGCGGCAGGCGATAAATGAGATTGGCCTGCTCCAGCAAGGTCAGGTGATTGGCCACCGTGGTGGTGGTGGTACCCAGGTCCCTGGCGCAGGTCTGGTGGGCCAGAATACCGCCGGAATGCAGGCACAGATAGATGAAGAGCTTTTCGAGATCGTTAATGTTCCTGACCCCAAACAGCGCCGTCATGTCCCTTTTCAGGACCCGTTCCACCACATCTTCACGCAGCAGCCGTTGGCAGAGATCGATGTTTTCCTGGTTGGCGGTTTCCGGAAAACCACCCACCAGAAGATAGCGCTGAAAAAGCGGCTGCAGAGGCCGCATTTGGGTTGCCAGGGCGGAAAGATCGCCGGGCGAAAATGAGAAGATGCTGCTGACACGCAGATCAGGGGCAATCCCCTCGGGCAGTTGGTTGCGCATGCTGACAAATTCAAAAAAAGAGAGCGTGGGAATGAGAACGGTGATCCAGCGGCCAACGCCGCTTTCCGCCAGGCGGTCTCGATGGACCACGGAAGCAGAGCCGGTGGCCAGGATGCGGTACTGGGGCTTGTGGTCGATGAGCAGCTTGATCTCGGTTTCCCATTGCGGGGCGTACTGGATTTCATCGAGCAGCAGGGTGGCCGGCTGGCCGTCGGGATAGGCGCTCTCGTGAAAGAGCGACAGGATCTCCCTGAGGGACAACAGTTTTAATAGGGGATGGTCCAGGCTCAGGTAGAGGATGCTTTTAGGGTCGTCTCCTTTTTGGACCAACGCCTGGGCCATCTGCTGAAGCACCGTGGTCTTGCCTACCCGGCGGGGCCCTGACAAGAGCACAGCCCTGCGCAAGCTGGTGTCTTCCAGATAGCGTCGGCAGGCATCAAAGGCCAGCCGCCGAAATGGGGGCACGGGGCTAAGACGCTCGCTCCACCAGGGATTGAACCCGGTCAGCACATTGATGATCTCGCTACGATCCAAAAAATCCTTCAAAAAAAGCCCCAATAGCTATTTAAAATATATTTATGTATACCATACTATATATATTTAAACAATAAAACCTGATTTAGGAGATTCTGATGCATTTTTTCTAGGGATGGCCCCTCGACGCCGATTCCTCACCTGTCGCCATCTCAGGCCACCAGATGGCCATTCAATGTTTCAAGGATTTCAGTGTACTGGTCGCCAAACATATCATAGAAGCCGCCCAAACCACCATTTTGAATAAAGGGTGAATATTCAAAATCCTGGGGTTCAATGCTGTGGTTGCCGGCAATATGATCGCGAATCATTTTCAGCCATTTCTGTTGGTCCGGTGTAAATTGTCTGCCGGCATTGGCCTGCTGGGCCAACCAGGCCTTGAAATTGGTATCCACACGCTCGGCAAACGGCACCAGAGGGGAATGAGTGGACGCATCTTAAATATTAATTATTCCCCCTCACTGCCCTTTTTGGCGCTATTCCCCCCTCGTTGTATTTTTTTGCGCTGCCCCTGACGGTTTCAGCCAGCTTTCTTTTTTGGCACGCGAAGCCAAAATAGTCAGTTCGATATGCATATTCAGTCATTTGGAGCGTCTGCGCCGCTCTGCACCGGCTTTTTCCCATCCCAGATCACTGCATACTGACCGAGCTTCCGTTTTCTTTCCAGGGTTTCCGCTACGGTTTTTTTTAGGTTTTCCAATATTCTCTTGCTTCTATCGGAAGGTATCGTTTCATAGGTGGCGATCATAATCCGGCCTCCTTTGATATCAGTTGAAAATACACGTCATGATAGATTTTACGGATTTCTCCCTGCTGCTCGAAAATCAGCACCGGTTCTTCACCGTCATTCATAAAGCAGGCGCAGTGATCTGCCAAGGCGCTGAATTCCGATAGCAGGTTTTTGAGACTGCGTGGAAAGCGTCGTTTAATGTCTGTTACCGGAATGTCATGCCCGCCATGGGAGACCCGTTCGGCCACACGCATTTTGGACATTTCAATCATTTTCAAAAGCCAACAGGTATCAGGTCTCAACATTTGACATTGAGGAAGTGGTTCCCTCAATCTGGTAAAACATATCACATTTATCCCTCATTGCATTTCCTGGCACTGCCTTTGACCGTTTCCGCCGGATATTTCCGGCCGTTGATTTCGATATTGTCCCTGGCTGCCTGGAGCGGATCGGTGCCGGCCCTTGGGACGAAAAACGTTTGTTTCACGCAACGACGCAAAGACGCAACGTTTAACCAAGAAGACACCCCCCAATGCCTCACGCCACGGGTTGCTACGGTTTTGGCAGGCGAAGCGGGGTCTGCGACGGTCTGCGAGCGTCTGCGGTTCATAATAAACTGGGATCTGTCCTGACTTCAGCAAAACTTACGTCATCGTATGCCTGACAATCTGGACTTAGAAGGCCACCATTCATGAAATTTTCCCGTGAAAATGTCATCCCCACAGCCGTCGCTGGGGATCGTGGATGGTGGTATCGGGGAGTTTTTCGGCCCCGTAGGGGGTTTCGGTCCTGTCGGGTGCTTCCGGGTACTGGGCCAGGGCAGCGGCCAGGTCGGCGCGGACCCGGTCGCGCAGTTCCACCGGCTCGATGACCCGGGCCTCGGGCCCTAAGGCCAGGACCCACTGGCGGATCTCTTCTAATCCCGCCACCCGGAAGGTGATCTCGATGCCGTCGTCGAACTGCTGCTGGACCGCCTGGCTCACGTGCCAGGTGCGCTCGCCGACATAGCGGGCCCAGGCCGGGCTGATACGGATGCGGACCGTATGGGTCTCGCCCTGCATGATCCCGAAGCTGCGGCCCACGAAGTGTTCGAAATCAAAATAATCCGGTACCTGGAAGCGGCTGTCGGTGAGGCGAAGCATGCTGATGCGGTCCAGCACGAAGATGCGCTGGGCGTCTCTGTGGTGGCAAAAGGCCACGATGTAGATGGTGCTGTTTTTGAACCAGACGTGGTAGGGGTCGATGCGCCGGCGGGTATGGGTGTTTTCCTTCAGGGACTGGTAGGCGATTTCGATGGTGCGCCCTTCGGCCACGGCCCGGTTGATCTGGCCGATGAGGTGGTTGAACCGATGGTAGGCATGGGCCGGTTCCGGTCCGGCCTTAAACCCGTTGCGGATGCGCCGGAAATAGGCGCGGGTCTCGGGCGGGAGGGCGGTTTCAATCTCTTCCAGAAGATTTGTCAGCGTGCTGTGGAAAGCGGTCACATGATAGTTGCCGAGAAGGGCCTGGCCCATGTGCAGGGAGAGCAGTTCCGCCAGGTGAAAGGGCCTGGCCAGGACGGGCTTGAAACCGTCCACCAGCCGCCATTGCGTCTTTTCGCCGGTTTTTTCGGAAACCAGCGGAAAGCCGGCAAGCTGCAGGGCTGAAAGGTCCCGGTAGGCCGTGCGCTGGGAAACGCGGTTTAAGTCCATGATGCCCGAGATGGTCATCCCGGCGGGGGTGGTTGAAAGCCGCTGGAGAATCAACAACTGCCGGGCAAGCTGTTCACCTCGCATTGCTTCTCTCCTGGGGAAAAGATGAAGGTCCTCTTCCCAACTGCCCGGGCCGTATTTTTTTTCACGCATATTTCAGCACGGACAAAAACGGGAAGGCGTGGGTAAACCAGGATAGAAATTGCGCATATGCCTGCAAATATGTCAAACCTAAACTGAGCATTTCAAATTTCGCAATAGCACATAATATATTAATATTAAATGCAATCGCCATGTTTTGGCTTCCGAAATTTAAAACCCTTCGGGATTGCCGATCTCACCGCATCTACTGCGACAGATGCCTTCCCGCATAAGCGACTATAGCGGAAAAACATTTTCCCTGGTTCTGCGGCAACACCGCCAACGGCGGGCAAGCCTTGATAATCGCTCAATTCAGGTCAAATATAACATAAACCGTAGACGGACGCTGGCCATTGCAGACCCGACTTGCCAAGGGGGCCCTGTTGGTTTATCTTTTCGGAAACTGAATTCATTTTATTCTGATTCGTGACAATCATGAACCCAATCGCCTTTTACATCCTGCTGGCCCTTGTGGCCGGCGCCTGCCTGCCGACCCAGGCCGGCATCAATGTCCACCTCGGTCTTTGGACCCGCTCATCGGTCCTGGCTGCCGCCATTTCCTTTGCCGTGGGGACGCTGGCGCTGATAGCCTATGCCCTGGGTACCAGGATCCCCCTGCCGGCCGCGGAGGGCCTGGCCGGGCGGCCCTGGTGGATCTGGTCGGGTGGTGTTCTTGGCGCTTTTTTTGTGACGGCCACGGTGATCCTGGCGCCCCGGCTGGGGGCGGCCGCCATGCTGGCCCTGATCATCGCCGGGCAGATGGTGGCATCTTTGCTCCTGGATCACTTCGGTCTCCTGGGGTATGCGGTCCATCCGGTCAATGGGTGGCGGATGCTGGGCGTGGCTTTGCTCGTGGCCGGTGTGGTGTTGATAAGACGTTTTTGATCCGCAGATTACGCAGATTACGCAGATCCAGAATCGAGCATCGAGTATCCAGCATCCAGCATCCAGCATCCAGCATCCAGTATCCAGTATCCAGTATCCAGTATCGAGCATCCAGAATCGAGCATCCAGAATCGAGCATCCAGTATCGAGCATCCAGAATCGAGCATCCAGTATCGAGCATCCAGTATCGAGCATCCAGAATCGAGCATCCAGCATCAAGCATCAAGCCTCCAGAAAAGGAGAACATTGTGACCCTCTCATCAACCATCGGCCTGGCCATTGCCATGTTCGTTCTTGCCGCGTCCCCTGGTCCGGGCGTGTTCGCGACAATATCGAGGTCCTTGGCCTCGGGATTCTGGCGATCCCTGGCGCTGATCGCCGGCATCGTTGTCGGCGACATCCTGTTTCTGCTCATGGCCATCTTCGGCCTGGCGGTGATCGCCCGGGTTCTGGGGGATTTTTTCCTCTTCGTGCGTGTCGGCGGGGGGCTCTACCTGATCTGGCTCGGCTGGCGCATGTGGCGGTCCGATCCGCAGATTGGCGGTATCAATGGCGGCAGAGACGGGCGCTCCGGGTGGCAGAACTTTCTGGGCGGACTGCTGCTTACCCTGGGCAACCCCAAGGTGATTCTGTTTTACATCGGCTTTCTGCCGACCTTCATGGATCTCACAAAACTGGCGCCATTTGATGTGGTCCTGGCGGCTTTGGTGGTTTCCAGCGTACTTGCTTCTGTCCTGGCCACCTACAGCTTTCTGGCGGACCGGACCCGGCGCCTGTTTTCAGGCCCCGTGGCCGGCCGGCGCCTGAACCGGGCCGCCGGCACGGTGATGATGGGTACCGGCGCCGTGCTGGCCTCTCGGATCGCGGAGACCTGATTGGTTTCAATTCGAATTTGAAATCCACGTCCTGTGGGCCAGGATTCTTTACATGTTTTCGGTGTCTTTTCGCAGTTACCGGAGATTTCTTGTTTGAGCGGCAGGGTCCATGTCCTCTTCTCCAAACCCAAACGAAAAGGTCAAACTCTGGCGGACCGAGGGGCTCGACGGCCTCGACCTGATGCGCGCCACCTATGTGCATCAGCGGTTTCCCCGGCACAGCCACGATCGGTTTGCCGTGGGGGTGATCGAAAGCGGCGCTTTGGGTTTTTCCTATCGGGGCGAAAACGTGGTGGCATCACAAGGGGCCATCAACCTGGCCAATCCGGACGAAGCCCACACCGGCCATGCCGTGACCGATACCGGTTGGACCTACCGCATGTTTTATATGGACACGGCCCTGCTCCAGCGCGCGGCCGATGAGATCGCCGGTCGTCCCTCTCCCTATCCGTTCTTTCAGGCCGGAGTGATTATGGATAAAACCTTGGCTCAGGCCATCCACAGCCTGCATCGAAGTCTGGAAGCAGCGGAAACGCCCCTTCTTGAAAAAGAGACCCGGCTGCTGGCCATGCTCACCGGGCTGATTCTTCGCCATGCCGATGCGCCGCCTTTGCTGCAGCCGGTGGGCCGGGAGCGGGCGGCGATCCGTCGTGTCCTTGCCCATATGCGGGAGAATCTCGGCGAAGATCTTTGCGTTGAAAAACTGGCCTCCGTTGCCTGCCTGAGCCCCTTTCACTTCATTCGGGTCTTTGGCCTGGAAACCGGCCTGCCGCCCCATACCTACCTGATCCAGGCCCGGGTTCGCCGCGCCCAGCGGTTGCTGGCCCGGGGGCGAACCATTCCCGATGCCGCCCTTTCCACCGGGTTTTCCGACCAGAGCCACCTTTCCCGCCATTTCAAACGGATCACCGGTGTGACCCCGGGCCAATACCGCAGGATTGTCCAAGACAACTGACCACCTTTCCCATATTGTACTCTCACTGTGTCTCCGTGGTTCGCCATAAAAAATGCACTTTTGCTTACGTCACAAGGTTGTAAGGAGTGAAAGATGAGCAACGCCTATGTCCACGGTTATTCTTCGGAAGAGAACATCCGTCTTGCGGATCAGGCCGATACCCTGGCCGAACTGCTCCACTGCGATACCCGGTATCCCGCAAACAGCCGGGTCCTGGAGGCGGGCTGCGGGGTGGGGGCCCAGACGGTGTATCTTGCAGCGAACAGCCCCGGCGCCAAAATCACTTCCATCGATATTTCAGCCCTGTCCCTTGCCGAGGCCGAAGAGACAATCCGGGGCCAGGGGCTGACCAATGTCGAGTTTCAAAAGGCGGATCTGTTCGATCTCCCTTATGAGGCGGAAAGCTTCGACCACGTCTTTGCATGCTTTGTCCTGGAGCACCTGCCGGAACCGGTTGCTGCATTAAAGGCCCTGAGACGTGTGGTGAAAAAGGGCGGCACCCTGACAGTCATTGAGGGGGACCATGGATCCTATTATTGCCATCCCCGGAGCGTTTACGCAGATCGGGTGGTTCAGTGCCTGGTGGATGTTCAGGCCGCGGCCGGCGGCGACGCCCTGATCGGGCGGAGATTGTATCCTTTGCTCAGGCAGTCCGGATTTGCAGACATCACCGTCTCTCCCCGCATGGTTTATGTGGATGCCGGGCGGCCAACGTGGGTCGAGGGGTTTACGAAAAACACCTTTACGGCCATGGTCTCGGGCGTCCGGGACAAGGCCCTGGGGATGGATTTGATCGATGGGGCCGCCTGGGATCGGGGCATCGCCGATCTGCTGCGCACCACCGAAGCGGACGGCACCTTTTGCTATACGTTCTTCAAGGCGATCGGGGTTAACCCGAAAGGATTGTGACGACAGCCGGTCGCGTGGTTCCCAGAGGTGGGAAATCATGGTAAGAACCCATGATCATTCAACAGCCTGTTAACGGGAAGGCGCGATCCCTATGGCCAAAAGCCCCTACAAGCCGGATGCAATCCGTTGGTACTGGATTATTTTACTTGTGGGTGTCACCCTGGCAGTCTATGCACCGGTCATGGACGGCAATTTTGTCTGGGACGATGACCAGTACGTGCAGGACAATGCCAACCTGAGAAGCACGTCGGGCCTGGTTCGTATCTGGACCGACCCGTCATCGAACCCGCAATACTACCCACTGGTTTTTACGAGTTTCTGGCTTGAATATCGGCTCTGGGGATCCCAACCCCTGGGATTTCACCTGACCAATGTGCTGCTTCACGTGGTTAACGCCATCCTGGTCTGGGTGGTCCTTTCACGGCTGAATGTTCCTGGCGCGAGAATTGCCGCCTTCATTTTTGCCCTGCACCCGGTTCACGTGGAGTCCGTGGCCTGGATCACAGAGCGAAAGAACGTCCTTTCCGGACTCTTTTTTCTCCTGGCCCTTTTGGCAAGTCTGAAGGCCTTCAATGTCCATTCCCCGGACCGATCAAAATCCTCCCGGCAGCGGAAAACCCCTTTTGACGGGGTTTACCTGTTTTCCCTGGGTCTGTTCCTGTGCGGGCTGTTGAGCAAAACCGTCACCAGTGTCCTGCCGGTGCTGCTGGTGCTGATTCTGTGGTGGAAAAACCGGCGTATTCGGCGTGAAGACCTGGTGCGGCTTGTTCCCTTTTTTCTTCTGAGCGCTGTTTTCGGACTGGTGACGGTGTGGATGGAACGCGTCCATGTGGGGGCCGCCGGCCAGGGGTGGAACCTGGACGCTGTCGAACGGATACTGGTGGCCGGCCGGGCCATGTGGTTTTACGCGGCAAAGCTGGTCTGGCCCCATCCGCTGATCTTCATGTATCCCCGATGGACCGTCGATGCCGGCAGTGTGTGGCAATATCTCTACCCGGCGGGAATTCTTGCCGGGGCAACGGTGCTCTGGTGCCTGCGACGGCGCTTGGGTCTGGGGCCGTTTGTTGCATTGGCGGCCTTTGCCGTCGGCCTCTTTCCCGCCCTGGGGTTCATCGATTTTTATCTCATGCGCTTTTCTTTTGTGGCCGACCACTTCCAGTATCTGGCCAGTATTGCGCCCATTGCCGTTTTCGGTGCCGGCGCCAGGGGCCTTTTAAACCGTGCCGGCCGGCCGGCGCGGCTCCTTGAAACGGGCGGTTGTTTGCTGCTTTGCGGTTTGTTGGCTTTTCTCGTGGTGCAGGAGGGGAAGAAATTTTCAGGCCTCGAGTTCCTCTGGCGCGATACCCTGACCAAGAACCCCGGCTGCTGGGCGGCCCGCAACAACCTGGGCGATGTTTTCAAGAAACGAGGTGATTTCGACGAGGCCGAGGCCCATTATGCCGAGGCGGTAAAGATTCATCCGGGCTTTTTCGAGGGACGCAACAACCTGGGGCTGGTGTTGGCCCGCAACGGCCAATTGGTCGATTCGGCCACGCATCTTTCCCGCGCGGCGGCCCTGGAACCCGGCCGGGCCGACGTGCGCAACAACCTGGCCGCCGTGCTGGTGCAACTGGGCAAGTTTGAAAAGGCCGCCGTCCAGTATGCCGAAGCGATCCGGCTGGACCCGGATTTTGCAGAGGCCCACAACAACCTGGGGCTGTTAAAGGTCAGGCAGCAACGCTACGCTGAGGCGGTGCATGACTACCTCCGGGCGCTGGCCATTGAACCCCGGAATCCCGAAGTCCTCAACAACCTCGGGTACGTCATGGCGCTGCAGCAGCGATTCGAGCAGGCTGCCGTATATTTTGACCGGGCACTGACCTTTGATCCCCGCATGGAAAAGGCGCGGAACAATCTGAATCTTGCGCGGAAAATTCTTGAACAGCGGTCGGTGGATTGATTTTGCATTCCCGCGGGCGGGAATCGAGTGATTCAAAAAAGTTTCTGGATGCCTGCCTGCGCAGAGCCTGCCCCTGCGGAGGCAGGGGCATGACGGAATGTGGCGCTTTTCGATATAATATCTTGGAATTCAATGGGTTGTGTTTCCATTTTCCGGAGGCGAAAATGACATCGCTTAAAAAAGTGCTCAAGCTGAAAACCGTGGTATCCACCGCCGCCGGCATGGCCATGGCCACCTCCTGCTACCTGGCGGGACTCCAGGTGGCGATCATCGTGGCTGGCGAGCTGGCCTGGATATCGATCCTGGTGGCCGGCGCTCTCTGCCTGCTGGCCGCCATGTGCTTTTCCGAACTCACCTCCCTTTATCCTTCGGCCGCCGGCATCAAGCTGTTCATGGAGAATGCCTTCAATGAAAAGACCGCCATCGCCATCGGCATGTTCTACGTGATCCTGGGGATATCCATGGTGGGGGCCGAGAGCTATCTGCTTTCCAGCGTGCTCCTGGAAACCGTGGGGGTCATCATCCATCCTTTGGCAGACCGGTTTTTATGGCAGATCGTTTTCGTTCTTCTGGTGGGCTATATCAACGTTCGCGGGGTGCGCGTCACCGGGCGGGTTCAGGATTTTTTGACTTACACCATGCTGGGTTTTCTCGTGGCGGTCTCTCTATACACGTTTACCGTCTGCGATGTGGATATGGGCGCCGCCCTGGCCAGTCCGCGCTTCACCTTGGAAAATGTCTTCATGGCCGCCGCCGTCGGGGTGTTCATGTATGTCGGATTTGAATGGGTCACCCCCATTGCCGAAGAGACCGAAGACTACCGCATGGTCGGCCGGGGAATGATGATCGCCGTAGGGATTTTATCCGTTACCTATGCCCTTTTTGTGGTGGCCATGTATGCCGGGCTGACCGAGGCGCAGCTTCGAAGCGGAACGGTCATCCCCCACATTCTCTTTGCCCGCAACCTTTTCGGGCCGGTGGGTGCAGCCCTGTTCATCGTTATGAGCATTCTGGCCTCGGTGACCTCGTTTAACGCCGGGCTTTTAAACACGTCCCGATTTTCCTATGCCATGGCCCGGGACAACGTGCTTCCCCGCTGGTTTGCCAAGCTCCACCCCGAGCATGCCACCCCCTGGACGTCGATCCTGGCGCTGATGGTGTTTGCCGCCGTGTTGAGCCTGGTCATCGCCGTCAGCGGCCAATACCTTTTCATCATCGTCATGGCGGCGGCCCTGGAGTGTTTTATTTACGTGGTGATGGCCGTCTGCGTCATAAGGCTTCGAAAGAAATACCCGGGCCGGGATCGGGCCTATCGTATTCCTTTCGGCAAGACCCTGCCGGTGGTCACCGCCGTCGCCTTTTTCCTGCTCATGGTCGGACTCCTTGCGGACAGCACCCGGGATTATGCCGGCAACGTGGTCTTTCACAACGGCTGGGTGGCCCTGGCCATGGCGATCTTCGGGGGCCTGTGCGTGGTTTACACCCTGGCGGTGGTTCCGAAGTTCAAGCGGGCCGCGGCCGCCCGGTCGGCGGGGCGTAAACGGCGCCGCCCGCCCCGCAAGCGGACGACTTAGTACTCGACACCACAATTACTGCGACATATCATGTATTAACCGTAGACACTCGCCGACACCCGCAGACTTTTTTGAACCGGCCGACCTGGCCGGCCCAAAGAGGTTGCCCTGCAGGGCGCATGCTGTAAAAGGAGACCCCTTCTTGCTTAGAATCCGTCGAACCCTTCGCGAAGCGATGCGAATTTGTTGGCGGTCAGGTCGACCGCCAACAAGCTTTTTCTTGCCTGCCCGGCGTTTTGTGCGGCGAAGCCTTTGAGGCGTAGACGTAAGCCTTCAGGCGAAGCGGGGTCTGCGATGGTCGGCGTCCGTCTGCGGTTCATAAATATATTGCCGAAGTTATGGCGATGTTTTTAAGGAAAGTTGAATGCTCCGTTATGCGATACTGGTGTTGCTGTGGACGGCCTGGTGCTGTCTTCATAGCTTTTTGATCAGTCGGCCCTTCGATCGTTTCCTGAAACGCCGTCTCAAGGCGGGGTACCGATACGCACGGTTGGTGTATAACCTGATTGCGTTGGCGAGCCTGGTTCCGGTGCTGGCCTTCACCTGGTCGTTACGGGGAGCGCCATTCTTTACCTGGGACGGCCCGTTGCGGATCGTGCAGGCATCGATGCTTCTGGCGGCCTTGTTTTTCTTTGCCGCCGGCGGCCGGCGGTACGATTTTCTCCAGTTTGCCGGCATTCGGCAGATGCGGGCGCAAAACGACTGCAGCGTCTTGACCGAGGACTGTAGCCTGGATACCCAGGGGATTCTTGGCGTGGTCCGTCACCCCTGGTATTCCGGCGGCATTTTGCTCGTTTGGGCCAACAATCTGGACGTGACCGCCCTCCTGGTCAATGCGGTGATTACCCTATATTTTATCATCGGGGCCGTGTTGGAGGAGTGGAAACTGGTTGCGGAATTTGGCGAGACCTACCGGGCCTACCAGCGCAACGTGTCGATGTTGGTTCCCATTAAATGGATTCAAAGGAGATGGTTCGATTTTTAACCACAGAGATCACGGAGCACTCAGAGGATTCTCCTGTTCTATTTTTTCAACCACATATCCGGGAAACAGTTTTTGAAGTTTTTTATCAAAGCTCAACAGATGCCTGGCCTGTTGTCTTTTGGCCTGGCCGACAATGACCATATCGGCAAAATCTCCTCTTTTTTTGTACTGGGCGACCGCTTGCCGAATGATGAGTGCGTCCACAAGGCGGAAGGTGCTGACCGAAAGAAGATTTTCAAGGAAAGAGGCGATCTCTTTGCGTGTGCATTGGTAAACGGACTCCAGCACCCAGACCGTTTCCATGAGGACCTCCGGAAGCACCACAACCTGGCGGCCCTCGTTTTCCATGGTCAATACCGCCTGCTGGACGGCCTTGGCCTGGGCTTCATTGTCTTCGATGAGAAGCCGGACCAGGGCATTGGTGTCCAGGGCGATCATGCCGTCCCCCTCTGAGAGCGTTTTTTTCTTATGGCTTCATCCATCTGTGACAGGGTTACGTCCCTTGTCAGCTTGCGATGCCGGAGCATTCCAAAAAGGGCGTTGGCCCCCTTTTTTTCGTTGGAAATCAGGACGGTGCCGTCTTCCAAAGGGGTGAATACCACCTTGTCCGCTTGTTCGACCTTCAGGACTTTCCTGATTTCCTTGGGAATCGTGATTTGTCCCTTTGACGATACGGTGCTGGTTATCATCGGTTCACCTCGGTATCGGGATATAAAAATTCCTTACTCATCGGTAAGGATATCACGATGCCGGTGATTGTGAAAGCGAAAATTGATGCATGGATGCCACGGATGACCGTCGTTCAATACACAGTAGGAATCCACGTCCTGTGGCGTGGTCAGAGTCAATTGGCAATGCCGTTTCATTTGTCGTCCAATGCCTAAAATGCACTAAAATGTGAAATGCCTAAAGTTTAGGCAATTTAGGCAATTTAGGCATTTCGAACTGGAATTACAGTATCGCAGCCCTTTCCAAGGGCAAACCAAAGCCCGGTCCTCTGGGCCGGGATTCTTTACTTTATGAAACAAAAAGATCTTTGGTGGAAAAATTGGGATCGCTGGTCAGATTCACCCCCAGGCGTCTCAAACCGGCCTCGTCACCCGGCGTGGGGATATGGGTCATATGGACCTCGCAGCCCTGCAAATAGGTGAGTTTTTCCATGGCCAGCTGGGCCGCATGATTGGTGGTGGCACTGATGCTCAGAGCGATCAGCGCCTCTATCAGATCCAGGCTTAGGGTCTTCTCGTTGAGGACTTCCGTCTTTAGTTTCTTCACCGAATCAATGATGTTGTTCGGAAGCAGTTTTATTTTATCCGGAATATCGGCCATGTGTTTGACTGCGTGGAGAATCAGGCTGGAGGCGGCATGGAGACGCGAGGAGTTACTTCCCGTGATGATGGTTCCGTCTCTTAATTCGATGGCCGCACCACAATAGACCCCTTCATTGCCCTTTTTCCCGACCTGTGCCTCAAGGGCCGCCTTGCGGGCCGGGTCGATCACACGCCTGTAATTGTGATCAAGGCCAAAGTCCTTTATGGCCAGTTCCACCCTCTGGACGGCCTCCTTGTGGGTCAGCCCCATCACATATTCACTCTGGTACCGGAAATAACGCCGGATCACTTCCTGTTTGGACGCCTCGCGGGCCAGGGCATCATCGGTGATTGCAAATCCGACGCGGTTGACGCCCATATCGGTGGGGGATTGATAAAATGATTCGCCCCCGCTGATTTTTTTCAGGATGCGTTTGAGAACGGGGAAGACTTCCACATCCCGGTTGTAGTTGACGGCTTTCTTGTTATAGGCTTCCAGGTGGAACGGATCGATGAGGTTGCGATCTCCCAGGTCCGCGGTGGCCGCCTCGTAAGCGATATTGACTGGGTGCTTGAGGGGCAAATTCCAAATGGGAAAGGTCTCGAATTTGGCATACCCCGCCTTAATGCCGTTTCTAAAATCGTGATAAACTTGGGAAAGACACGTCGCTAGCTTCCCGCTTCCAGGGCCGGGGCCGGTCACCACCACCAGACGGTTTTTTGTCTGGATATAATCATTGGCCCCATACCCTTCATCGCTGACGATCAAGTCGACGTCAGTGGGATATCCCTTGGTATATTTATGCGTATAAACCCGTATGCCCCGTCGCTCCAGTTTTGTCTTGAACTGCCGGGCCGCGGGTTGCCCCTCAAAGCGGGTAATGACCACGCCGAGGACCTTGATGTCCCATTCCATCAATTCATCGATCAGCTTAAGGGCGTCGGCGTCATAGGTTATGCCGAAGTCCGCCCTCATTTTTTTCCTTTCGATATCGCCGGCATAGATGCAAAGCAGCACATCGGCCTGGTCTTTCAATTCCTGCAGAAGGGCCATTTTGATGTTGGGGTCATAACCGGGCAAAACCCTGGATGCATGGTAATCGAAGAGGAGCTTTCCGCCGAACTCCAGGTAGAGCTTTCCGCCGAACCGGGCGATCCGTTCCAGGATTTCTGCTGCCTGTTCCCTGATATATTTGCCATTGTCGAAAGCCGATGCAATTGCCATAAAACCGTTCCTTGAAAATGGTTGATAACGAAAGTGGATGTCGAGAAGTCGGCGGGTTGTTAACGCCCAGGCCCACGCGTAAGTGTGCAGTATAGCAAAAACAAGCAAAAACACAACATGTGCTCATGGATGGATGTTGTGACACTTGATTTTGTAGGTCGGGGCTTGGCGTGAAATTTTCCGAGCCTGACTGGTGGACGTGATCATGATGCTTCGGGCGGTGGACTGAAAAATGGCTCTTCGCTGTTTCATATGGGTAAAATGGTGCCGGCCAGGGCCAGGAGGGTGCCTTCTCGCGGCTCGGAACTGTC
>JAEINQ010000093.1 GCA_016342285.1 Desulfobacterales bacterium
ACCCAGATCTTATATGCTCTTCATGTCAGGAATTGTCCTTCACCCTCTGATGAAGAATTATAGTGTATGACAGCTAATATCTGCGCTTCGAACCACGGCTTCAGCCTGGCTTAATGGTGTTCGCAAAAGAACAAACTGGGTTGATATCCCCGCTGCTTTCATCTTTTCAATGTTTTCAATGCGAGAGTCGGCAATATATCTGGCGCCACCTTGGATCATGGCCTTAACAATAGAAGGTTCTCCAAGCACCGCCTTGGAAACTCCCATTATGGAAACACCTTTTTGCCCATAAAGTTCAGATAGCATCCGGGCATTATCCAGTATTTGGGGCAGTGATATTTCTATCCTCGGCATTAAATTATTCATAATTATTATCCTGAGTTGAGCGATTGCCGAGGTTGCCGCAGATACAAGGAAGATGTTTTTCCGCTATAGTCCTTTATGCGGAAATTGTTGCCGGAACTGGCTGATCCTGAATATCCAGCATCCAGAATCAAGAAACCAGCATCTATCCAACAACGGCTGTCAAATCAACAGACCAGCTCGCATGGACAGGAACGTTTTAATGCAACGCTATACAAAATACTGCTCTTACGCTGCCATTGCAGGGGCAATTTTTAATCTCTCCCGCTGGGTTGTTTGTCTCAGTTGTGGAAATTGATCGATCAAGGCCTGAACGAGTTTTTCACATCCATGGCTCAGTACATCTGTGGTTGCTAATTGAAACTTCTTTTCATAATTTGCTATGATGCCTATAATTTCATTGTCTGAAAGATCTTCATGGCTTAAAGCAATAGCCATTACTTTCGCTCGGGAAATCTTTTCAATCAGTTTTATTTCACTCTCAACATCAGGCATCTTCAAATTGGGAAAATCACACCGTGATTTCCTGGCGGGTGGGTGTTGGAGGATAACACCATCGGGATTGCTGCCTTTCAAAATGCCCAGAGAGCCTAAAAAAGCGGGATGACTGACGGCACTTTGTCCTTCTACCAAAATGATGTCGGGTTTTTCGTTGTTAAACGCCTGAACGACGGCATTTTCTATTTCACCGACGACAAACTGGGAAACAAGCGCATCGATCGCTACGCCATACATAGCCCCCTGCATCAAACCACTTTGGCCTGTCGCGACCAATACCGATTTAATTCCGAGACTGTTTAAGGTGTTGTTGAGTTCAACCGCGGTCGTCCTTTTTCCGCAGGCACAATCGGTACCTAATACGGCGACCACAGGAGCCGTTACTTCCGATCTTTTTCCCGTGAATACATGCAAATCTCTTAATCGCGGCGGCTTTCTGATGTCTTTTATCTGGACTTCGTTGCGGGCAGCCATATGGACAAACTCTCGATCTTCAGAAAAGAACTGATGCAAGCCGTTAATGATGTCCATTCCGTTGCCCATCGCTTCTAAGATCAAATTTCTTTCTTTCATTGATATATAGGCTTCTAAAGGAGCCTTCCCATATATATAACAATCCGGGATCTCAGAAAGTTTACTCAACGCATCCTTTAAATTGGCAAAAATGGGGATACCATTTTTTTCTTCTCCTAATTCTTCCCCGGCATCCTTTCCGGCTAAAGAACTATCAATAACCCCAACAATGGTATAGGTTTCAGAGTGTCTAACCAGCCCTGAAGCTGTTTTCCCGTCAACTAGCCCAAATTGATTTTCACAGTAAACTAATGCCGTCTCATTCGTGATCGCCATTGTCTTAATTCCTTCCATATTTCGTATCATAAATTTAAGAAAATCTTATAGCAGACCAAACTTCTCCAAGCGTAAGGTATCAATTATATGTGAAGAAATGACAATATCTGGCGATCCGCTCATGCCGAGGTGCAAGGGAGGTATCGGTCAGAAGAACGATTTCGATTTATTTGGGCCAAAGTTTCTGGCATCGCTTACGCACTGATTGAAACGGCATTCCCTCGGCACGCTCATACCGCTCGGCACGGATGAACCAGAATGCGAGCCCGCCCGTATTGTGATTGGGGGCCGATCCATTTTTGGTGGCCCTGACACCCATCGACCCTTTTCGGCCAGTTTTTCGCCAACCTCTGGCCTGCATGATCATTCGTATGACCACACCAACCGCCTGTCTTAAGCGTTTACTCCGCTGAGTGTGTGTGTCCGCCAACAACCGATCGATGGCTGGATGAGATTCAAGTTCTCGGACGACGCCGGCCAAAGGCGGCCTGTCGTGGTGAATCTCAGACTCCTCCATCCGGCGCTGCCTGCCGGGATCATTAAAGAACTCGATGACGACATCAAAGGGTTGATCCGGATCGTTGACAACATCGGAAAACCTTCGGCCTTGACTGTCTTCAAGGAACGTATCGCGCGTGATTGTCACACTTGGCAAACCGGTCTCCAGTTTATCGATGTCACCGTTATCAGACAGACAAAATATGGACCTACAAACTTTACAGGTACAAATATTGTATCTATGTTACCGGTAAAAGCAAGGGCAAACTTATTGAAAATGCCATTTTCCTGGTTGAATATCTGAAAACAGACGTCCGTGATAAATTATTTGGACGTATTTTGAAGGGTTTATCAGCAAGATATGGTAGGAGGATAAATTTTGGCCGCAACCAAATGGATTATTATAATTATTAAGGAATTATCTGATGTCGTTTAAGGTTCTAACTGCCGAAATGTCCCATGAAACCAATTCCTTTAGTCTTCAGGAAACGGATGAACAGGCATTTCGAAACCGTTATGTTTTGATGGGCACCGAAGCCATCGCTGAGCGTGGCCAGGCAAATACTGAACTTGCCGGTTTCCTCGATGCCGGTCGAGCGCATGACTGGCATGTCAATCATGTGCTCAGCGCAGCCGCGGGACCAAGCGGGAAGGTAAGGCGGGCAACGTTTAACTGGCTCTGTGATCCAATCCTCTCCATCATCAAGCAGCACCCATTCGACGGACTTCTGCTCGGGTTGCATGGCGCAATGGACCTTGATTTTTGTGAAGATGGCGAAGGTGAGCTGCTTTGGCGTATCCGCAGCGTGGTGGGAGACAAGATGCCAATTGCCATCACACTTGATCCGCACGCAAATGTCAGTAATAAGATGTGCGCTCTGGCTGATATCATTGTATCGTTCAAAACCTATCCACATATTGATATGCGCGACACCGGTCGCCATGCCGGCGAAATTTTAAACCGGACGATGGCTGGCGAGATCCAACCGCACACGATTCTCGTGAGTCGACCTATGTTGGAAGAAGTCAACGGTGGGCGCACGGACATTGGCCCGATGATCGAGCGCATTGCATCAGCGCGGGCGTATGAGGAGAAGGCCGACGTATTTGCCGTGAGCATTAATGCTGGTTTCGCCAGTGCAGATGTTGCAAGGATTGGCCCAACGGTGTTGGTCACAGGCCAGGGCGATTTTGCCGCACATACTGCTTTTGCCGAAACGATTGCGGATGACATATGGAACCGGCGCTTTGAGGTGCTGAACGACTATCTCAGCGTTGAGGAAGCTGCCGCGATTGCAGCTACATACGAGCCTAACGAAGGACCGCTGGTCATTGCTGACTATGCGGATAATCCCGGTGCAGGCGGCTATGGCGATTCAACTGAGCTCTTGCGCGCAATGCTTGAGGCGGGTGTGACGAATGCCTGTTTTGGGCCCATGGTGGATCGCGAGGTCGCGCAGGCGTTGCATGCTGCTGATGTTGGTGAACGGGTTCATATTGCGCTGGGTGGTAAGACCGATCCACGCTTCGGTGGTGGGCCACTCGCCGTTGAGGGCGAACTCGTTTCTATCAGTGACGGGCATTTCACCGGCGATGGTCCAATGCTTCAGGGGCTCGGGGGCAGTTTCGGTTCTAGTGCTGTTCTACGGGTTGGTGGTGTTGAGATATTGGTGGTCACCATTGCCCGCCAAATACTAGATTTGCAGCAATTTAA
The DNA here is from genome assembly GCA_016342285.1 of Desulfobacterales bacterium. Taxonomy (GTDB): domain Bacteria; phylum Desulfobacterota; class Desulfobacteria; order Desulfobacterales; family JAEINQ01; genus JAEINQ01. Next base: position 3,923 of record JAEINQ010000093.1, read on the forward strand.
AGCATTTGGTATCGACCCGCAGAGCAAGCATGTCGTGGCGCTAAAATCAATGCAACACTTCCGTGCTGCGTTCGAGCCGATTGCAGGGCAAGTGATTGTTTGTGACAGCGGCGCACTTTGCACCCCGCGCTACAACCGATTGCCCTATCGCAATGTACCCAGACCGATTTTTCCTCTTGATTCTTGATTTTTGTGATGCCAGCGACTAAACCATGGCTGGTTCACTTCGCATCAAAAAAAGGTAAGCGTTCACAGGGCACCGCATCTGCTTTGTTCCCGGGCATTTGAAGTACAATAGAGACCGTCTGCATGCCCGGCGCCTCGCATCTACGGCACCCTGTAAACGCTTACAGTGCGAGGGTTTGGAACTTCTTGATCTTTTCAACCTCGTGAACAGCTACAAAAAAAGAGATGAAATCATTGCAATGAACGGTATCAACGGAAAGAGACGGGCGGACACGGTGGTGGTGCTCGATTTTGAGACCACCGGCCTGTCGCCGAACCAGGGGGACCGGGCCATTGAAATCGGCGCTGTTCTTCTGGAGCGGGGTCGGGTGACGGACCGTTTTCAGCAACTGATGTGCCCCGGATTTCGCATCGACCGGTTCATTGAAAGCTATACCGGGATCACCAATCGAATGCTGGCCAAAGCCGCACCGTGTGCCCGCGTCATGGCCGAATTTGCCGATTTTATCGGGGACCACAACCTCGTGGCCCACAATGCCTCCTTTGACCGGCGGTTTCTGGATACGGAGCTGAGTTTTATCCGGCGGAACTATTCGGGGGCCTTTGTTTGCTCTATGCTCGTGGCCCGGCGGTTGTATCAGGATGCCCCCAACCACAAGCTTGGCAGTCTGGTTGAATTCAAGAAGATTCCTACCGATGGTGTGTTTCATCGGGCCCTGGCCGATTCCGAGATGACGGCAAAGCTATGGCTGACGATGCTTGATGACATTCGGGATCGATATGGGCGGTCATCCATCTCGTTTCAACTCATGGGTCAGATTTCACGCAAACCCAAAGGTGCCGTTCATCATTTCCTCAATCAAAAGGGCGAAAAAAATGCCGCTCAGTATTGAAGAGCTCGACTTTCAGGAAACGGCCATGGGGGAACTGGTCCTTCGGCGTCGGCGCATGCGGAGCCTAAACGATCGGGTGGTCTACGAGGTCAAACTGGGCGACGAGTATCTTATGAGCAGCCTTTTCCATGAGGCTGAAGTCGCCCTGGCCGATATCGGTCTGGGTGTGTTGGGCGGCGATGGGTGGGACGTGGTGGTCGGCGGGCTGGGCCTGGGCTATACGGCGGCGGCGGCCTTAAAATTTAAAGCGCTGAAGCGACTGGTTGTGGTCGAAGCCCTGGCACCGGTGATCGACTGGCATCGGCGAGCCCTGGTACCCAACGGTGAGGTGTTGGGCCGCGACGGGCGTTGCGTCTATCATCATGCCGATTTTTTCGCTCTGGTCCGGGGAGAGGGTTTTGACCCGGAACGGCCAGGAGGCCCATTCGATGCCGTGCTGCTGGATATCGACCATACCCCGGAGGCCCTGCTTAATGCCAGCCATGCCGGTTTTTATACCGAGGCCGGCCTTTCGCGGCTCAAAACCTTTTTAAAGCCAGGGGGTGTATTCGCCCTCTGGTCCAATGACCCGCCCGAGGATCATTTTCTTGAAATCCTCGGCAATGTGTTTGCCCGGGCCCAAGGCCACACCATTGAATTTGAAAATCCCTTGCAGCAGTCGACATCATCCAATGGCGTCTATGTCGCCCGGTGCAGTTGATGGGCCTGCGGGCCAAAGTCGCCAAATAGCGCTTCCTGTGCTGTGTCCGGGGCAATCCGGCGCAATCCCCTGAAGGGGGGAATGCCATCGGCAGGTAGCCCGGGTAAGGCTCATCTGCGTTTATGGCTGCAAGATGAAACTGGATAGGCAAGGTCTGGTGAGGAACCTACAACCAAACACAGCCAAGGGGTAAATGTGAAAAACTTCGATCAAAGAACCATTATCACCGTTGCACCCACCGGTGCTTGGCCAAGCAAGAAGGACAATCCGAACATTCCACTGACACCGTCTGAAATCGCCGATGATGTGTATGACTGCTGGGAGGCGGGTGCCGCTGTTGCACATCTCCATATGAGAGACGACCAGGGTTCGGGAACCATGAGCAAGGATAAATTTGAAGAAACCGTCACCCTGATCCGTGATCGATGCGATATTGTGTTGAACCTGACCACCTCGGGGGCACTGGATGCCACCGATGAGACTCGAATGGCCCACTTCATCGAATTAAAGCCTGAACTGGCATCCTTTGATGCCGGTTCCATGAACTGGATGCACACAACGCTTTTCATCAATCGGCCCGATTTTTTGGAAAACCTGGGACGGACCATGATTGAAAATGGGGTCAAACCTGAGATCGAGATTTTTGATGCTGGAATGATATACAATGCAATGTATTACCTGAAGAAAGGGGTTTTGCAGGCGCCGGCTCACTTTCAGTTTGTTCTTGGCGCCGCCGGCGGGATCGGAGGCTCTGTCGAGAACCTGGTATTCTTGAAGGGGCTTTTGCCCGAAGGCTCAACCTGGTCTGCCTTTGGCGTCGGTAAGGGAGCGGTGCCGATTATGTTGGCCACCATCGCCATGGGCGGTCATGTCCGCGTGGGAATGGAGGACAATGTTTACTATTCCAGGGGAAAGCTGGCGGATTCCAATGCCCAGTTCGTGGACCGGGCCGCCCGAGTGATCAAAGAGGCAACCCGGGACGTGGCCACGCCCGATGAGGCCAGGAAAATCCTGGGCTTGTAAGCTCCTTTTCATGGAGTCGCATCCCGGTTCCGATTTCATGATAAATCATATTTTATGGACTGGACCCTGTGAAAAGGATGAGCTCTTTTATCCCTTGTTGTCCCAGCGTTCCGATGCCCGCAACGTTTCTTCCAGGATTTCAAGGCGGTGCCGGTCTTTCGGGGCGCTCGATTCGCGCTTCAACTCGACCATTTTTTCGAGGTTGAGGGCGTAAACGGTGTGACCATGAAATTCGATCTGAATGCAGTCATCGATGAGTTCGTCGAACCCCAACCCTTTTTCGATAAATGCCAGAACGTCGAGCGGTCCCAGGTTTGTTGAAAGAAGGACATGACTTTTTTCTTTGAGGTCCTCCATGACCGGTTTCAGAATTATGTCGTCCGGTCGGCGGGCGTAAGCATCGATGGATTTAAGAAAACCCATCAGTTTTTCGACATTGTCTTCGGTCTGGCGATGAACGATGTCGAGGTCGAAGGTGGTTACCGGGGCGCCCTGGGCCACGGCTGCGATGCCGCCCACAACCACAAAGGCCACGCCTGCCTCATTGAGGCCCTTGATCAGGGCGCTCAGGTTCATCGGTGGCGGTTTTTTGGGTCTTGATGGCATGTCTCAATTCCAGAATGGTGCGAACGGTCTCATCGTTGGCAAGAATGCGCTCTTCCGGCGTCATACTTAAGAACATTCTTATCAAGCCGGTATCCACAGTGTTTTGTTGAGGCTTTTCCATCGTCACACCTATTGGTCATCCCCTAATATGGGGTAGATCTTAACATCGATTCACCTTTCCCGTCGAGCGATTTTCGGCTAAACCCTTCGAACCAGTCCGTTGGCGATAAAGTGGCCCATGTCCTGAAGATATCGCATGCCGACCAGTTTTTGAAACGAGGCAGCGGCGATGGCACCCGCGTAGTCCTTTAGAAATCCCAGATCACGGGTGATGGCCGGCATGCCGAGGCGGTGGGCGATGGCCAGATTCATATCGCTGGCCGTGGTAAAGCATTTGTCGATATGGATGACCTTTTTGGCATTGACGATTTCGGCCCGGGCACAGCTTCCCAGTTTGTATACTTCTCCACCCTGGGCGTCGATGGGTCCGGCTACATTTCCGATGACAAAGACGGCTGGTTTGGCCCTGGCAAAGGCTGAGGCGCCGGCGTGTTTTTCGATGCCGCTCAAAAACATTTTCAACCCCATGACACAACCGGTCAGGCACTTTTTGCCGTTGCCCCCCTGATACGGTCCCCATTTGAACTGCAGGGGCGAGTTGAGCCTTTCCAGTTCCTTTTCCACATCCTGCCATCCGTAAAAGTCGTCGTCGTAGGGAAGCAACCGCTTGGCCTGTTCGTCGACGTCTTCCAGGCTGCGCAGGTCGCCGGCGATGGTGACCTGATCGATGCCGGAAGGGGTGTATCCCCGTGCCACGGCCGCCTTGAGGTAGGGCACGTCGTCGAGGTCGAGGCACAGAAGCCGCGCTCCCACCAGATCCACGGCCATGGGGTTGGTCCCCATGAGGATCAGGCCAAGTTTCCTTCTGACCGGAAAGGCCTCGTTGCCTACCCCCACGTCGACGGCGTCCATGATGATAAAGTCCGGGTATCCGACGGCCAGCAGGTCGACGATCTTTTCATTGAGAAGAAAATCGTGGCGGATGGCCCGCTCGTCGTCGGAGCAGATGCCGATATTGAGCTTGACGGTCCCGGTCATGTTGCTCACGCAGTGGCCCTTTAGCTTGGGCAGGTAGACCTTGGTGTCGGCTTCGGCCATTATTTTCGAGATGCGCAGGTTGTCGTGGACCTTCCCCCCGACAAACACCGATTTCCGGGGCACCTCGTCCATGCAGAAGATGTCCACCGGACAGCCGGCGCTTTTTCGGACGGACTCCACTTCATCATAGTACCCGGCATTTTTATAACAGAGGCGGGTCGGAAAGCCGATGGCGCTGTTTTCACCCATATCCACCCGGTCGACGCCGGATTGCCGGGACAGGGTGTCCAGGGCGGCCCCCATGAGCGGGGTCGCCGTATAGGCCATGTCTCCGAAAACATCGGTGTTGTAGGCAAAGACCACATTGGGTTTGACAAAGACCCGGCCCCTGGGGCGGTAGCCCAGAATATCCATCCCCCGGACGATGATCTCACCGATTTTTTCCCGGTCGTAGGATTCGCAGCGAATGGCGACGACGGTGTTTTCAGTTATTGCATTGGTCATGGCACCCGCCTTCCCAGAAAGTTAAATGGATCCAAAACTCCCGAAATATTGACAGTCCCATAAAGTCCATTTTTCAACACGAAGAAAACGAAGAGCACGAAGAATAATAGTATCGTTTGATTTCAGCTTCGTGTACTTCTTGCTCTTCGTGGTTAATTAAAAGAATTGGCAAGTTGATGACTTTTTAAGAGTGCATCGGCGTTAAGCGTCGTCCGATTTCCCTGGGCGTATCCAAGTGCCGTCGTCTTTGTATTCCGAGGTGATGGCGGCGATATCCCCCTTGATCTCCTTGAACCGCGCTTTCATCTCGCGAAGCCAGTCCCGGTGGGACAGGGCGTCCCGGTCGGTGAGGAAAAGATCGTGACCGCTCTTTTCGATATGAAAGACGAGTGTGCCCGTGGCCCCATCCACCGTGCCGGCATTGCTGCAGAGCATGCACCGGACGCGGTTGTCGCCGAGAAACCGGAAGGTGTCGCCGCCGCAAAGGGGACAGCATGGTTCTTTCGGTTCGGGCGCCGTCCGGAATAGGGCCGCGGCCAGATCCCCGATGACGGCCTTATTCTTTTCATTGAGCAGCACTTCTCCGGGCAGGGCGCCGTAAACCATGGTGCACATCTTCTTGTCGGCCATGAACATGGAAAGAAATCGCTGCAAGCCCAGCACGGTGGCCCCTTCCTTGCCTTCGATGCCCGCCACGCCCACGCCGATGGCAGGTGTTCCCCACAGGCCGTCTGCTGCCGCATAAAAGGCCAGCCCCCGGTCGATGACAACCTTGAGCATGGCGTTGGCATCGAGGAGATAGGTGGGGGCCGAAAGGATCACGGCGTCGGCTTCCACCAGAGCGTCGATGATGGTGTTGAGGTCGTCCTTGAGGGGGCATCGCTGCTGCTTAAAAAGGCACGTATAACATCCCTTGCAGGGCAGGATGGAAAAGTCGGAGAGACGCAGCAAGGATAGTTCGTGGGGAACGTCGATCTGCCGGCTGATCTCCTTGATCACCAGTTCGCAGTTGCCGAGCTTTCGGGGGGATGACACGATGCCGAGGATTTTTTTCATTTGATTTGCCCTCTTCTTCAACCAATTGATTTCTCACATGAAGGTCTTGGGCGGTATTGCCGCGACCAAACATTTTTTTGAACCACGAATGGACACCAAAGGACACGAATGTCCTTAATTTATATTGGTGTGAATTGGTGTTCATTCGTGGTTCATGCGCTTTTCACAAGCTTTCTCTGAAATTGTGTGTACTGGTAAAGAGCGGCCATGGCACGGGCGGCCCGGGTCGGGCTCTCCAGAATGGGAAACCCCATCTCCACCATGCGGCTGATGAACCGGTCGTTTCGGTCCATGAAAGAAAACCCGACAATCGGTTTGGGGCTTTGTTGTTGAAGATCGTAGATGCTTTGACACTGGGCGTGAATGATTTTCCTGACTTCCCCTTCAATCTGTTCGGTGGGAACACCCATCTGGTCCAAGGCCCGGCGCATGACACTGTCCGGAATCAGAAAATAGACCAGCAGCCCGTCGGCCGATGGTTCCTCTATCAGGATTTTCGGAATGCTGGAGAAAAAATCCATGGGGTTCCTGGAAAACGTCAGATCCACGGGGTTGTTGGCACTGCCGGTGCTGGGCACATAGGGGGCCAGCGCCTCCAGGGTTGCCTTGCCCAGGGGGTTGATTTCCAGACCGTTACGGCTGCAGGCATCGGCTGCAACGGCACCGGGGCCGCCGGAGTGGGTCTGGATGACCATTCGGTTGCCTTTTGGGGGGGGGCAGGTGCCGAGCACCAGGCAAAAATCGAAGAGTTCTTCCATGGAATGGGCGCGGATCACCCCGCTCTGGCGAAAAACGCCGTCATAGAGGCGGTCCGGACCGGCCAGGGCCCCGGTGTGAGACAGGCTCGCCGTCTTTCCAGCCGCGGAGCCGCCCACATAATAGGCTACGATGGGCTTGTGGGGTACGATAGCCCGGGCTGTTTCAATGAATTGCCTGCCCCGGCGAAGGGTTTCCACATACAGGGCGATTACTCGGGTATGGGGGCAGGCGCCCAGGTATTCCAGGCAGTCCACCAGATCGATGTTGGCCTCGTTGCCGACGCTGAACCCGGTGGAAAAGCCCATTCCGTAATGGTCCAGGTAGCTGAACATCTGGGTGATGAAACTACCGCTTTGGGAGGCCATGCCGATGAATCCCGGTGCGCTGTTGTTGGGCAAAAAGGTGGTGTTGAGTTTGTGGTGCGGGTTGGCCACACCGAGGCAGTTGGGGCCGAGCAGGCGGATGCCGTGGTTTTGGGCCACTGCCAGGAGGCTTTTTTGGAGATCGGCTCCTTCCGGACCGACCTCCTGGAAACCGCCTGAGACAATGACGGCCTGTCGAATCCCCTTTTCGCCGCAGGCATCCAGCACCTCCGGGACAACCCTCGTGGGAAGCACCATCACGGCCAGATCCGGGATTTCGGGAAGATCCCGAACATCTTTGCAGGCGGTAAGCCCGAGAATCTGTTCATCTCTTGGATGGACAGGATAGACGGGGCCTTCAAATCCCTGGGCCTGGAGCGAGCCCAGGATGCTGGTTCCCATGCCCGAAATGTTTTTTGAGGCACCGAAAAAAGCGATGCTTTGGGGGTTGGCAATCCGGTATAGGGGGCTTTCGCTAATGGACTCAATCATTTTGTTTTCACTTTCTAAAGATTGACGCATTCGTAAAAAATTGTTTTAATCTTCACTTTTTACACGTCCGCCAGAATCACGAGTGCATCCACGGCAACGATTTTTCCCTGGGGTGTCATGACCAGCGGATTGACATCAATTTCTTCAATCATTGGAAAATCCATGGCGATTTTTCCCATGGAGACGATGGTTTGGCACAGGGCATCCAAATCGGCCGCCGCTTCTCCCCGGAAGGGTTGAAGTATTTTGCGGCAGCGAAGTTCTTCAATCATGTCCATGGCCTCTAAGTCATCAAAGGGTGCCACACGAAATGCCGTGTCCTGATAGATTTCGGTCAGAATGCCGCCGAGACCGACCATGACGCAGGGGCCGAACTGGGGCTCGCGTTTCATGCCCACCACCAGCTCCCGGTGGCCCGAGACCATGGCCTGGACCAGCATCCCTTCCAGGGTTTGATCGGCGGCGACTTTTTCGATTCGAGCAAAGGCCCTGCGAAGGGATTCTTCTTCGTCCAGGTTCAGGGTCATGAGACCCTGGCCGGTTTTATGCAGAATGTCCGGTCCGCAGGCTTTCAGGGCGACGGGCCAACCGATTTCTCCGGCTGCGGCTGCCGCTTCATCGGCCGTTTGAACGAGTTGCTCGGAAACGGTGGAAATGTTGTAAGCCCGAAGCAGTTTTTTGGCCTGGTGTTCATTCAGGGCTCGTTGGCCCTTTGCAATAGCAGCTTGGATCAATTCCATGACAGATTTCCCGATGGTGAAGTTCAAGGTTTAAGGTTCGAAGTTCAAGGTTCGAAGTTGAGGCGTCGCTTCGCTCCGGTTCTTTTTGGCTGAGATATGGCAGAATACCGCTTTGAACATTGAGTATTGAGAATTGGATATTGGACATTGAGCCCCCTTTGGGGGGCTGCCTGAGGCCACCCGCTCTGCGGGTGCTGCGGGTGGAGCCTCACTTGTCAGCCCCGTCGGGCAGAAACCGGATGCCGGCGGTCCGCAGGACATCGGTGTGGTCCTGCCATAGATCGTCGGTTAACTCGGGCTCGGGCCATCCATGGTCGACATTTCTTGCAAAAGCCGCTTCCTGTCGCGGAGAGGTGCCCCCCATGGTCAGTGCCAGTCTCGGCAGTCTTTTCATGATCGCCGGGTCCAGCACCATAACGGCGATATCGTCGTGAAAGGGCCTGCCGGGGTCGGATTCCATCAGGTGTCGGACCCGTTTTTCCATATCCTGCAAGGGGGCGCGGACCAGTTCTTTGAGTAAGGAAGAGGTCCTTTGACTCTGTTTGGGGCCGTCAGGGACTTGAAGGGCCTTGAGAATCTCCCCGAATCCGTCGGTTGCGAGAATGACCCGCAGGGGAATATCCGTGCTGAAGGTGTGGGAAGAGACGCCCACGCCCTGACGGATCCGGCCGGCAAAATTCATGTCGGGCCGGGTGGAAAGAAGGATGCGACCGTCGTCGGCATGGACGACCATGACCATGCTGTCGCCGCCGTGAAACAGGTGAATGGTCACCTGGCCAGCCGTGTGTGACAACGCGATGCCGCTCAAGGTCGACTTGTGGGTGTATTTCTGCTGTGTGTAGGCTTCTTCGAGACGATTGGCCAGAGACCCCGGATCGGTATCGGAGTCCTGCCTGACAAGGATTTTATGGAGCCTCGTGAGCAGTCTTCGCGATGCCCGGGGATGGCGCTCGCTGGCATCGGCCACGGCAAAGACGCCACGCGGGGCGTCCATGAGCAGGCAGTCTCCGTTGCCGAATCCGCTCCTGAGCTTATCCGGTCCCGTGACGACCGTGGCACTCAGCGCATGGGGGACCCGGAGGGATCGGTTTTTCAGGTCGATGGTGGCTGTCGGATGCATGGGCCTTTTTTTCAGCCGTTCAAAGGACCGGGCGCCATGACCTTTCGGCAACGGCAACCGGGGCGAGTCCGGGCAAACCGGTCTCTGGGTTTCCATAAAAATCAAGGCGCCACCATACATGTTTTTGCCTGTGATCCGCAATGGCGGATCGGAATTTGGTCAGCGTTCACAGGGCATCACGCCAAGGCGTGACTTCATTCCCGGGCATTTGAAGTACGAAATAGTACGTCTGCACGCCCGGCGCCTTGCATCTACGGCACCCTGTAAACGCTTACCGTGCGAAGCTTCGGAACTTTATTGTCGATTCAACCCTGTGAACAGGTACGGGATTTGTTCTCAATGACGTTTGAACATCCAAAGCCTGGTCTCTGGGCCAGGACGCTTTACTCGACGATTTTAAAATAGAGAATGTCCTTGATGGTCCCCTTGGGCGCATCGGAAAAAACCGGTTCGACCCGGGCCCCGATTTTCACCTTGGACTCATCGTCGATGTCGATGTAGTGCTGAAACAGGGTGTCGGCGCCATCGAATCGGATAAACCCGTACCCGTAGGGGACCGGTTTCTGTTCGCCGGTCTCCGGATCGATGAAGGCATAGCGCAAAATGGTGAAGGTGCCGATTTCTCCTCCAGGCCCGACTTCGACGAATTCTTTCATTTCCACGTAGCATTGGCCGCAGACCCGCCGCGGCGGAACATAGACCTTGCCGCATGCCGGGCATTTGATCCCCATGATGCGTCGATTGTCGCGAATCTCCTGGAAGAATTTACTGCCGTGCATGCCGATGGCGTAATTGAACGGCTGTCTGGCATCTCCGGATTCGATGATCAGGCGCTCGTTGTCACTCATATCGCTTTCCTTCCGTCTGTTTTTTTTCTCACCGCCCACTCGCTACGCTCGTTCGAGGCGCAGAGAACGCAGAGACTCGATTCATATCGCCACTGAGAAGGGCGGCGGTTTTTCGCTGGTGATCGGCCGGACAAATATATTCTGTTCGTCCTGTCAGAAACGCTGCGATTTTTGCGGCTCTGCGGTGAAACATTTGTATATTTGCGGCCATGCTTGGCAATCCCTTGTGGTTCAATAAAATTAGAAGTCCGGTTTGTCTTTTCCGTGAAGGATGACGTCGGACCAGAAGCAGCCGCCGAAACCGGTGCTCAGCGCCAGCCGCACATCGGGCACCTGTCGCCCCTCGGCTTTTCCCATCACCTGCAGGGCGGCCTCGGCGCATCGGATCAGGCCGGTGGCGCCGATGGGATTGCAGGCAATGACCCCGCCCGAAGGGTTGACGGGCACTTCGCCGCCCATGTCCGTGGCGCCGCTCCAGATGTATTCGGCGCCTTTTCCATGTTCGGCCAGGCCCAGGTCTTCGATCCACATGATGCCGGCCATGGAATAGGGCTGATAGAGTTCAATGACGTCAATCTCTTTTCTCACTTCCCGGATGCCGGCTTTTTTGTAGATCTCCGCGGATGCCCGGGCCATTGAATCGAGCCGCCCGAAATTGTTGTCGCCCAGATAGGAGTAAGTGTGGCGGTTGGCCGTGGCCCAGATCCAGTCCGGCGTGGCGGTAATTTTTTCTGCCACATCCTCGTTTGCCATGATCACGGCACAGGCTCCGTCGGTGCGCGGGCAGACGTCGAGCAGGTGGATGGGATCAGCCAGCATGGGCGAGGCCAGAACCTCTTCGACGGTGACTTCCTTTCGAAGCTGGGCGTGGGGGTTGTTGCAGGCGTTTTTACGGTCTCGCACCGAAACCCGTGCGCCGTCTTTGTCGGTGATGCCGTAACGGGCCATGTAGGCCTGAGCTTCGGCAGCCAGGCCGGAGATGGCCCCGGCAAAGACCAGGCGGTCCCAGACCGGGTCGAATGCCGTGGTAATGGCGCCGGTGGTGTCGGACTCGCTGTTTTTCTCCCAGCCGATAACCAGCACCTTTTCAAACATCCCCGAAGCGACCATGTGATAGCCTCCGATGCCCAGGGTGCTGCCGGTGGTGCCGCCGGTGGTCAGCTTGATCACCGGGCGCATGGTACCGCCGGAGCCGTCAACACTCCAGCAGTCCACATAATTGATGCCCTCGAAGTGGTCCATGTTGCCGATGACAATGGCGTCGATGTCGGTCATTTTCAGGTCAGCGTCGGCCAGTGCCCGTTTGACGGCCTCGTTGATCAACTCCTGACCGTTGACATCGGGCCGGTGGCTTTTATGAAACGTCTGACCGGTTCCGACGATGGCGGTACGTTTTTTGGCCATGTTCTCCTCCTGAACTTTAGTCGCTATAGGTCACATTGGTCACGCCCTACGGAACGGCTTTGGATATCACCCCCCTGTAAAGGGAACCCAAAACCTGGTCCTGGGGGCCATGACGATTTACTTCTCCCGGCCCAGCACCCAGACGCAGTGGGACTGGCCACAAAGACCGTTGACGCCGTGGGCCACGGCCCGACGGGCGCCGTCCACCTGATAGGCCCCGGCCTGGCCGCGAAGCTGCTTGACAGCCTCGGCCATACGGATCAGGCCGGCGGCGATGACCGGGTGGCCGCTGAGCAGACCGCCCGACGGGTTGACCGGCAAGCGGCCGCCGAGGTCGAAATCGCCTTGTTCCAGCAGTTGGCCGGCCTGGGCGTCGTCGCACAGCCCCATGGCTTCCAGCCACAACAGTTCCTGATAGGTGAAGGCGTCATAGAGTTCGGCCACGTCGACCTCTTTGCCCGGGTCGGTGATGCCGGCCATGGCAAAGGCCTTTCGGGCCGCTTCGGTCAGCGCGGGAGCGCGGGAGAGATCGCGATCGCCGAGAAAATAAGCGTCGGAGCAAAAAGAGACGCCTTGGACCCAGACCGGTTCGGCACTGTATTGGCTCGCCCGGCTTTCATTGGCAAGAATCACCGCGCAGCATGCGTCGGAGACGGGGGAACAGTCGAGTTTGTGCAGGGGATCGGCGATCATTTCCGAGGCGAGCACATCGTCCACGGTGATCTCCATGGGAAGCTGGGCCAGCGGGTTATGGCGGGCGTTGCCGTGGTTTTTTACCGATACCCGGGCCAGCTGCCTGGCATCGGTGCCGGTGCGATGCATATAGGCGCGGGCCTGAAGGGCCGAGGCGGTGATCATATCCATTCCCAGCGCACGGTCGTAAATGGGGTCAAAGGCGGCATTGGTGATCAGGCTGGAGATGGATTCGGACCCCTTGCTGTGGGCCGTGACCAGGGTCGTGCCGTAGGATCCGGAAAGAACCCGGGCCATGCCGTAGAAAGCGCCGAAGGTGCCGTCGCCTTCCACGCAGGAGACGTTCTTGTCGCTGGCGCCGCAGGCATCGCCGACAGCCATGCAGGAGATGGTCCGGCCGTCCCAGAAGTCGTTGGAGGTGGTGACGACATTGTCGATATCGGAAATGGACATGCCGGCATCGTCCAATGCCCGATTGACAGCCTCCCAGGCCATGTCGGCAAAGGTGTCCCGGGTCTTGTCGGCTTCGATGCGGGTCATGCCGATGCCTATGATTGCTGCTCGATCCATGGAAAATCTCCTTTATTCGGATGTTGAAAAACGATTGCGCCAGACCCTTCTGCGTTTAGGGCCCGTGTCGGCGCATCTGACGTTTTTCAGCCCCCTGTCACAGGGGTTTGAAATGGGTGATGTCGGTGATCTGCCCCGTGGGTGCCGCTGAAAAACAGGCCGTCACCCGCATGCCCATTCGTATGTCTTCGGGTGCGACACCGTCCAGGTAATGAAGGATGGCCGTATCGGCGCCGTCTAAACGGATCAGCCCGAAAATGACCGGAACCTTTCGGGGCAGGGCAGCCAGCTGTCGGCGGGCCACGGTATAGGATTCCACCACGCCGTCGCATGAGACTTCCACCCACGACGAATTCTCGCCGAAGCATACGGGGCAGGTCTTTCGTGGGGGCACGAAGGTCCGGTTGCAGGCTTCACAGCGGGTTCCCATAATCTTTTTCTGGTCGCGAAGGGCCACGAAAAAACGACTGGCCGTATCGCCCGCCCACCAGCTGTAGGGGACATTGATCTGGCTTCGGTGCACCAGGGGGGCAACCCCTTCGAAGATATCTTCCATCCCGTTTCCTCCCTCTTTATGTTTCTCGGGTTAACCAACAAAAAAATGTGTTCACCACAAAGTTAATCCGTGGAAAGTCAAGGGCCAATTTTGGGGTATGTTATGCCCAAAAACAATGTCAGGGCCGAGT